>JAHFUI010000068.1:0-5554 GCA_023265175.1 Acidobacteriota bacterium
GCGCACGAATCTCGCAGTTGTCGCTGATCGTCTTCCCGGTGTTAAAGCCGCCCGACAGCGTCAGACCGCTCCGCACGCGCGACTGGACGTTCATCAGGAACCCGTTGAAGTGCTGGTACTGGTTCCCGAAATTGGCGGCCAACGTGTTGAAGTTGTTCGGGGTCCGCAGCGCAGCGGCCTGCGTGACGTTGAACAGGTTGGTGATCACCTGGCCGCTCGAATCGCCCAGGCGCGAATCGGTGGGCGCGGTGACGCTGAACGGCCGGTAGTCGCCGGCGACCGTGGCGAGGTTGTCCGTGACCGTGAAGTTGTTCAGCCAGCGGCGCGAGTAGTTGAACTCAACCGACGTGCGCGGCAGGAGCTGCTGCTGCACCGAGGCCACGAAACCCCAGTCCGAGGGACGAATGCCCCAGCCACCCATCAGCGCGGAGTCGAAGCTGTTGGTGAATACCGGTTTCCCAAACGACTGGTTGTTGACGTTCCCGCACTCGCCGTTCGCCAACGGATTCTCGAGCACGCAATCCGGCACGTAGTTCTTGTTGGCGTCGTTCCAGGAACGGCTGATGCCGATACCGGTCGGCATTCTCGCCACCGGGTTGCCCGCGGTGTAGTTGCCGTTGCCGCTGCTCGCCGCCTCGAGGTACTTGCCGATCGAGACCTTTACCGACGTCTTGCCGTCACCCTTGACGTCCCACGCCACGCCGCCGCGCGGCGTCACGTCCTTGTAGCCCGTGACGTTGTTGACGCAGCTCTTCGAGAAGCCCGCGGGCAGATTCGCGCCCTTGAGGTCGGTGCTGCAGAGCAGCGTGGACGGCGTGGAGAGCGCCGGATCGTTTTGGGCGAACGTGACCGGCGTCGTCAGGAACCGTACGGGTCCGACGGTCTCGTCCGGGAAGTAGCTCCACGAGTGATCGAACCGAACCGCACCCTGGAACGTGAAGCGGCCCATCGTGTACTGCTCTTGAGCGTAGAGCGCGTCGTACCGCACGTCCTGCAGCACCTGGTAGGGGGTCAGCGTCTCACCGATCGTCACGCCGGGGCAACTTGTCGCTGAGGTCGGATTCGCACAAGAGGCCAAGCCGTTCTGCAGCGTGTACGTCGTGGAGGTGCTGTTCGGGAAGTTCTTCTGCTGATCTTCGTGCCACGCACCCTGGTATCCGAACTTCAAGTTGTGAGCACCGGTGACGTACGAGGCGGAGGCGCGCCACACGTGCGCGCCGATCCAGTTGTCAAACGGCGCTTCCGAACGATAGTTGAGGCCGATGATGCCGCCGTTATTCGCGCAGCCGGCGATCGAGCACCCTTCCGTCACGCGGACCACGTCCTTCGTCACGCTGTCCGGGCGGCGGTTCGTGCCCCAACGCGAAAGGTAGGTGCCCGCGCCCGCTTCGAAGAGGAGGCGGTTGGTGACGGGCGACGACCAGGTCGCCTGCTGCACGCGCTGGAAGCGGTGCGCGTAGCCGCCAGCTTCCGGCGACGTCGTGTTCGGGCTGCCGAAGACGTACTCGAACACCTCATTGCCGGTCGGCTTGCGGCAGCCCTCGCCCTGCGGCGTCCAGGTGGCGCCGTTGCAGGGATGCTGCTCGTCCCAGAAGATGTTGACCTTGTTGCGCGAGTTGATCTGCGTCGTCAACCGGCCGCTGGCGATCACCCAGGCGTTGGCGCTGCGCGCGGGCTTGGTCGTGTCGAACGCGACGGTCCAGGGTGCCGCGGCGTTCGAGATCGGCGATGTGATGTTCGCCCAATTGCCGTTGGCGAAAATGCCGGGAATCGTCTGCCAGGATCCCTCGTCGCGGTAGTTCAAAAAGAACCACACGCGGTCCTTCTTAATCGGGCCGCCGACGCCGGCGTTCGCGTCCCACAGCTTGAGAATCTTGAGCGGCGAGGCCAGCCCGGCCGCCTTGAGCGCGTCGGTGTAGTTGCTGCTCACCATGCCGCTGCCGACGTACGCAACATACGCGCTGCCCTTGAACGTGTTGCCGCCGGTCTTCGGCACGACGTTGATCGCCGGGCCACCGACTTCGGCTTCACCCAGGCCGCCAGAGTTCGTCGTTACGACTTCGGCCGCGTTCAGCAGGTCTGCGTTGTAGCCTGACACGCCCGCGCCGTTGAGCGAGGCGCCCGTGTTCAAGCCGTCCACCGACAGACGGCCTTCGTTGTTGCGGCCGCCCGCGCCGCCGAACACCACCATGCCCGGCGTCACCTGGACGTCGGCGGACGTGCCGGCCTGCGTGATGACGGAGGGCATCAACACCATGATGCCGGCGTAGCCGCGGGCCGTCGGAATCTGGTTGATGACCTCGCCGCTGAGCGTCGTCTGACGACGGATGCTCTGGACGTCGACGATCGGCGTTTCGCCGCTGACCGTAATCGTCTCTTCGACGGTGCCGACCTTCAGGTCGGCGTTAATCGTCGCGGTGAACGAACCGCTGAGCTCGATGCCCTCGCGCTTGACGGTCGTGAAGCCGGTCAGCGTGAAGGTGACCGTGTACGTGCCGGGACGAAGATCGACAATCCGGTACTGACCGGACCCGTCCGTGACTGCCGAGCGCGATTTCTCGATCAGCACCGGACTGGACGCTTCCACGGTGACACCGGGAAGGACCGCGCCGGACGTGTCTTTGACCGTGCCGGTCAGGGTCGCCTGAACCTGCGCAAAGACCGCTGTCGGCGCGAGAACAACCAGGACGAACAAACCAGCCAACCTCAACACACCACGCATAAAACCGACCTCCCATGTCGTTTGGTTTCCAGGCCGCGACGACTATTGTTGGGGGGTAACAGTCGTCTCGCAGCGGGGTAAGACTAACCTATACAGATTAGGCCTTTCAATGACTCGTCATGTAAGAAAGTGACAAAACCAGCTCAGAATTCAAAAACTTGAAGAAATGCGAGAACCCTAGACTTTCCTGCATCAGGGACGAGCCGCCAGCTCGGCGAGGACCCGGGCTGATCGTCAGGCCATGTTGTGCGAAGATACCCTTCGTGCAAAGCATGGAGGAACTGTCATGAACCGATGGCTGACGGCGATGGCGTTGATCTCACTGGCTGTGATGTGCGGTGTGGCCGGGCGCGCACAGGAGGCGCCGCGCAAGTTCGTCCCAGTGACCGACGCGATGCTGCAGAAGCCGGATCCCGGCGACTGGCTCACATGGCGGCGCACGCTGGATGGCTGGGGCTACAGCCCGCTCAACCAGATCAACCGCGGCAACGTCGCGCAGGCGCGGATGGTGTGGACCCGCGGCCTGCCCGCTGGCGGCAATCAGGAGGGCACGCCTCTCGTGCATGACGACGTGATGTACATCCCGAACCCCGGCGACGACATCCTCGCCGTCGACGCCAAGAGCGGCGACTTTCTCTGGGAGTACAAGCGCAAGCTGCCCGAGGGCACGCGGCCCAAGACCGATCGGGCGATCGCGATCTGGGGCAACACGATCATCAATTCGAGCTCGGACAACTTCATCTACGCGCTCGACGCGCAGACCGGAAACCTGGTGTGGGAAACGCCGGTGCTCGATCCGAAGAAGCGCGCGCCGACCAGCGGCGGCCCGATCATCGCCAACGGCAAAGTGATCACCGGCCGCCAGTGCCAGCCCGACGCCGGCCGCGACTCGTGCGTCGTCACGGCGCACGACGCAAAGACCGGCAAGGAGTTGTGGCGCTTTCACACGATTCCCGGTCCCGGCGAGCCTGGCGATGAGACGTGGGGCAACGTGCCGATGGAGCAGCGCTGGCACGTCGGCACGTGGATGGTGCCCAGCTTCGATCCCGAGCTGAACCTGATCTACATCGGCACGTCGGTGACGATCCCGGCGCCGAAGTTCACGCTGGCCGGCAACGACATGCAGCACCTCTACCACAACTGCACGCTCGCGTTGAACGCCGACACCGGCAAGATCGTGTGGTACTACCAGCACATCATCGATCACTGGGATCTCGATCATCCCTTCGAGCGCCTGCTCGTCGACACGACGGTGGCGCCGAACCCGCGCGATGTGATGTGGATCAGCCCGAAGGTGAAGCCGGGCGAACGCCGCAAGGTCATCACCGGGATTCCCGGCAAAACCGGCGTCGTCTACACGCTGGATCGGCAGACGGGCGAATTCCTCTGGGCGCGGCCGACGGTGGCGCAGAACGTCATCAGCACGATCGACGGCAACGGCAAGGTCATTGTCAACCGCGAATCGGTGTTCACGAAAATCAACGAGGAGAAGGTGATCTGCCCGGGGAGCAACGGCGGCAAGAACTGGCCGGCCGGCGCGTACAGCCCGCTGACGAACACGATGTACATGCCGATGCAGAACATGTGCATGACGGCGACGACCACCGTGGACACGCGCGATCCCTCGAAGGTCTACGGCCTCAACATGAAGTACGAGATGGCGCCTGGCGCCGACAAGGTCGGGACCGTGTGGGCGATTTCGGCGGAGACCGGCCAGACGACGTGGAAGCACGAACAGCGCGCGGGCATGATGTCGCTCGTCGCGACCGGCGGCGGGCTCGTCTTCGGCGGCGACGTCAACGGACGGTTCAAGGCGCTCGACGACAAGACGGGCAAGCTGCTGTGGGAGGTGAACATCGGGACTCCCGTCAGCGGCTACCCGATTTCCTTTTCGTCCGGCGGGAAGCAGTATGTCGCCGCGGTCACGGGAGGATCGCTCGTCGCCGGCGCATCGGGACGCATGACGCCGGAGCTGAAACCTGGCACGGCCCCCGGCGTGTTCGTGTTTGCACTGCCTTAGCGATTCACAGCGGCGCGTCAGGTCTCGCGATCGAGCGCCACATGTGCACCACGAAGAAGAATCGATGATACGGGCTGTTTTGTTTGATCTCGACGGCACGTTGTACGATCGCGATGAGCTCGTACGGAATCTCGCCAAAGAGCAGTTCATGATCTTCCGAGAGAACCTCGGGGACATCGATGAACGTCGGTTCGTCCAGCGTCTCGTCGATCTTGACGCGCATGGCTATGGCAGCAAGCCCGCACTCCCCGCACTCCACGAAAGGCTCGTGACGGAGTGGGGCCTTGGCGCAGACGTGGCGGACCGCTTGGAACGTCACTTCTGGCAAAGTTACGATCGACACTGTGAGTTGTCGAACGACACATCGGCGACCCTGCAGACGTTGCGGAAGCATGGAAAGAAGCTCGGTGTCATTACCAATGGGCCGACTGAACCCCAAGAGCAGAAACTGCAGAGTCTAGGCCTGGCGTCCTTCTTTGACGTCGTCCTCATCTCCGAGGCGGAAGGTCTGAGAAAGCCTGACCGCATGATATTTGCACGCGCCCTTGAACGGTGCGGCGTTGAGCCGGCTGAGGCCATGTTCGTTGGCGACCATCCGGAGGTTGACGTGGCAGGTGCACGCGCGGCGGGGTTGGTACCCGTGTGGAAGCGTGTTCCGTATTGGGAAATGACACTTGAAGACGTGCTCATCGTGGACACGCTGAGCGAGATCCTGCCGACGTGCTTAGGGCCCAACACTAACAGCGCATGCACCAGACGGCGCTCGTGAGTCGTGAGCGCCGCTGGTGATGCGCGGGCGTTAGGCCCGGTAA
>JAHFUI010000068.1:5654-22750 GCA_023265175.1 Acidobacteriota bacterium
GCTGCGGCCGGTGGCATGGAGTACTTGCTCACGTGGAACTGCCGCCATATCGCCAACGCCCAGACCCGTGGGAAGATCGAAGAGCTTGCTCGTCTGCGTGGATTCGAGCCACCGATACTCTGCACGCCTGAGGAGCTGATGGAGACCGACCGATGAAACAAGTGGAAGACGATGAAATCGTCGCGGAAGTCAGACGCGTGCGCGCCAGGATCTTTCAGGAGTGCGGGGGCACTCTCGAAGCGCTCTATGCACGATTGAAGGAATTGGAGAAGAAGGAGACACGCCAAGTCCTCTCGCTCGCGCCGCGTCCACCAAAACCGCTGAAGACGAAGGCCAGCTAAGAGCGCTGGAGCTATGGCGCTGGCTCAATCCGGAGCACGGCTCCCTCCTTCTCGTCGGTCAGCACATACAACAGTTCGTCAGGCCCCTGCCGGACTTCGCGGATTCGCTGACGCAGGTCGACGAGCAGCGACTCGCGGCGCAGCTCCTCCATCTTCTCATTGAAGAGGATGCGCTCGAGATGGCCCGTGCCAGGAATCTCGCCGGTGCGGAGCGAGCCGACGAAGACATCGCCCTTCCATTTGGGGAGCTTGTCCCCCGTGTAAAACGCCATGCCCGAGACGGCAATCGCCGGCACCCAGTAGACCAGCGGCGGCTCGAAACCCGCGTGCCCGGGCACTTCCGACTGCCACGGGCCCTGATACGTGCGTCCGTAGCTGACAACCGGCCAGCCGTAGTTGCGGCCGGGCTTGAGGATGTTGATCTCGTCGCCCCCGTTCGGGCCGTTCTCGTTGAGCCACATCTCGCCGGTTCCGGGATGGACCGCGAGACCTAACGAGCTGCGATGGCCGAGCGTGTACACCTCAGGCCTGTAACCGGTGCGTCCGACAAACGGGTTGTCGCTCGGGACGCTGCCATCATCGCGGAGCCGCAGCACTTTTCCGCCTTGCGTATTGGGATCCTGGGGACCGCTGCCCGTCGTCGTCATGAAGAGCGTGCCGTCACGGGCGAACGCGATGCGCGACGTGCCGGCGGCATCCGCCACGAAGATGTCATGGACCTCGGTGAGCGCACGGCCATCCCAACGTCCGCGGGCAATCGCGACCGTCCGGCGTTTCTCATCGAGCGGCTTCGTATAGGTGAGATACACGAAGTGGTTCTCGGCAAATTGGGGATGGAGGGCGACGTCCATGAAGCCGTGAACGGCCCCGGGTAAACCGGATTCGAGGGCCCAGTAAGAAACCGGCGCGCCGGCAATCGGATTCGGGTCCAGCACGCCGTTGCGGATGATCCGCAGGCGGCCGGCCCGCTCGGTGACCAGCATGCTGCCGTCCGGAAGAAACGCGAGCGCCCAGGGATATTCCAGTGCCCTGGTGACTGCGACGACCCGGATTCTCTGTCCCTCGCCCGTGTCGTACACCACCGGCATCTTCGGCAGCGGACGACCGGCGAGACCGCGCGGCGCCACCGGGATGCCGTTGTCGAACGGCACCTTCTGCTGACCGGACCCCACGCGGGACCCCGCGGTCGCGACGAGCAAGAGGGCGAGCGCGACGAACCAGACGATCTGAACGGGCTTTGGTGAATGCGAAATCCTCACGGCTGGACCTCCTCCTCGAGAAGCGACCAGTATAGCGCCGGACGACTCTGTATAATCCGCTCGGAGCGTGTCTGAATCATCGCAACGCGCTCCGAGTAGGCCGGCTCCGCCGGCCAAAAAGGCCGAAATCACGTGGTGACTTCGCGCGAAGCGCGCTACCAGGAGCCTGAAGGGTATTACTCGGACAGGCTCCTGGTCGGAGGCTGAAAATGAGAACGTGGCTCAACGTGGTTGGTCTGATGGCGATCTTCGCCGTCACCTCGCCGGCGCTCCGTGCGCAATGGCCGTCTTATCCGACGCCAGGGGTACCCAAGACGCCTGACGGCAAGCCGACGCTGTCCGCGCCCGCACCGAGGACGGCCGACGGCAAGCCGGATCTGTCCGGAATCTGGGAGAACACGTGGATGATTCAGTTCCGCCGGCAGACACCGGCTCCTTCGCCCACGACCGGCGGCCCTCCCGTCACCACGTTCGCCAACATCGGCGCGGGGTTCCCGGATGGTCTGCCGCTGCAACCCTGGGCGGCGGAGCTCTTGAAGAAGCGCAAGGAGGAGAACAGCAAAGACAATCCCGACGCGCGCTGTCTGCCGATGGGCCTCACGCAATTTCACATACATCCTCAGCCCAGGAAGATCATCCAAACCCCCACGCTCATCGTCATTCTGTACGAAGGGAACGCCGGCACTCGGCAGATTTTCATGGATGGTCGCCCCTTGCCCAACAACGACCCGCAGCCGTGGTGGTATGGCTACTCCGTTGGGAACTGGGACGGGGACACGCTGGTGGTCGAGACGACCGGTTTCAGGGATGACGGATGGCTCGACATCTGGGGCAGCCCGCTGACCGATGCCGCGAAGATCACCGAGCGGTTCCGGCGGGTGAACTACGGCGTCCTGGAAATCGACGTCACGATCGACGATCCGAAAGCGTACACAAAGCCGTTCACTGTCAGAGTGGACCAGCGAATCATGCTCGACTCGGAGATGATCGAATTCATCTGCAACGAGAACAACAGGGACCCTCAGCACATGGTCGGGAAGTAGCGAGAGGCTGGCGGTTGCGGAAGCGCATGGCGGATCTCCGTCTACTCCCGGTACGACAATCTGAATTCTCCCACTTGGTCGAGCGGAGGCTCAGCGAACTTGCCGACGATCGGCCTGACGGTCGCGGCAAAGTCTGCCCAGCGCATGCTAATCGCCTCGGTGTGCGTGCCCGCGTTGAAGACGATCTCGGGTTCCGCGGCGAGCGCGACGTCGGCAAACACCGACTGGCCGTACAGCGGACCGAACGGCGGCATCGCTCCTGGCTCGCACTCCGGGAACAGTCGTCGCAGCTCCTCTTCCTGGGCAAGCCGGATTTCGCTGCCCCTCGCGAGGTCCAGCAGGCGAGAGAGATTCACCGTCAGCGGCGCCGGCAGCACCGCTTGAATGGGCTCGCCGTCCACAAGACAGATGACGACCTTGGCCCAGTCCCGGCCTGGGACGTGCGTCGCGGCCGCTTCCTCCTGCGCGGTGAACGCCGGTCTGTGCGGCACGACCGTATAGGCCACATGTGCTTGGCGCAGGAACTCATGAATCGACGATGTGCTCGGCATAGCCCCTCCTTGCTTCGTGACGCCTTCCCTTAAACTGACGCAATCGCGGTACCAGTAGCGAAGCTGCGCCTCAAACCGCCCAGAAAGAGCCGTTGTAGCGCATCTTCGCTACTAGCAGGGCCCTTGCATGATGGAAAGACGACATCGCGGCTGCCGGATTTCCGGCAACATTCAGGAGTCTTGATGCCGGAATCGGCCCCGACCCTCAGTGCTCGTTGGCCCGCGATCGCGAAGCCGCATGGCGCTTCGACTGTTGTCCCGAATCTGGTCGATTACGAGCGGACGCGCGCCGAGTTTTCCTGGGCCCAGGCGCGTGCGGACTTGGATGGTCTGCCCAACGGGCGCGGTCTCAATATCGCCCACGAAGCGGTCGACCGTCACGCAGCCGGCGATCGGCGGAATCGTGTGGCGCTGGGTTGGCTCTCAAAGGACGGCACGCGGCGCGACTTCACGTATGCCGACCTTTGCGACGAGACAAGCCGCTTCGCTAACGTTCTGAAAAGCCTTGGCGTCGGAAAGGGCGACCCGGTCGCCGTCCTGGCTGGACGGATTCCGGAGCTCTACATCGCCGCGCTCGGCACGCTGAAGAACGGCAGTGTGTTCACGCCGCTCTTCTCCGCGTTCGGACCCGAGCCGATCCAGTCCCGAATCAATATCGCTCGTGCAACGGTCCTCGTGACGACCGACGCGTTGTACCGCAAGAAAATCGAGGCGCTCCGCGGCTCGCTGCCGAGCCTCCAACACGTCCTGCTCGTCGGTGAGACTCCGTCCATCCAGAAGCTGTCAGGGGTGCGCCATCTTCGCAGCTTGATGGCTGACGCGGACCAGCACTTCACCATTCCACCGACCGATCCGGAAGACGCGGCCCTCCTCCACTTCACGAGCGGGACGACGGGCAAGCCGAAAGGTGCGCTCCACGTGCACGAGGCGGTGGTCGCCCACCATGCCACAGCGCGCTTCGCGCTCGACTTCCATCCCGACGATGTGTTCTGGTGCACCGCCGACCCGGGATGGGTGACGGGCACGTCGTATGGCATCATCGCGCCCCTCACGCACGGGCTCACGAGCATCGTGGATGAGGCCGACTTCGACGCCGGGCGCTGGTATTCGATCCTGCAAGCAGAGCGCATCACCGTCTGGTACACCGCGCCGACCGCGATCCGCATGTTGATGAAGGCCGGTGCCGCAGCAGCGCGACAGCACGCGTTCCCCTCGTTGCGTTTTCTGGCGAGCGTCGGTGAGCCGCTCAATCCCGAAGCTGTTGCATGGGGCGTCGAGGCCTTCGACAAGCCATTTCACGACAACTGGTGGCAGACGGAAACCGGCGGCATCATGATCGCGAATTTTGCGGCCATGGAGATCCGGCCGGGATCGATGGGACGCCCGCTCCCAGGCATCGACGTCGCGATCGTGCGACATGTGGGCGAGGACGCCATTGAAGTCGTCGAGGCGCCGGACACGGAAGGTGAGCTCGCACTTCGCCCGGGCTGGCCGTCGATGTTCCGCGGGTATTTGTCCGACGAGGAGCGCTATCGCAAGTGCTTTGTCGGCGGCTACTACCTGACCGGAGACTTGGCGAAACGCGATCGCGACGGCTACTACTGGTTCATCGGCCGGGCCGACGACGTGATCAAGTCGTCGGGACATTTGATCGGCCCGTTCGAGGTCGAGAGCGTCCTGCTCGAGCACCCCGCCGTCGCCGAAGCAGGCGTGATCGGCAAGCCCGACCCGGTGGCGCTCGAGGTCGTGAAAGCGTTCGTCGCGCTGAAACTGGGGTACGAACCCAATGAAACCCTGAAGCGGGAGTTGCTCGGATTCGCGCGCGTGCGTCTGGGCGCCGCGGTCGCGCCGAAAGAGATTGATTTTCGACCAAGCATCCCCAAGAACCGCGCCGGCAAGATCATGCGCCGGCTGCTCAAGGCGCGGGAGCTGGGCCTGCCCGAGGGCGATATCTCGACGCTGGAGGCCTCATGACCGAAGCAGCCGCGAACGTTCAGCCAATCGCATCGACCGAGACTGCGGTCCCGAAGCCGGACACGCCAGGGAGGCTTGAAATCAGCCGCGAGCACGGCTTGCGTCTGCTCCACGAAATGCTCCGCATCCGGCGGTTCGAGGAGAAGTGTGCCGAGCTGTACAGCGCTGGCAAGATTCGCGGGTTCCTACATCTATATATAGGCGAGGAAGCGGTCGCGGTTGGCGCCATGCAGGCCCTCGGCCGGGAAGACGCCGTCGTCGCAACCTACCGCGAGCACGGCCACGCCTTGGCGCGGGGCGTCGCAGTCGATCGCCTCATGGCCGAGATGTACGGCAAACACCAGGGCTGCAGTCGAGGCCGCGGCGGGTCGATGCATGTCTTCGACGCGCAGGCCCGCTTCTACGGCGGCAACGCCATCGTCGGCGGCGGCCTCCCGATCGCCGTCGGCCTCGCGCTGGCCGACAAGATGCAGCAACGGCCAAGGGTCACCGCATGCTTCTTCGGAGACGGAGCGGTCGCCGAGGGCGAGTTTCACGAATCGCTGAATCTTGCCTCGCTCTGGAAACTGCCCGTCTTGTTTCTCTGCGAGAACAATCTGTACGCGATGGGCACCCGGCTCGAGCGCGCGCAGTCGCAGACCGATCTCGCGGCGAAGGCCCGCAGCTACCTGATGCCGGCGGAACCGGTGGACGGCATGGACGTATTGGCCGTGGAAGCGGCGACGAAACGCGCCGCCGATGCCGTCAGGCGCGGTGAGGGACCCGCGTTTCTCGAGTTCCGTACGTACCGCTTCCGCGCGCACTCCATGTTCGATGCCGAGTTGTATCGCGACAAGTCTGAGGTTGAAATCTGGAAGCAACGTGATCCCATCACCACGTTCACATCGCAGCTCAAAGAACGGGGAATGGCGACCGATGGGATTCTGTACGCACTTAATATGTCCGTGGCGGACGAGATCGATGTCGCTGTGCAATTTGCAGAAGCCGGCACTTGGGAACCTGTCGACGACTTGCTGAAGGATGTCTACACGCCGGCCGAAGGTCGACCATCGGGTTCCTACGGAGCCGCATGATGGGGACGACCACGTACCGAGAAGCCGTTCGGACAGCGCTCACGGAAGCGCTCGTGAAGGATCCGCGGGTCTTCCTGATGGGCGAAGATGTCGGCAAGTACGGCGGATCGTATGCCGTCAGCAAGGGGCTGCTGGCCGAGTTCGGGCCGGAGCGGATTCGCGACACACCACTATCCGAATCGACGTTCGTCGGCGCCGGCATCGGCGCCGCGCTCGGTGGCATGCGGCCGATCGTGGAAGTGATGACGGTCAACTTCAGCCTGCTGGCGCTCGATCAAATCGTCAACAATGCGGCGACCATCAGGCACATGTCTGGAGGCCAGTTCAGCATCCCGTTGGTCATTCGCATGGCCACTGGAGCGGGACGTCAGCTCGCGGCGCAGCATGCGCACAGCCTGGAGGGCTGGTACGCCCACATTCCCGGAATCCGGATTGTGGCGCCGGCGACGCTGGAGGATGCACGCGGCATGCTGTGGACGGCTCTGGAAGATCCTGATCCCGTCCTGATCTTCGAGCACCAAACGCTGTACAACATGGAAGGGCCGCTGGCAGACGAAGCGGGTGCAGTCGACATCGATCACGCCGCCATCCGCCGCCCGGGCAAAGATCTCAGTCTCATCACCTACGGCGGCACACTGGGCAAAACGCTGCAAGCCGCCGAGACGCTGGCAAGCGAAGGCATCGACGCGGAGGTGATCGATCTGCGCACCTTGCGCCCACTCGACATGGCGACGATTCTGGATTCGGTGAAGAAGACGCACCGTGCGGTCATCGTAGACGAAGGCTGGAAGAGCGGCAGTCTGTCGGCCGAAATCGTCGCGCGCCTCGTCGAACACGCGTTTTACGAGCTCGACGCGCCGCTTGCGCGCGTCTGCAGCGCGGAAGTCCCGATTCCCTACCCCAAACATCTCGAAGACGCCGCCCTGCCGCAGCCGCCGGCGATTGTCGCGGCCGCGCGCGAAGTCGTGGGTCGGCGTGGCTGAGTTCCGCATGCCGTCGCTCGGCGCCGACATGGAGGCCGGCACGCTCGTCGAGTGGCTGAAGCATCCAGGCGACGGCGTCACGCGCGGTGACATCATCGCGGTGGTCGACACGGCCAAGGGCGCGATCGAGATCGAAGTGTTCGAAGACGGCACGATCGAAAGTGTCCACGTCAAGCCGGGTGAGAAAGTCCCGGTCGGCACGGTGCTCGCCCTGATCCGCGGAACCGGTCCCGAACGACCAGGGCACCCGCCAGGGCACCCCAGCGCGGCTGCCGCGCTGAGGACCCCGCCAGCCGCCCCGATGCCCAATGCGCCGGCGGTCGCCCCAGCTGCACCCGCCGCGCCGTCACCGGCGCAGGCAGCCGCGCGCGAGCAGCCCGGTCGCGTGCGCGTGTCGCCCCTGGCACGAAAGCTCGCCGCGGATCTTGGCGTCGACCTTACTCACATGACGGGCACCGGCGCCCAAGCCGCAATTACGCGCGAGGACGTCGAGCGCGCCGCGGCCGCGCTGAAGACGCCGGCCCCTCAGCCTCCAGCGCCACCACCCGACCGATCGACAGCGATGCGCGCCACCATCGCGGCGGCGATGGCGCGGTCGAAGCGTGAAATCCCGCACTACTACCTGTCCACGACGATTGACATAAGCGTCGCACTGGCGTGGCTGCGCAAGGAGAACGAGAAGCGTCCGATCACCCAACGGCTCCTCCCCGCCGCGCTCCTGATCAAGACGGTGGCGCTGGCCCTACGCGACGTGCCGGAGCTGAATGGCTATTGGATCGACGGCGGCTTCCGGAAAGGCGCGGGCATCCACATCGGGTCTGCCATCTCCCTTCGCGGAGGCGGCCTGGTTGCGCCAGCTTTGCACGATGCCGACACACTCGATCTCACGACGTTGATGCGCCAGCTTCAGGATCTCGTCGCGCGCGCCCGCACCGGTTCGCTGAGGAGCTCCGAGCTCGCGGATCCCACCATCACCGTCACGAACCTTGGTGAGCAGGGCGTTGAATCGACGTTCGGCATCATCTATCCGCCGCAGGTTGCGCTGGTCGGGTTTGGCAAAATCATGGAGCGACCCTGGATTGGATCGGGCAAGATCGAGGCGCGACCGTTGCTGACGGCGACGCTGTCCGCCGACCACCGGGCCAGCGACGGGCACCGCGGCGGTGTGTTCCTGACGGCCATCGACCGACTGTTGCAGACCCCGGAAAGGCTATGACAAGCTATGACGCCCGACGACATCAAGCGGGTGATCATCGATGCGCTGACGCGGATTGCTCCGGAAATCGACCCGGCGTCGATTGAGCCTGGCGCCAGCTTCCGCGATCAGCTCGATCTGGACTCGATGGATTTCCTCAATTTCGTGCTCGCGCTGCACGACAGGCTGGGCGTCGACATCCCCGAAGTCGACTATCCGCGCCTCTATGCGCTCGACGGCGCCGTGGCGTACCTCGCCTCGAAGACCGGCGCCAATTGACGCGAATGCCCAAGCGCTGGACATCGGGCTGATGAGCGTCATCTTGAATGGCTTCATCAGCTCTTCTCAAGCGTCTTTCGCCACCAGCGCGCGGCAGGGGAATCGTCAGAAGGTACGAATCTCGCCAACGTCCCGATCTGTCTGAGCGTGTTTGCCAGTTCCACTTCAGAGCATCGGGTTCGAGAAGCCCACACTTGCATGAGCTCGGGTGTCGTCGCCAGGGCAACGCCTACGCCGCTCGCCCTGACGCGCGCCTTGCGATCATCGGTGGCCAACTTCCAACCTCGGTTCTTCGCAATCGCCAACGCCATTGCCTCGCCATCGTCGAGGCTCAACGCGAACTCGACATAGAGCGTATTCTCCGCGTCGTCTGCTGGAGCACAGATCTTCACGGCGCCCGACAAAACAGCAGTGTCCACGTCGATGCGCCGCACCTCGCGACTGTCTATGGCCGTCCGAATGAATATTCCCTCAGCCTGAACCGCCGTGGGCACGTGCCAAATCAACTCAAACTTGGCCAGGCACTCAAGCGTCCCGTCGACAGCGGCCAGATTAACCAGGCAGCAGGTGTCGAGCACTACGTTCGTGGCGGCCTTGCTCCCGGTCTTCCCATCATTGGGCATTGGCTAAGAGTGACCGCTCGAACGGCATTTCGACGACCTGGTCCCCACCGTCGGACTGCGTCTCACGCCGCATCAGGCAGCCTTCGACGATGCCCCGCACAGTCACGCGATCAGTCCGCAGAAACCGCGCAAGTTGACCCTCGCTGATCGCCTGCTTCTGGAAGGCCTGGACCGCCAAGAACATGTACCGTTCTGGATATTGGTCCTGGGGCTCGGAAGTCTGGGCCTCCAGATTCAGGTCCTGCTTGGCACCATGGGGACGGAATCCGGCCTCGGCGAGGTGGTCCCACCACCCCTTCCCGATCAAGCCCAATTGCTCAAGACGGAGCACTGCAGCCTGAGCGGACACGAAGTAGTAGTGGCTCAGTCTTACGAGATCAGCCACACGGAAGTCCTGCGTCGTGCTCACAATGTCGGTGACGTAACGTCGCACGCTGAGTCGAGGCATCAAGAAGGCCAACGCAAACGCGTCGGCAAACCGCTCATTCGCGGGTTTCCGCGAATGACGCTCGAAATAGTCGATGCCTGGTCGATATCGGTCAATGAGGAAGTGAGCGTACTCGTGCGCCATCGACATTCGCTGGCGCTCAGGTGGATGGTTTCGATTGATGAATATGCAGTATCCGAGTTCAGAGGCGAACGCATACATGCCGGCAATCCAGGAGGGTAGCCGGCCGAAGAACACCCGAACGCCAGCTTCCTGTTCAAGAATTCGGCGGAGACTGAGGATTGGTTGATCGCCGAGCTGCAGCCGGTCGCGTTCACGCGCGGCACTGTCCTCGGCGAAGTCGACGAGATTGCCGCGGCTCGGGAGCTGCACCTGGGGAGGCGGATTCGACGCCAGCGGCGCGTTGAGCAGAATCTCCAACTGGCGGTAGTCCTCGGCGAACCGCTCGAACTCTTTGATGGCTTCGAAAAGTTCTGGCGTTTCAGCCCGAGACTGGTCGACAGCAGCTCGCAAGTGTGGTTCTAGCGCAAGAGGTTCCCTTCGACGGGCCAACTCATGAACCGTCCTGCCGAAAAACGAGGCGAGTTTCACCAGTTCCTGCGGCTGCACGGGCCGTAGGCCCTTCTCCATGGCGATGTACGTCGGACGACTAACTCCGAGCACCGCCCCAGCCTCCTCTTGGGTCTTGCCCGCAGACCTCCGCGCAGCGGCCAGCCGTTCAGCGAGCGCCTTGGGATCCAGATTGGATTCGTTGTCTGGCATGGTTTCCCCTTATGAAGCATTGACATGATAGCTCGACAGCTTTACATTGTCAATTAGCTAGATGTATTATTGACGTGATATGTAAAATAGCCAGCGTCCACTCAGCCTGCGAGAAACCGGGTATCACCGCATTCTTCTGGACAAGACATCCCTTGAAGGTACCGGAAATCCGGCGCGCAATGCCGGACCCTCGGCAGGCGCCGTAAGACCGTAAGACCGCCACCGCCGTCGATGTGGTGCATCGTTTGCACCGTTCGACGGCATGTTGGGATGGCTCTCCGCCACCGAGATTGAGGATCTCCTCCGCACGGAGGTGGTCGCCCGACTCGGCTGCCACGCCGAACGTCGCACCTACGTCGTCCCGGTCACCTATGTCTATGACGGCGATGCGTTGCTCGTCCAGTCTGCGGACGGCCTGAAGGTTAGAATGATGCACCAGAACCCGCTGGTCTGCGTGGAAGTCGACCACATTGATGACCTCGCGAACTGGCGCAGCGTCATCGCCTGGGGCCGGTTTGAGGAGTTGTTCGGACCCGACGCGACAGCGGCTCTCGCGCGGCTCCGCGAGCGTTTGCAACCACTGATCGTCAGCGAGACGACTCCGGCGGCCGAGACACTGAGGGAAGGCGAAACGCGCGTGCGCAGTCGGAACGGTCACGCGGCGATCTATCGCATCCACCTCTTCGAGAAGACCGGGCGATTCGAGCGTCGCTGACCCAAGCTCTCGTTCCGAGCGGTATCAGGCGCAGCTTCGCTGGGGAAACTGACATGCAACTCACACCAACCATCACATTTCGTGGCATCGATCCCTCCGCGGCTCTCGAAGCGGAGATCCGCACACGCATCGGCAAGCTCGAGACGTACTACCATTCAATCATGGGCTGCCGTGTACTTGTGGAGTTGGCGCAGCGTCATCACGAGAGCGGCAACCGCTACCACGTGCGTATCGATCTCACCGTGCCGGGAGAGGAAATCGTCGTGGCGAACGAAGCGAGCCTGCATGCCACTGACCAGGACATCCATCTCGCAAAGGCGACAAAACAGGATGAGGCCGATCCTGAGCGGAAGCACGCTCTGGTGGCCGTCCGTGAAGCGTTCGACATCGCGCGGCGCCGGCTGCAGGATTTCGCACGACGACAACGCGGCACGGTGAAGACCGCCGCGCGGCAGCCACGAGGCCGGGTCGTGCAACTGTTTCCGATCGACGAGTACGGCTACATCGAAGCCGCGGACGGACATGAGGTGTACTTTCAGAAAAGCAGCGTGCTCAAGAACGCCTTCGACCGCCTGATGGTCGGGAGCACGGTCTCGTTCGTCGAGGAGCCCGGCGAAAAAGGGCCGCAAGCGAGCACGGTCAAGCTCACGCATCCGCGTCGTGCCCGTCAGTCCTCGTCAGGTGCGCCGGCTGAGCCCGTCCGCCGGTGAACGCGTCACATGGCCGTTCGACCCGACTCCCGCACGAACGACAACCAGCGGGAGATCGTCGGATGGCTGATGTACGACTGGGCCAACTCGGCCTTCCAGACGACGGTCGTCACCGTATTGATTGGGCCCTACCTGACCGACCTCGCCCAACGTGACGTCGGGAGAAACGGCATCGTCACGAATCTGGGACCATTCGGCACGATCACCGCCACGTCGCTGTTCCCGTACTGCATCTCCACATCCGTGTTCCTTCAGGTACTGCTCCTTCCGCTTCTCGGTGCCATCGCGGATTACAGCCACGCGAAGAAGCGGCTCATGATCGCGTTTTGCTATGGAGGCGTGGCCGCCACGTGTCTGCTCTTTTTCATCACCGGCCACCGCTACATCGCCGGCGGAATGTTGCTGATGGTCGCGAACCTCGCGTTCGGCGTCACGATCGTTCTCTACAACGCCTTCCTGAACGACATCACGACCGGGGACCGGCGCAACAAGATCTCGAGCCAGGGCTACGCGCTTGGCTACCTGGGTGGTGGGCTGCTGCTTGCGGCGAATCTCGTCCTGCTGAGCGTGTCGAACAGACTCGGGATGTCCAAAGAGCTGGCCGTCCGGATCTCGCTCCTCTCGGCCGGACTCTGGTGGGGCGGATTTGCACTGATCGCGTTTGCACGGTTGAAGACTCGAGCGGCGAGGCGTGCGCGACCGTCGAGCCGATCGTATCTCGCCATCGGTCTCACCGGGCTCGGCGCCGTCTGGAAACAACTGCGACGGCTGCCACACACGCGGCGGTACCTGGTCGCGTACATGGCCTTCAATGACGCAATCCAAACTGTGATTTCAATCGCGTCGGTGTTCCTGGCTCAGGAGTTGTTCGTATCGCGAGGATTGGCCACGAATCAATCCTTTCTGATGGGCCTGGTGCTGATGGTGCAGTTCGTCGCGTTCTTCGGCGCGCTCATCTTCGAGCGGATTGCCGTCCTCGTCAACACGAAGAATGCGATCCTCCTCTCGCTCGTCCTGTGGACCGGCATCGTGATCTACGCGTATGGGTTTCTTCAGACGATCGCCCAAGCGTGGGTCATGGGAGCGGTTCTGGCCACTGTGCTCGGCGGGTCGCAAGCGCTCTCGCGGTCGCTGTTCTCGCAGATGATCCCTGCCGGACACGAAGCGACCTTTTTCGGGCTGTACGAGATTACCGAGCGGGGCACGTCGTGGATCGGTCCACTCATTTTCGGCCTGGTTGTGGGCGCCACCGGCTCCTATCGCCAAGCCATTCTGTCGCTGATCGTCCTCTTTCTCGCGGGTATCGTCGTGTTGCTCTTCACGAACACGGAGCGAGCGATTCACGACGCCAGCAATCTGCTTCCGACTGACGCCGCGAGTGCAGCACGCGTCTAACCACCCTCAAAGGCCCGCGCGATCTCGTCTCGATCCGGGAGTGTGAGCGGCTCCGCACTTCCGCTCGTCACGATCGTCATGCCCTCGCCCGCCGGACGAACTTCACCGATCACCGAAACAGGAACGCCCTCGGCGCGAATAGCCTTCAGGACCGTATCGGTGCCAGCGGGGGCGACCGCAATCAGCAACGCACCCGACGCAATGAGCTTCAGCGGATCGAGCGCGAGCGCCGTGCAAATTGCATCGGTTTCAGGGAATACGACAATCTGCTCGCGAACGACGCTGAGTCCGAATCCCGATCGTGCGACCAGCTCGAAGAGTCCCGTCGCCAGCCCACCTTCCGTGGGATCGTGCATCGCATGCACGACGTCGCCGGCCTCTGCGGCTGCGAGTGCTGCGCTCACGACACTGATCCCGGGGTCGACCAGGAATCGTGCGGCCCGCGCCAACAGATCGGCGTCGACGCGTCCGCGCAGCCCTTCGGACCTCTCGCGCGCCAGGATCGCGGTGCCCTCGATGGCCACACCGCGCGTCAGCAAGATCTGATCGCCAATCGCGATGCGATTCTTACGCACGAGGCGCGTCGGCGCGACTTCGCCAAGCATTTGACCGACGAGGATCGGGCGGTCCAGGCCCTGCGTGATTTCGGTGTGTCCACCGCCGAGCGTGATGCCCACCTCACCGCACGTCATCCGCACATCGGCCATGATCGTCTCGACCAGCTCCGGCGTCGTGCCGCCCTCCGGAAGGAGCAGTACGACGAAGAACCACAAGGGGCGGGCCCCCAACACAGCCACGTCATTGGCGTTGACGTGAACCGCGTACCGGCCGATGTGAGCGGTGGCGAAGGTGATGGGGTCGGTCGAGACCACAAGATAGCGGTCGCCCGCGTCGATGACGGCGGCATCCTCGCCAATCTGTGGACCGATGAGCAGGCGCGGATCGCGTCCAGGAAGGTGGGGGAGCAGCGACCGCAAATGCTCGAGAGGCAGCTTGCCGACAGGAAGTGACTTCGCGGGATGCGCGATCACCGAGAGGCACCCGTTTCGGTTGTCCCGCGTGGTTTGCGCGCTTCCCGGAGAGTCGCCACGACATCTTCGTCAGGCACCTGCGAGAAATCACGGTAGTGATAGCCGATGGCGTACAGCAGCTCCGGTGTCTCGAGGCACACCACTTCATCCGCCTCACCACGGATTCGGCGCAACGTGTCCGGCGACGCCACGCCGGTGGCTGCAATGAGCCTCGCCGGACGTCGTGCCCGCACGGCTCTCAACGCGGCGATCATCGTCGATCCGGTGGCGATGCCGTCATCGAGCACAATCACGACGCGGCCAGCCGCATTAATGGGCGATCCCGCGGGCTCGTACATCTGACGCCGGCGCTGCAGCGTTTCCAACTGGACCTTCTTCTCTCCCTCGAGATACGGCTCGTCCCACAGGTCGCGTGTCTCCGGGTCCAAATACACGGTGCCGGTTTCGTCGATCGAGCCGACCGCGAGCTCCGGATTGTAGGGCGCGCGAAGCTTGCGAACGAGCACGACATCCAGTTCGCCGTCCAACGCATCGGCGACGATCTTAGCCATCGGCACGGCTCCGCGCGGGATCGCCAGCACCAAGGGATGCTGGCCTCGATATTTGTCTAAGTGGCCGGCCAGCATCTGTCCAGCCTGCGCCCGATTTTCAAAAGCCATAGTTGATCTCCTTTGCCTCTAGAGGGCCCTCCGAGTAATGCCGAAAACTCGTTTACACCGTCTCGGCGATTCTCGCGGAGGCGTTTCCCCTTTCTGAGATCCAGGCGCTTTACAAAACGTACGCGGAAAGCTATACGGTGGGTCAAAACCACGTGAACCTGCGGCTGGTCGCGGCTCTCGGCGACTGATCACGGTTTTGCGGGTTGTACGTCTTTGACAATGAAGACTTTTTCGCCGGGCCTGATGAGGCCGAGATCACGCCGGGCGATCTCTTCGATCGCCCCGGGATCCTCGCGCAGGCGTCGCGCCTCCTCGCGCAGGCGCGCGTTTTCCGCGCGCTGACGCGCCACCGTCGCGGCGACGGTATCGTATTCGTGCCGTGCCCGCATCATCGCCAGCAGCCCGCGGTCGCCGACCAGACCGTCGACCACAATGACCGACGCCACGAAAAGCAGGATGCAGAGAACGATGCGCCGGTTACGCGCCGGAGGCTCGTTGCGTGTCGTCGTCTTCCTGCGGTTGGACGGTAGTCTGATCTCGCGTTTTGCCACGTCGGGAAGGCAGTACCTGGAATTTCCGTTTTGGCGATCCGAGATGCGCACCGTTATACACCAGGCCAGCCGAGTAGGGCGAAAAGTTTCTCGTCGCGCACGCTTCCAGCTTCCGAGGCCGTCAACTCCATCCGCGTCCAGACGGAACTGTCTGAAACAGCAGGCTTCGAGGCAGAATTACCTGGCGCTCGGCAAGGGACTTGACAATCACTGAAAACGGTATGCCTCTCACCGGCTTGAGCATTTGAGCCAGCGCTTGCTCAAGGACCTTGAGCCTTTCCTTGTCGTCCACTGAATATCCCCGACGGTTGTTAACCGAGCCAGAACACGCACCGTAGAGTGGCCGATCTCAATGTCGGCGCAGGACAACGATCCTGTTGGTGTTGGTCCCCTTTGCGTTGTTCTTGACGCCCCAGCAGTTCGCCGTCTTGGTGAATTCCTGCTGGTTCACCATGACGAACAGGCGGTCGAAGGGGAGCCCTTCCGCAGCTTCCCATACCAGACGTTCAAGAAGGACCTTGCCGTTACGGACCTCGCCAACCTCGAAGGCGACGTGCCCGCCGGGCCGTACAACCCGCGCCAGTTCGTTCAGCGTGTCCCGAACCATGTTCTGCCACCCCGCCTCGGTTCGGTGGTGCGCGATGGCGACGCTTGTCACGTCGATGCCAGCGAACCAGCTTCTGAGCCAGTTGTCTTCGGCGTACTGCACAATGTCGAGGAACGGTGGGGACGTGACGACCAACTGAACCGAACCGCTACCGATCGCAGGTGTCGACTGCGCTGTGCCGGTGATCAACAGCGACGGTGGGTGGGATGCCATGTGTCCGTCGCTCAGCAGCGACGCGGTCTTTTTCAAAATCAGCTTCTTTACGTCGCGGTCCTGGGGTGTCTGTCCCCTCCGTTCATTGATCTTCCGCTGCGACTGAGCGGACACCGCTTGATTCGGCGGAAGTGTGTAGACGGAGAAAAAGCCCGGTGAATGGCCGGACAATCGGTTGATCGCCACCATCCTGATCCAGTCGTCGACGGGGTCTGGGGTGCGGTCCAATGGAGCTCGTTCGATCAGCCAACTGCGAAGCGCGCAGATGTGACGCAATGTCCGCGGGCTGTAGAAAGCGAGGAGCTCGGGATCATCGACCTCCCCCTCATCCCACCTGATTTGGTCCAACCTGCGAGCAATGTCGCTGATCGCCGGTGGTTCCAATCGGGGTCGGCTGAACAGGACGCTCAAGGGGTTGATGTCGTTGCCGATCGGCTGGCGGCCCATGAGAGCCGCCTGAACGGGAGTTGTCCCCCGCCCCATAAACGGATCGTAGACGGCATCGCGGGGCCTAGTGAGACGCTTGATGAAGAACTCAGGAAGCTGCGGCTTGAAGCAAGCCCGGTAGCTCACCTCGTGGACCGAATGGGCCTGACGCTGACCTGAGGTCCAGAATTCGTTGATCAGGTAACGGATGGGGCCTTCCCACACTTGGACCGAAGGCTGACCGAACTCACTGAAATT
>JAHFUI010000069.1 GCA_023265175.1 Acidobacteriota bacterium
GCTCGTGGCCTTCGTGCTGTCGCACACCGATCGGCCGGTCGTCACCGCCGTCCTGCCACCGATGCCGGCCGCTCCGCTGTTCCGGGTGCCGGTCAAACACGAACGGCAAGGTCGCGGCAGTAGCGGCACGCTTGTGATGTACGACGACGCGCTGGTCTACATGACCGACCGTGAAGCAGAAGCCCGGTACTGGCGCTTCAAGGATCTTTTCGCCGTGCTGCCGCTCGATCGAAATCGGTTCCAGATCTTTGCCTATGAGGGCGGCGGCGGTAACCTTCGACCTTTTACATTTCAACTGAAGACGGAATTGCCGGATGCGTTCGCGCGTGCATTATGGGACCGTGTGAATCCGCCGGCACCGGGCGTGACGACACCAGCCAGCGAAGCACGCGGTGGGATCGCGCGGCGCCTCGAGAGGTGATGCCATGAAGTCTCTGAACGCGAGCCCCCTTCGCATCCCCGTGTGGCTGGGCCTCTGCCTCTTCCTGGCCATTGCGACCTTTTTCCTGTGGGAGGAGCACAAGGCGCACATCCTCGGCGCGCTTCCGTACGTGCTGCTGCTGCTCTGCCCAATCATTCACCTGTTCATGCACCGGGGGCACGGCGGCCATGGCGCGGGTCATTCGGGGCCTGAGGGCCACACGCGTCATCACGCTGGAGGAGACGCATCATGAGCCACGACATGCCGGCCTACGGGCTGTGGTCGCTGGTCGTCATCAATTCGGCGATCTTCATCCTGTTCGCCTTCAGCTTCTTCAAGCCCAAGACGACGCGTGACTGGCGGACGTTCGGCACGTTCTCGGCGTTCATCGTCGCCCTGTTCGTGGAGATGTACGGGTTTCCGCTGACGATCTATCTCCTCTCCGGATGGCTCACGCGCAAGTTCCCCGGCGTCGATCCACTCAGCCACGACTTCGGCCACCTCTGGTACACGCTGCTCGGCTTCAAGGGCAACCCGCACCTGAACCCGATTCACATCGCCAGCAACCTGATCATCCTGGGAGGCTTCATCGTGCTGTCCTCCGCGTGGCGCGTGCTCTTTCAGGCCCAGCAGAAGGGCACGCTCGCGACGACCGGCGCTTACGCGTACGTGCGGCACCCCCAGTACGTCGCCTTCATCCTGATCATGTTCGGCTTCCTCCTGCAGTGGCCGACGCTCGTGACGCTGGCGATGTTCCCGCTGCTGGTGACCCTGTACGTGAAGCTCGCGTATCGAGAGGAACGTGAAGTACGCGCCGCGTTCGGCGCAGCATGGGACACCTATGCCGCGAAGACGCCGGCGTTCATCCCGCGGCTGCGGCGGCATCGCGGCTCGATCGGACAGAAGCGGAATGCGCATGCGTGAGACGGATCATGTCGACCGATCGTGAACGGAACGAGTTTCAGGGCGACCTGCCGCGGGGCGCTGTGTCGCAGGGAGTGGTGTCGGCGGTCAGGGGCACGGTCATCGACATGGTGTTCCAGAACGGCTTGCCGACGCTCTTCGCCTCGCTGCGATGCGAGCTCGCGCCTGACCGCTGGATCACAGCGGTCGTGCAAGCGCACCTCGATCGCTCAACGGTGCGAACCATTGCGATCGAACCGACGCGCGGCCTGCGACGCGGGAGCCGTGTCGAGTGGGACGGTCAACCTCTCAGCGTCCCGACGGGCCAAGCGCTGCTCGGTCGTGTCATCGATTTGCAGGGGCGACCGATCGATGCCGGCCCAGAAGCCGTCGACACCATCCTGAAGCCTGTGCATCGAGCGCCTCCCGCCGCGGCGCAGCGGACGACAAGCACGGAGATTTATCCGACAGGGATCAAGGTCATCGACTTGCTGTGTCCGTTTCTGTCGGGTGGACGAGCCGCGGTCTTCGGCGGTGCGGGGGTCGGGAAGACGATCGTCCTGACCGAGTTCATCCACAACATGGTCGAGCGCCTGAAAGGCGTGGCGGTCTTTGCGGGCATCGGCGAACGATCACGCGAGGGTCTGGAGCTGTGGGACGAAATGAAGCGGCGCGGGGTCCTCGACCGGACGGCCATGGTTTTTGGCCAGATGAAGGAGCCGCCGGGCGCGCGGTTCTTTGTCGGTCTCGCGGCCATGACCGTGGCCGAGTACTTTCGCGACGACCAGCGCAAGGACGTCCTGTTGGTGATCGACAACCTCTATCGTCACGTCCAGGCCGGCATGGAAGTCTCGGGGCTCCTCGGACGGATGCCGTCGCGCGTGGGCTATCAGCCGACGCTGGCGAACGATATCGCGGCGCTCGAGGAACGCATCACCGCGACGGACCGCGCCGGGATGGTGTCGCTCCAGGCGATCTATGTCCCCGCGGACGATTACGCGGACCCCGCGATCACGCATGCCTTTTGGCACATCGATGCCGCGCTCGTCCTGTCCCGCGATGTGGCGGCACAAGGCCTCTATCCGGCGGTCGATCCGCTCGCCTCCTCATCGAAGGCAATGGACCCCGGAGTCGTCGGCGATCGGCATTACCAGGTCGCGCAGGAGGTGCGTCGGGTGCTGAGCCGATATGACGAGCTCCGCGACATCATCTCGATGCTGGGCATCGACGAGCTCACGGCCGACGATCGCCTCGTCGTGTCGCGAGCGCGCCGGTTGCGGAATTTCCTGACGCAACCCTTCTTCGTGACTGAATCGTTCACCGGCACGCCGGGCTGCTATGTGCCCCTCGTCGATACGATTGCCGGCGCCGAAGCCATTCTGGCTGGTGACTGTGACGCGCTCGCCGAGGATCAACTGTTCATGATCGGCGCGCTCAAGGAGATCGCGACCCATGCGTGACGCCCGGCTCCGGTTCATCGTTCGAACCCCGCATGAGGTCGTGTTCGACGCGCCGGTGACGTCGGCGCGCGCGCTGACAGAAACCGGCCATGTCGGGATCCGGCCCCGTATGGAACCGGTGGTGCTCCCCATCGAAGCGGGGCTCATCGTCGCGCGGACCGACGGCGGCGTCGCCTTTGTGGGGTCCGCCGGTGGACTGCTGGCGTCTGACGGGACCGAAGCCACGCTGTTCACTCCACTGGGCGTCGCCGGAACCGATCCCACGGTGATTCAACAAGCCTTGAATCAGGCACTGACGGAGCCCGGCTCCGAGCTGGCGTTTCGCGCGAAACTCGGCAAGCTCGAGGGTCGCATTCTGACGCAATTGCACCGCCGACCGGGCGAGCCCCCGATCCTCGCAGGAGATCTCCGATGACGGGACGCGGGAATTCATCAAACAAAACCAGGCGGCCTGATCCACGGACGAGCCTCAGACGCGACCTTAATCGTTACGCGCGTCGAGAGCCGGGCAACGCGAGCTTCTGGCGGTCGCTCAGCGTCCTCGGCTCGGTTGGGTGGCCGATCGTCATCGCGACGGCCGGAGGAGCGCTTGCGGGCCGATGGCTGCATGCGCACTGGAATACGGGCATTTGGTTGACGCTCCTGCTCGTGGTCGCCGGAGCCATCGGCGGCATGGCGATCATGTGGCAACTGATTCAGCCGAGGGATCGATGAGCGTCGTCGCCTGGACGGCGGCGGGAATCGTCATCGGCGTCACGCACGCCGCAGCGTTGTGGCGACATTCGCATCGTAGTGGACGCGCCGACTGGAGCGCGGTCTGGCGATTGCCCGCCGTGGCCGCCGTGCTCGTAGGCTCGGCATTCGCCGGAGCGCTGTTGCCAGCGGCCGGCGGATGGGCCGGCGGCCTCGCCGCGACCAGCGGTGTGTTGTACATGGGGAAGCAGCGATGACGGAGATCTCGGTCTTCGGCGACCCCGTCGTCCTTTGGCTCGGACAACTGCCGGTCACGCGAGCCACCCTCACGGCACTTGCCGTGTCGGGAACCCTCGTCCTGGTGGCGGGGATCCTGCGACACGCGATTCTTCGCCGGCCCGGCAGCCTGCTCGCGATCATCGCGGAGCTGGCTGTCGAATGGCCGGAGCAGCTCGTCGCCGACATCGTTGGACATCCGGTTCCATCGCTGGCCGTGTTCTCAGGAACGTTTTTCTACTTTCTCGCCGCCTGCAGCGTCGCGGGACAACTCCCGGGCGTGCGCACGCCCACCTCGAACCTGGCGGTGACTTCCGCACTCGCAGTTCTCGTATTTGTGACTGTCCCGGTTGTGGGAATTCGATCGCAAGGGCTCGGACGGTATCTGCGCCACTACATCAGCGTGAGCCCGTTCATGCTGCCGCTGGAGCTGATGTCTGAGCTCTCGCGGACCTTCGCGCTCTCCGTCCGGTTGTTCGGCAACATGCTGTCAGGCTATCTGATCGTCGCGCTGATTGTGGCCCTGGTGGGCGTGTTCGTGCCCACACCGTTGATGGCGCTCGATCTACTCATTGGCTTTCTACAGGCCTACATTTTCGCCGTGCTGAGCACGGTCTACATCGGCGCGGCTCTCCGCGCACGGGAGGAGTGATGAACGAACAGACGTTGCACCTGGTGATGGGCGCCGTGTCCATCATCGTCGCGGGCCTCACGACGGCGATTGGCGCCTTCGGAGCGGCCTTCGGCGAAAGCCGGATTGGATCCGCGGCGATGGACGCTATGGCGCGCCAACCGGATGAGGGTGCCGCGATTACCCGCAATCTGTTTGTGACCCTCGCCATGGTGGAATCGACGGCGATCTTCTGTCTCGTGATCGCACTGATTCTGCTCTTCGCGAATCCGTATACGGCCGGTCTCCACCTGCAGTGAGGCAGTCATGTCGCCGACGCTCACGACGTTTCTCTTCGAGTTGACGAACTTCCTGCTGCTGGCCGGACTGCTTGGCTGGCTTCTGTTCAAGCCGGTGCGCGCGGTACTGCAAGCCAGGCAAGCGGCGGAAGAACGACAAGCCGACGAGCTCGCTGCACGCGCTAAGGAGGCGGAGCGGCTGCGTTCGGACCTCGATCAACGGCACAGCGCCTTCGAGCAGGAGATGGCGCAGTTGCGGAAGGAGCATCTGGCGGCTGCAGACCAGGAGGCCGCCGCGACGCTCGCCCGCGCGCGCGACGCCGCCGAGCGGGAGCGCGAGTCGATCACGCGCATGCTCGCCCATCTGGAGCGCGCACAAGTCGAGCGGCTGTCAGCCGCCGTCGCCGCCGCGACGCGCGAGTCGGTGGAGCGGCTCCTCACCGCGCTGAACGCTCCCGGCCTCGACGCGGGCCTCGTGCAGGCGGCCTGTCGTCAACTCAGGACGCTCGATGGACGCGCGCTGGGCGCGGTGCTCATCGAATCGGCCCAGCCGCTCGGCGCCGACACGGAAGCCACCGTGAGGGCCGCGATGACTGACCGCGCAACGGTCGCCGAGTTCCGCGTGGTTCCCGACCTCGGGGCCGGGGTTCGCATCACCACGGCACGCGGCCTCATTGACGCATCGGCCGCCGGCATCGCGGGCCAGGCCGAGCGTCGTCTGATGGACGCGCTGACGAGTGAGTCGGTTGAGGCAGCGACACCATGAGCGATCTCGCCGATCGCGTGCAGCGTCGATTGGTGGCGGTCGGCTCCAGTGTTGACCTCAGTCGTGGGCTGGAGGTGCGCGGCGTGGTGACCCGCATTGCCGACGACGTCGCCTGGGTCGCGGGCTTAGATCAGGTCGGGTACGAAGAGCTGGTACTGTTCGATTCTGGTGCGCTGGGCGTGGCGCTCGAGCTCGGCGTCGATACCACGGGCGTCGTGTTGTTGTCTCGAGCCACGAACGTGGCCACCGGCGACGGTGCCACCGGTCTCGGGCACCTGCCGTCGCTGCCCGTTGGTCCTGACGCGCTGGGGCGCGTGCTGGATCCCCTCGGCGCTCCGCTTGACGGAGGTCCGCCCCTCTCTGGCGCGCAGAGCGGCCTGTTTCGCCCGTCGCTCGAGTTCATCGAGCGGAAGCACGTGGACCAGCCGCTCGCGACCGGGGTGATGGTCATCGACGCGGCCATTCCGATCGGTCGCGGCCAACGCGAGCTCGTCATTGGCGACCGCAACACCGGCAAGACCTCTCTGGCCATCGACTTCGTCGCGGCCCAGCGTCCCGGAGACGTCGTGTGCGTGTATGTCCTGATCGGCCAGCCGATGTCACGCGTGCTGTCCCTTCGCGAGGACCTCGTGCGCTCGGGGGCCGCGAACAACACGATTGTCATCGCGGCGGATGCGTCGATGACGCCAGGCATGCAGTACTTGGCCCCGTGCGCGGGCGCGTCGATGGCGGAAGCCTTTCGAGATCTGGGCCGGGACGCGCTCATCGTG
Source organism: Acidobacteriota bacterium (assembly GCA_023265175.1). GTDB lineage: Bacteria > Acidobacteriota > Vicinamibacteria > Vicinamibacterales > CAVVIG01 > JAHFUI01. The sequence continues at coordinate 6,199 of JAHFUI010000069.1, forward strand.
TACGACGACCTCACCAAACACGCCAATGCGTACCGCGAGCTGGCGCTGTTGCTGGATCGCCCGCCTGGGCGTGAGGCCTTTCCCGGCGACATCTTCTATGTGCACGCGGAGTTGCTCGAGCGCGCCAGCGCGCGCCGAACAGACTTGGGCGGCGGCTCGGTCACGGCCGTGCCTATCGTCGAGACGACCGACAGCGACATGTCAGGGTATATCCCCACCAACCTGATCTCGATTACGGATGGACAGATTTACCTGGATCCGTCGCGACACGAACGCAACGAGCGACCGCCAGTCGACGTCGCACGCAGCGTGTCGCGGATTGGCGGAAAGGCACAGCCCGAGATCGTGCGGAAGACCGCGCGAAATCTGCGCATCCTCATCTCGCGGTTCGAGGAGCTTGAAGCGCTGACGCGTGTGGGGCTCGACGTGGACGCGTCGACCCAGCGGACGATCCGGCGGGGCCGGATCATGCGCGAGCTGCTGCGTCAGCATCGTTTCACTGTCCGCCCCATTTCCGAGCAAGTGTTCACGCTCACGGCCGTGAGCAGCGGCTGGCTTGATGACGTGGAGCCCAGGCGCGCACGCGAGGCGGTGATGCGGGCGCTCGAGCGGGCCCGTGCCGAGCTGGCTCCGGCAATCGAGGCGCTCGATGCCGGGACGACGCCCGAGGGAGACTGGACCGGTGCCTTCAAGACCGGCATCGACGAAGCGTTGAAGAGCGCGACCGCATGAAACGGGAGCAAGCGCTCCGCCGGACTCTGGAGTCCCTCGGCATGCTCGGCGAGGCGATCAACGCGATGAAGTCACTCTCAGCACACCACCTTCGGGCGGCACGCGCGGGGCTGGCGTCCGCGCGAGCCTATCGGGACGGTATCGACGCGCTGATCGCATCGGCCGGCATCACTCAGATCACACCGCCGGCCCAGGCGACGGCGCTGTTGCTGATTGCCGCGGACTTGGGATTATGCGACGGCTACAATTCGCGTCTGGTCGAAATAGCGCTCGAGCAACGGCGTCTACAGGGCGCGACGCAGTTCTACTGCGTCGGCAAGCGGCCACTGACCGCTCTGCATCGCGCCAACGTCCACGTCGCGCGCAGTTATCCGACGGTGACGAGCGTCGCCGGGCTGACCCGACTGTTGCTCACGTTGGCCGATGATGTCTTCGGGGATTACCTGACGGGCGCGTTCAGCAGCCTGCACGTCATCTCGGCGCGCTTCGAGGGGGTCGGCGCGTTTACCACGCGCTCGACGCGCGTGCTCCCGGTGGTGTCCACCCACACGGTTCAGCAGACCGCCGCGACCCCATACGCCAGCGCGCGCCACCTGGCCGAGAGCGCCGTGCGCGAGTATCTGTATTCCACGCTCTTTGAACTCTTGCTCGACGCGCTCGCCTCCGAACATGGCACACGGCTCGTCGCGACGCAAGCGGCCGGGGAATGGCTGGACAGCCGCGTGAAGAATCTCCAACGGCAGCTCTCGAGCGCACGGCGTGAGTCGAGTACCCAGGAAGTGCTCGACGTCGCGGGAGGCGCACGGCACCGCCGACGGAAAGGCTGATGGAACACCGCATGCACCACACGTTGACGCTTACACGGGTCGGCATCGACACGTATCAAGAACCGGTCGTGTACATGCGGGCGGATTGTCATGTGTGCCGTTCCGAAGGATTCTCCGCTCAATATGGACGCGCCTCTGCAGAAACGCAGTTATTGGCCGTGCTGCAGGACGTCTCCGCCGGTCGCTATGCGGATATCGAGCTCTCGGCATTCCTCACCGCGTACGCGGCGGGGGGCATGAACCTCGACGAAGTCGTGGGACTGACGCGCGGCATGGTTCAAGTCGGAGAACGTTTGAAGTGGAATCGCGAGATCGTGGCCGACAAACACTGCGTCGGCGGCCTGCCAGGCAACCGGACGACGCCCATCGTGGTCTCCATCGTCGCGGCAGCCGGCGTCTGCATGCCGAAGACCTCGTCCCGAGCGATTACGTCACCAGCGGGCACGGCTGATGCGATGGAGGTGCTCGCACCAGTGGATCTCGATCTGATCACCATGCGTCGCGTGGTGGAACGCGAGGGAGGATGCATCGTCTGGGGTGGATCGGTTCGCCTCAGTCCTGTCGATGATGTCCTGATTCGAGTCGAGCGCGCGCTCGATCTCGACAGCGATGCGCAGATGGTCGCGTCGATCCTGTCCAAGAAGAAATGGGGAGACGAAGCCCGGCCCGAGTCGACAGGCTCGACCGGCGAAGCGGAAGGGTCGCGTGGACCTCGTCATCCAGGCGCGTGAATCGCCGCCTCCGGGATTGCAGGAGGTCGAGGTCGTCGAACGCAAGGGCCTCGGTCATCCGGACACGATCTGCGACGGAATCGCCGAGCAGATTTGCGTGCGGCTGTGTCGCGACTATCTTCAGCGGTTCGGTCAGATCCTTCACCACAACGTTGACAAAGTGTTGTTGGTTGGGGGCTCGGCGCGTGCGTCGTTCGGTGGCGGAGAGATCATGGAGCCCATGGAGATCTACCTCGCCGGCCGAGCCACACAGGAGTTCCGCGGAGAGCGCATCCCCGTGCACGAGATTGCGGTCGAGGCCTGTCGCGACTGGCTGCGGAAGAACCTGCGGGAGCTCAACGTCGACCGTGACGTTAGGATCATTCCGCGTCTGCGGCCAGGATCCGCGGACCTCACGCGTCTGTTCGGCAGTAATGGCACGACGCCTCTTGCGAACGACACCTCCTGTGGAGCAGGGTTCGCGCCGCTGACCGACCTCGAACGGGTCGTCCTTGCGGTCGAGCGACGCCTGAATAGTCCGGAGACGAAACGCACGTATCCGGAGATCGGCGAGGATATCAAGGTGATGGGCATTCGGCGGGCCGCCCACATCGATCTGACCATCGGCTGCGCGTTCGTAGGCCGTTTCGTGGGCGATGCTGACGACTATCTCCGGAAGAAGGATGGCGCTCGCGCGCTCGCGCTCGACGCGGCCCACCACGTCACGTCGCTCGAGGTCGATGCCACGATCAACGCGGCGGACGATGTCGAGAACGGCAACATGTACCTCACCGTGACCGGTACGTCCGCCGAGGCGGGAGACGATGGCGAAGTGGGCCGCGGCAACCGGACGTGTGGGCTCATCACGCCCTACCGCGCGATGACGCTGGAAGCCGCGGCCGGCAAGAACCCGGTGAGCCACGTCGGCAAACTCTACAATCTGGTCGCCACCCGGATAGCGGCGGCCATCGTGGTGAATGTCCCGCACGTGAGTGATGCCGAGTGCGTGCTCGTCAGCCAGATCGGCCGCGCGATTTCCGACCCTCAGGTTGTGGATGTCCGACTCGCTTGCGAGGAGCGCGCAGGTGTCGAGGCTGCAACCGGACCTGTGGCGGAGATCCTCCGTTCAGAGCTCCAACGATTGCCACAACTGCGCGAGGCGCTCATCGAGGAGCGCATTCAGGTGTTCTGACCTACACGCGAACGAACGCGCCAAGCCGCGTCCGCCGAAGAAACCGCGCCTCAACGAGTTGGTTGAGCAGCGCCTCGCATTCGTGATGTTCCAATCCCCAAAGCCGCCCTGCCTGCACCGCGGTCAGAAATAGATCGGGCATCTCCGAGTACTCGGCGCGGATGCGGTGCAGCCTCAGCTCGGTTCCGTCGAGGATTTCATTCGGACTGCGATCACCACGCTCCGGACCCGCTTCACCGGTTGGCGGCCATCTCACCCTCACCGGCTTGCCTTTCGGCTACGACGCGGTTTCGCGCGCAACCGGTCGGACGACGGTGGGTCGTTCCCCTGACTCGCTAGCACCTCGCGTTCGGCTGCCAGCCAGTCATCGACGTCGGCCCCTGGGGCGCGATCGCAATATCGCTGATATGCACGTTGCGCGATCTTCTGCCTCAACGTTTCGTTGTCGGTTGGATTCCTCATAGCAGATTACTTCCAGCCTCTCGGCCCAATATTCCGTGAAGCCCAGTTGTACGACTCGACAGCCCAGTATGCCCGTGTGAGCTTCAACTCGAACGCCGTCGTTCAATCCGCCCGCGGACCCGGGAAGTCCGCGAAGTAACGCCAAAGTCGGGCGCAAGAGCTGTGCCGTTGATGAGCGCGCCCGTAGGCCCGTTTCTTCGTGGATCGCATCGCACGGCTGGCTGATTTCAGACAGTCGCCACTTCGACTCTGCTGGAAAGCGCACATCGCAGCGCCCAGACTGCCAAACTTCGGCATCGATGCCATCGAACAATGCGGCACTGGTCTTGCGCAAGGTTTCCGCGGACCAATGGTGTACTGGGCTCCCATCCTGCACTTCTACCAGCCGCCGACGCAGTTTCCTGCCGTACTGAAACGGATCTGCGACGAGTCCTACCGTCCGCTCATCAAGCTCCTCGGAGAGTTCGAGCGCGGTCGCGCGACTGTCAACATCAACGGGTCGTTGACGGAGATGCTCCTGAACTGCGGTCACGAAGACGTCGTCGCCGGACTGCGGCGGCTTGCCGAACAAAGTCGAATCGAGTTGCTCGGATCCGGCATGTACCACCCGATCCTGCCGCTCATTCCAGGCATCGAGATCGTGCGTCAGATCGAGCTGAATCACGCGACGAACCGGCGAGCGTTCGGCGATGTCTATGCGCCGCGCGGGTTCTTTCCGCCCGAGCTGGCCTACGGCTCGACTATCATCGAGGCAGTTGCGAGCACCGGGCACCGTTGGATTCTTGCGTCCGGAATCGCCTGCGCCACGGAATGGCCGGTCCGCGTCGTTCATCGTATCGAGGGGCATCCTGACCTGTCCGTGCTGTTTCGCGACGACATCGTCAGCAACCGGATCAGCTTCACGGACATCGACGGGTTTGGATTCATCGACCACTTGCGCTCCCTCGGCGCTGATCACGCCTCGAGCTACGTCGTTACCGCGATGGACGCGGAGACCTTCGGCCACCATGTTCGAGACTGGGAGCGGCTGTTCCTGGCGCACGTGTACGCACAGTTCGAGAACGAGCCAGTCCCGGTCGCGCCAGACGTCAAGCAGAGTGTGAGCCTGGCATCGCAGCATCGCCACATTCTCGAAGTGCCCGTCCCTCGAGGCCATGAGCTGCGCGTCGTCACGGCCAGCGAGCTACTCGACCTCTTTCCCGCCGGCGCGGCAACCGCACCGCGCGCCAGCTCGTGGAGCAGCTCTGCCGACGATCTCGCACGCGGAGTCCCGTATCCGCTGTGGCAGGAGCCGGGAAATTCGGCGCACCAACTGCTCTGGCGGCATCTGCGCCTGTGCATCGAGCTCGTTGAGATTGCGAATCGCACCACGAGCACGGATGCTCGGCGGTATGCCGACATCGCGCGCGGCCTGCTCGATCAAGCGCTGCATAGCTGTCAGTTCTGGTGGGCGAGCCGGCGGCCGATGTGGGACCTGAACATGATCGAGCGCGGGCTCGCCGAACAGCGGGCCGTAGCGCTCAATGCGATGAAAGCGGTGGCGCTGTGGAAGACCGATGACCCGTGTCGGGCGACCGCTGAAGAGCGTTACGTGATGGCTGAAGACGTCAGTCGACGGCTGCGCGAGCAACTGCTCGCAGCCTGAAAGCCAAAAAGGCGTATATGGAGAACCTGGACATTGCCAATCTGACAGTCGAACAGCGTCGGCTGCTCCTGGGGTGGCGCGACATTCTTGACGACATCCGTCATCTGTGCCGGAGCCTGCAGGCCCTGCCTGACAGCTGCGCTTGCGGCGATGGCCGAGCGCATCTGAGCGGGTCGTGCGTGTGCTGCCAGACGGAGCACAAGGAGGGCGTGACCGCCTGCGAAGACTGCGACAGCCTGTTGGTGAAGCTGCGGCCGGAGATGGACGCGTTGACGGTCGATACGTGGCGATTCTTCCCGGTCGTGACGGATCTGCTTAAACCGCGTCAGCAGGAAACACGGCAAGCGGCCGGCGCCCTCGAGCGCCACATCGCCTCGGTCACCAGGCAGGCGGCGGCCGATGCCGTTGAACGGCATATCGCCGCGGTCATTCGAGGGTTCGAACACCTCGTCGTGGCCACCGATGAATTTCGCGCCGGGTGCCGGGCATCGCACCTGCGGACGCTCAAAGGTGCGGCCAGCGACCTCCTCGCCGAAGTCGAGCGCCTGGACCAGAGCCTGTGAGAGCGTTATGCCGGCGCTACTTGGCAATGGCGAGCTACGTCTGTAACGCGGAAGCCTCGATCGAGCCCTGCAACACCCTCAAGTGCTCCAGCCACTCGAGCCAACGCTCCATCCCTTCGCCCGTGCGGGCCGACAGCGGAAAATACGCCGGCCGCGGCATCACGCGCGCCAGCGCGTCGGCAATCGTTTCGATGCGCACGTCGGGCAAATGCGGCAGCAGATCCGTTTTGGTGAGGAGCACCAAGTCGGCCTTGCGGAACATGACGGGATACTTCAGCGGCTTGTCCTCGCCTTCCGTCACGGACAATGCGACGACGTTGACGGCTTGGCCGAGGTAGTAGACGGCCGGGCATACGAGGTTACCGACGTTTTCGATGAACAGGTAGTCGAGCTCGCGCCAGGGAAAATCGTGCAGGCCGCGGTGCACCATCTCGGCGTCGAGATGGCACGCCGAGCCGGTGGTGATCGATTTCGCCGTGATGCCAGCCGCGCGCAGCCGATCGGCATCGTGCTCCGTGGCGAGATCGCCCGCCAGCGCCCCGAGCCCGGGGCCCCCAACGCGGCAGCCGCGTTGGGGTGGGAGCCGCTGCCCGCCGGCAAGCCGCCGCGCGGTGGCTTCGAGCACCGCCGTCTTGCCTGACCCGGGCGATCCCATCAGGTTCACCGCGACTACGGCGCTTTCACGAAAATGCTCGCGGTTGTGCGCGGCCGTGCGATCGTTCCCTGCCAGGATCTTGTCGTGAATCTCAACGGGAACGATCTCGGGGTCCCCACATCCACACGTGTCGCACATCACGGCACCTCCATCTCAATCCGGTCCAGCATGATCTCGTCTCCCTCCGCCAGCCGCGCGGGCACATCGCACAGGCGACATCGCAGCAGATCGCCGCGACCAATCGCGCCACCGCAATCGGGACATTCCCACCGTGCAGGCACGACCCGCACGTCGAGCTCCGCGCCCTCACAGACGGTTCGCTCCCTGAACGTCGCGTACGCGGTTGTCAACAGCTCCACCTCGACACCCGAGAGCTCGCCGATGCGAACCGACAACCGGTGCACGGCAATCGCCTGACGGGCGCGTACCTCCGCATCGACGCGCTCGACCAAGGCCTGGACGATCGAGTACTCGTGCATCGTTAGGGCCCGGCAAGGAATAAGGTGACCATCTGGAGACCCCAGATTTGAGGCGGCTGCAAGGCGCGCCGAGCGATGCAATGCCAGCGCATTGTGAGCGAGAAGCAACGACGCAGCCGCCCAAAGATGGGGTCTCCCCTGTGGGGCCGGGCGATTTTCGGCTGCGACTTCATCGCTCGTCCTCGACGTAGCGCTGCGGCTACGCCGTCGTCCTCGCTCTTCGTCTCGCTCGAAAATCGCCTCGGCCAGATGGTCACCTTATTCCTTGCCGGGCCCTTACCCCATGCGCGTGGGGCTCACCCCACGCGCCGCTGCTCCTCGGCGCGGCTCGTCGCAGTAGCCGCAGGCGCTATGTCCGCGGGAACTTCGGCGGCCGTTTGGCGAAGAAGCCCTCGAGCCCCTCCGCGAATTCGGCGCCGTCAGCGATGCGACTCAGATTGTCAAGCTCCCGATCCAGGTGGACGTCGAGCCGGTCCATCCCGGCCGCTTGGTTGAGCAACCCCTTGGCCACACCGAACGCCACGGTCGGCCCTTCGGCCACTGTCTTGGCGATCTGCCGCACGTTTTCGTCGAACGTCTGCACGGGGTACACCCCATTGATCAGGCCGAGCTCGAGCGCCCTCGTCGCATCGAGACGCGGATTGAGCAACACCAACTCCATGGCGCGGCGGAACCCCACCAGGCGCGGCAGCATGAAGGTGGAGCTCTCGGCGCCGGTCAGACCGGTCTTTGAATAGGCCCACTCGAACGACGCGCGGTCGGAGGCGAACACCAGATCGCAGCACATCGCGAGGCCGAAGCCTCCGGCTGCGGCGACGCCGTCGACCGCGGCGACAAATGGCTTCGGCGCGCGGCGAATCTCCGAAATCGTGCTGTGGATGTACTCGAGGATCTGTTTGAAGCGCTCACCGCAGCCCGAAGGCGTCTCGCGAGCATCCGGGCTGAGATACGCAAGGTCTTCGGCCTCGCCACCAGCGCGGATGTACTTGAGGTCGGCGCCGCTGCAGAACACGCCGTTGACGCCGCTCAGGACGACGACCCGCACGTCGCTGTCGCGCGCCAGCATGAGGCCGGCACGGCGCAGGTCCTGCGCCGTGCGCACATCCAGCGAGTTGAAGCGCTCGGGACGATCGATGGTGATATAGCCGACCGCGTGCTCTACACGCGTGCGGATGTGCTCGGTGATGACCTGCTCCATGTCAACTTGCCCTTATCGACTCAGCAAATCCGCGGCAGCGGCTCCCCCTCGAGCTCCGTCACGAGCCGACGCCCGAAGCCGGTATCGAGGATGACCGCGCCCACGCGTTCATCGGTGCACCTTCCCACGACGGCCGCGTCGCGGCCCAGCGGATGCGCACGCAGCGCCTGCAGGACCGCCTCGACGGCATCGGGACGGACGCCCAACACGGCTTTCCCCTCGTTGGCCACGTGCAAGGGATCGATGCCAAGCAGCTCGCCCGCGGCTCGCACTTGAGGCGTGACGGGCAACGCCATCTCGTTGAGGATCACGCCCACACGGCTCTTCTCGGCCATCTCGTGCAGCGCCGACGCGAGCCCGCCGCGGGTGGGGTCCTTCATCGCGACAATGGCGCCCGGGATGCTGTCGAGCGCCGCCCGAACCAGCCGGTTCAGCGGCGCCACGTCCGACTTCAGATCGCCGTCGAGCGCCAGGCCGTGCCGCCGCGCCATCACCGCCATCCCGTGGTCGCCGAGGGTACCGGTGACGACGAGACAGTCGCCGGGACGCAACCCGGAGTCAGGCACGACGCGTTCGGTCATGGCCATGCCCGTCGTATTGAGCACGATACCGTCGAGCTCTCCCTTGCCCATAACCTTCGTGTCGCCGGCCACGACGACCGCACCGGCTTCTTCGCAGGTCTCACGGATCGAACGTTGAATCCGAACAAGATCGGCGCGGGAAAAACCTTCCTCGATGATGACGGCGCAAGTCAGGGCCAGCACTTCGGTGGCACCCATCATCGCCAGGTCGTTCACCGTGCCCGACACGGCGAGGCGTCCAATGTCGCCTCCCGGAAAAAACACGGGATGAATGACATGCGAATCGGTGGTGAGCACCAGCCATCGGTCGCCCATGCGCAACGCGGCCCCATCGTCCATCGCCGCGAGGCCGATATCGCCGTTCGTCCGGTCGGGCGCGATGCCATCGAGAAAGACCTGCTGGATCAGGGTACGCATGGCCTGTCCACCGGCGCCGTACTTCAGCGTGATGCGATCATCGAGCACAGACAGCGCCACCATATCCTCCCAAGTCGGGATGTCCTCCGTACTGGTGCCAGATTTTGCAGGTGCCTTCGCTGCTCACCATGCAGGCGCCGACCGGGGAGTGCGGCACGCACTGCTCGCCGAACAGCGCGCAGTCGGTCGGCGACTTGATGCCGGCCATGATGTCGCCGCAGATGCAGTCCTGGATCAGCGTGGGTGGCGCAGAGTCCCACAGGCTGTTCACGTCGATGTCGAACTGCTTGCGGGCGTCGAGGTGCGCCCACTCGTCGCGTAACCGGAGGTTGCCATTCGGCACATGGGCGATGCCGCGCCACCGGCCGCCGATCGGCCGGAACACGTTCCACAGCTGCTCCTGCGCGCGCAGGTTGCCCTCTTTGGTCACGCAGCGGGGATACATGTTCTCGACAGAGGCCGTTCCCGCTCCAATCAGCTCGACCAGCTTGACGAGACCCGCCAGGATGTCGAGCGGCTCGAAGCCAGCGACCACGACCGGCAGTTTGTGACGCTCAACGAATGGCTCGAAGACGCCCCAGCCCGTAATGGTCGCCGCATGGCCCGCGGCGAGGAACCCCTCGACGCGGGTATCCGGCATTTCGGCCACGATTTCCATGACGGGCGGGATGTACTTGTGCGCGGACAACACGAACAAGTTGGGCGGCGGGTTCTGGAGTACGGCCGCGGCGGTGGCCACAGCGGTGGTCTCAAACCCCGTGGCAAAGAACACAAGTGGTTCGGCGATCGTCCGGGCCAGTTCCACGGCTTGCGCGACGCTGTAGACGACATCGACCTTGCCGCCTTCCGCCTGCACATCGGCGAGCGACAGGACCGTGCCTGGCACCTTGACCATGTCGCCGTAGGTCGCAATGCGGACGCCCTGACGCGCCAGGGCGACCCCTTCGTCGACCTCCGGTACGTCGGTGATACAGACGGGGCAGCCTGGCCCCATGATCACGTTGAGCGCGCGCGGCAACGCCGCGCGGAGTCCGAACTTGGCGATCGCCTGCTCATGACTGCCGCAGACATGCATGACGGAGACGGGTGCACGCCCGATCTCGCCAAGCAGACGCTCGAGCGTCGCGGACAGCGCCCGGGCACGTGCCGGGTCCCGAAATTTGAGCTCGGCGAAGCCGCCGTTACTGCTGGTCATCCCCGGCTCCTGCGATCTCGCCGCGGACATCCGCAGCCATCAGATCGTCTTGTTCGGCGTGCCTGAGCAGCTCCTCGTAGAGCGCGAGCGTCGCGTCGATCTCCCCCGGCGGAATGCGGCGAATGGCGTACCCGACATGATTGAGGATGTAATCGCCCGGCTGAACGGTCTCGTCGACCACCTCCAGCCGGATTTGCTTGCGCACGCCCCAGAAGTCGACCGTCGCCATCAAGCCATCTACCGCGATCACCTTCCCCGGCACTCCGAGACACATCGACCTACCCTACCTTTTCACCACCGAAGGCGCAGACGTGACCAGGTCCATGCCTACGCCATCGCCCGCCGCGCGATCGCGCCGGCCACCACAGCCTGCCCCAGCGCGAGGCCACCGTCGCCGGGCGGCACGCGACTGTGCAGATGCACCGTGAATTCGGACGCCAGCTCGTCAGCCAGACCTTCGGCGAGCCTGGGATTCTGAAAACACCCGCCGGTCAGGACGACGGGCAACGCGCTGTGCACCTCGGCTGCGGCACGCACGAGGTGCGCGCTGGCAGCCACCAGCGTATTGTGGAACCGGGCTGAAATGATCGCTGACCCGACACCTGCGAGAAGATGGTGCACGACCTCGCGTACCATCGGACGCAGGTCAACGGTCCACGGGGACTGCCGGCGATCGATCTCGTAGCCGTAACGTCTCTCCTCGGTCGGATCCGCCACGACGTTCCACGCCAGCGCAACCTGCCCTTCGTAGCGCGACTCGGGTCGAGCGAGCACGAGGGACCCGATGCCGTCGAAGTATCGGCCGGCGCCGTGCGCCAGCGGTGAGCGGACGTGTGCGGCCAGCATTTGCCGGACCACCAGCAGATCCCGCGGAGGAATAGCGGAGAACACCTGGAGATCGTCGAGCGGGGCCCGTCCGTCGAAAGCGTCTTCGAGGAGCGCCAGCGCGATGCGCCAGGGATGGCGGATGGCGGCATCGGCACCCGCCAGCGGGATGGCACGCAGCGTGGCGACGCGTTCGAAAGTATCATCGCGCGCCACCATCACTTCGCCGCCCCAGGAGGTGCCGTCGGTGCCGTAGCCGGTCCCGTCATAGGCCACACCGATCACCGGGCCGATCAACCCGTGCTCGGCCATTGCGCTCGCAATGTGGGCGTGATGGTGTTGCACGCCGATCTTGACCGGCTCCGGCCGCGCCAGCGCGTAGGTCGTCGACAAGTACTCGGGATGCAGATCGTAGGCGATGACCTTGGGCGTCACGCGGAGGAAGCGTTCCATCCGCGCGATCGACTCCTCGAACGACCGATAGGTCTCAAGGTTGTCGAGGTCGCCGATGTGTGGACCCAGGTAGGCGGCATCGCCGGTGCCAATACAGAACGTGTTCTTGAGCAGCCCTCCGCAGGCCAGCACCGGCGCATGGAATCCCGCCGGCACCGCGATCGCCCTCGGCACATAGCCGCGCGCCCGGCGCAGCACCACCGGGCGACCCGCAATGATGCGCGCCACCGAGTCGTCGCACCGAGTCTCGACCTCGCGGTCGTGCATGAGGAACAGATCCGCGATGCCGCCCAACCGTTCGAGGGTTTCGCCATTCCGATACGCGAGCGGCTCCTCCGACATGTTTCCGGAGGTCATCACGACGGGCCTGGCCACATCGTGCATCAAGAGGTGATGGAGCGGCGTGTAGGGGAGCAGCAATCCGACCAATGGATTGTCGGGCGCCACATCCGGCGCCAGGGCGCATCCCTCGCGTCGTCTCGTCAACACGATCGGATGCTCGACCGACTCCAGCAGACGCTGCTCTTCACGCGTCAGAACGGCCACCTCGCGAGCGTCGACCAGGTCCTTCACCATCACGGCGAACGGCTTTTCATCCCGCCGCTTGCGCACGCGCAGTCGCTGCACGGCCTCGCGTGCCGTCGCGTCGCACACGAGATGAAAGCCGCCAAGCCCCCTGAGGGCGACCACGTCGCCGGCCCTCAGCGCCAGGGCCACCGCCATAATCGGATCGCCGCGGTCGAGAACGTTGCCGCCCGGCGTCATCAGCACGAGCTGCGGACCGCAGACCGGACACGCATTGGGCTGGGCGTGGAACCGGCGGTCCTCGACGCGCTCGTACTCGCGCTGGCATGCCGAACACATCCGGAACGCCGCCATCGTCGTGGCCGGCCGGTCGTACGGCACGTCACGCACGATCGTGAAACGAGGGCCGCAGTCCGTACAGTTGGTGAATGGGTACCGATAACGCCGGTCCTCGGGATCGAAGATCTCCGACAGGCACGACGAACACGTGGCCAGGTCTGGCGGAATCGACACGCGCCGCTCGGTCGTTTCCCGGCTCTGGACGATGGAGAAGGAATCAACACATTCCGGCGAAATCGGATACGAGCGAAGCTCGCGGAGGTCGGCCGCAGGCGGCATCGACGTCTCGAGGCGACGGATGAAAACGTCGATGGCGTCCTCGGATCCAAAGGCTTCGATCGTGATGCCGGTCGAATCGTTGCGCACGCGGCCCGCGAGCCCCTCCTCGCTTGCGAGGCGATAGATCCAGGGGCGACAGCCAACGCCCTGGACGACTCCGCGAAGCTCGATTCGCCGGCCGAGTCTCCTCACGGTCGCTCACCCAGGGAAAGCACATACGTCGTCATCTTCCATGCGTCCTGCTCGCTCAAGCTCTTCCAGCTTGCCATCGGCGTACCCGAGAGACCCTCGCGAATCGTGAAGAACACTCGCCGCGGCGATGTGGACCGGCGCCACACGGGATCCGTGAAGTCGCGCGGTGGCTGCGTCAGCCCCTCTCTTCGTACGCCGCGCCCATTTCCCCGCTCACCGTGGCAGAGTGCGCAATGCTCGCGGAACAACTGGCCTCCGCGCATCCGCGCATCAGCCGAGACGAGCAGCGCCTCCGGGACCTCAAGCGTCCGATACGGACGCGGCAGATCCCGGTCAGGACCGCCACACCCCGGCAAGGCGAGCCACATCAACATCACGCCCAGGAGCAGGCGTCTCATCAGTGCGCTTGTGGCGGAAGACGAAGCCCAGCGTGCGGGCCTCTTCGACGATGCGCTCGACCAGCTCGGGCAGCGCGGGTCGAACACGTCGCGAGAGTCCCACCAGGAGCTCCATCGATTCCGGCACGAGGCCGAGCAGGACGACACGCGCGGGGTAGCGATCGAGCCACCGCGCGCCGTCGAGCAAGTCGGCCACCCCGATCTGATGGGGTGACAGGCGCGTGGCCACGGCAGGAGCCACGTCCTCGCCAGCCAATCGGACGAAGCTCCCGGGCTTTGCCTCGGCCCTGACCGCGTCGACGAGGATCACCACGTCCGCTTCTGCGAGATATGGCAGCAGTGACAGACCGAGGGTGCCGCCATCGAGCACGCGCACCCCCACTGGCGCCTCGTACCGATCGAGGAGGAGGGCGACCGCCGCCGCCCCGACCCCGTCATCCTCGAGGAGCACATTGCCAAGGCCGAGCACGAGCAGCGGTGTTCGCTCACTCATCGACTTGACCCTTGCGGTTGATGAACCGGTAGCCGGAATACTGCAGATCCTCGCGCGGCACGAACTTGTGGCCCGAGAACATCGACTCCATCGTCGCGTTGGCCTCGATGATGGACATCAGGATCCCGCTATAGACGTGGTGCACCGTGAACCCGAGCAGCAGCCACATCACGATGTGATGAATCCACCGGGCCGTCTGCAGCCCGCCGAGGAGCGGAATGAGGAGGTCGAACGCCCGCATCGGCGAACCGACGCGAGCGCTCGCTGAATACATCGCAAAACCCGTGACGATGACAACGACGTACAAACCGAAGACCAACAGATAGGTGACACCGGCCAGCGGGTTATGGCCGACAAAGCCCGGCGGCTTGCGTAGCGCGAATACGTAGAACTTGAGCGTCGGCCACAGGCCGTGGAGCCGCGTCCGGTGCACGGGGATGAACTTGTCCCAGTGGGCGTACTTGTTGCCGGTGAACATCCACCCCACGCGTGCGAGCACGGACAGCGTGAACACGATCGCCGCATAGGAGTGGATCACCTTCGCCCATCCCGTGACGAAGTGCTGGCCGGCCTGGCCCGACACGGTGATGAAAGGATGACCGATGTACATGCCGGTTGCCGACAGGACTGCGATGGACAGGACGATGAGCCAGTGCGTAACCCTCACCGGCAGTTCCCAGACGTACACACGGATGATATCCGCGGGCGCGACGTTGGAGAAGGCGGCGGCGCTCATACGGCCCTCACTCGCGCCATCTCGCGCCGCTTGGCATCGACGACGTGGACGCCGCACGCCATACAGGGATCGAACGAATGAATGGTGCGCAGGATTTCGACTGGTCGCTGCGGATCCGCCACCGGCGTGCCCAGGAGCGCGTCTTCGTACGGCCCTCGACGTCCTTTCGCGTCGCGCGGGCCCGCGTTCCACGTGCTCGGCACGACACACTGGTAGTTGCTGATGAGCCCGTTGTGGATCTGCACCCAGTGACCGAGCGCACCGCGCGGGGCCTCGTGGAATCCGGCCCCAGCCGCATCGGCGGGCCAGGTGCTCGGATCCCATTTCGAATTATCGTGGATGCGCAGCTCGCCCGCCGCCATGTTCGCCGCCAGGCCGTCCACCCAGGCGTCCATCTTCTCCGCGATGATCTGCGTTTCGATGCCGCGCGCCGCCACGCGCCCCAAGGTGGAAAACAGCGCCTCGGGGCCGACGTTGAGTTGCTTCAACACGGCGCCGACGATCTCTTTCACCCGCGTGTGTCCCGAGACGTACGCGACCAGCATCCGGGCCAACGGCCCGACCTCCATGGGCTCGTCGCTGTACCGCGGCGACTTCAACCACGAGTACTTCTTGTCGGTGTCGAGTCGCTCGTAGGGCGGCTTGGGCCCCGTGTAGTTCGGCGCGGTCTCGCCCTGGAAAGGATGGAGCGCTGCGTCGTCTCCCCGCTGATAGTCGTACCAGGAGTGCGCCACGTACTCGGTGACCTTCGCCTGATCGAACGGTTCAACTTTTGACAGGTCGCGGCCGCGGATGATGCCGGTTGGGAGAAACAGCGTGGGCTTCGCGGTGTCGTCCTCCGGGTACTCCCCGTACGCGAGGTAGTTACCGACGCCCCGGCCATGGCCGGCCCAATCCTTGTAGAAAGAGGCGATGGCCAACAAGTCGGGAATGTAGACACGCACCACGAAATCGCGCGCCTTGGTAACGAGCTGCTTGAGCTCGGCGATGGTGCCGGCGTTGAGCGCGGCCTGACTGTTGGGATCGACCGGCGTGGCCATCCCGCCCACCAGGAAGCTTTGCAGGTGCGGGTTCTTCCCACCGAGCACGGCGTGCAACTTGATGAACTCGCGTTGCCACTCGAGCGCTTCCAGGTAGTGCGCCACCGCCATCAGGTTGGCCTCGGGCGGCAGCTTATAGGCGGGATGTCCCCAGTACGCGTTCGCGAACGGCCCGAGCTGGCCACGATCGACAAACCCCTTGATGCGATCGCGCACGCCGGCAAAATACTTTGGGCTCGAGAGCGGCCAATCGGAAATCGATTCCGCCAGGGCCGACGTCTTGTGCGGGTCGGCGGACAAGGCCGACACGATGTCGACCCAGTCGAGCGCGTGCAGATGGTAGAAGTGCACCACGTGATCCTGCACACATTGCGCGCCGATGATCAGGTTTCGCAGGAGCCGCGCATTGGGTGGCGGAACGGAACCGATGGCGTTTTCGACCGCGCGAATCGAGGCAATGGCGTGGACGGTGGTGCACACGCCGCAGATCCGTTGCGTGAACGCCCACGCATCCCGAGGGTCGCGCCCCTTCAGAATGATCTCGATCCCGCGGAACATCGTCGATGACGACCAGGCGTC
>JAHFUI010000225.1 GCA_023265175.1 Acidobacteriota bacterium
TTTGCGAGACGCCCACGATTCTCCGACGTCTCGACAAGTGGGTTCGGCGGCGGCTTCGTGCCGTCGTCTGGAAACAGTGGGCTCGGCCGGGCACGCGCTTTCGTGCGCTACGGAAGCGCGGCGTCAACGCCAAAGACGCCATCCTCACGGCGCGCAGCAATCGCGGGCCGTGGCGGGTGACACTTACGGCGGCGCTCTGCTGGGCGCTCCCCGGCGCCTACTTCGACTCGCTCGGGCTGCCCTATCTTGAGAAACCCGTGACGGCTTAACCGGCCGAACCGCCGTGGTACGGACCCGTATGCCCGGTGGTGTGGGAGGGGCGACATCGCGAGGTGTCCCCCTATCCCGATCAGCGTCCACGGCCTCTTCAGATGGGCGTGAGCGGGGTCGCGTAAGCTGAGATCAGCGACCACCTGAGGTGAGGGCCTGGAGCTGATCCTCCAGACCCTCGGTGACCGCCTCGATGCTCCGACGGACCGAGCCAGTCGTCTCTCTTGTGCCACGAGTCTGACCGTCGTGTCCAGTCGAAGCGTACGGCCGCTCCGACACCGTGGACGCGCCGCTTCGCCAAAAGATCTGCCGACGCTGTAACCGCCTCTTTGCCATCTGCCCCTCGTGTGATCGCGGCCAAGCCTATTGCTCGCCCGACTGCCGGACGCGCGCGCGGCAGGCCTGCATCCGGGCCGCGCGCCGGCGGCACCGACAGAGCCCCGAAGGGCGCCTCGATCATCGGGATCATCAGCGCGCGTATCGGGCCCGCGTGAGGGATCAGACTTCCCGACCGGCGGCCCACCCCGACACACTGTCCACGGACACGGCGACGGATGTGGTGCCGACCGCGCCCCTGGCGGGCGCGTCGCGATGCATGGTCTGCGGCCGGGAAAGCGCCTGGCTCCTTCCACCGCTCTGGCGCGTCCGTCCCGTGTCCCCGGAGTCGCGCCATGATCACGCCCGAACAACACGCCGAGATTCGCCGCCTCTATTTTGGCGAGCACTGGAAAATCGGCACCATCGCCGAGGCCCTCGGCGTCCACCATGACACGGTCCGCGCCGCGATTGCCCACGATACGCGGACGGTCCGGCGCGGGACGTGCCGCGCCAGCGGCCTCGATCCGTACCTGCCGCTGATCCACGACACGCTGGCGCAGTATCCCCGGCTGCGCGCGACGCGGCTCTTCGAGATGGTGCGCGCCCGCGGCTACACGGGGTCGGTGGTCCAGCTGCGACGCATCGTCCGCACGATCCGTCCGGCCGCCCCGCCGACGGTCTATCGGCGATTGGTCACGCTCCCGGCCGAGGAGGCTCAGGTGGACTGGGGGGCCTTCGGCTCGATCCAGATCGGCCGCGGCGCCCGGCCGCTCTCGGGCTTCGTCATGGTGCTGTCGTACTCGCGCGCGCTGTTTGCGCTCTTCACCCTCGACCAAACGCTCGAGCGTTTCTTGCGCGGTCACGTCGAGGCTTTCCAGGCGTTTCAGGGATCGGCGCGCACCCTCGTCTACGATAATTTGCGCACGGCGGTCCTCGAGCGGGCCGGCACCGCGATTCGCTTTCATCCCCGGTTGCTGGAGCTCGCCGGCCACTATCACTTCGCGCCCCGGCCGTGTACGCCGTACCGCGCCAATGAGAAGGACTACGCCTCATACTGCACCTCGTTCGTCTGATCCGGGAGGACCTCGGTCCGTCGTCGCGGATCGGCATACCGCCGGCCCTGCATTTTGACCGGCGGGTTTGGGCCCGGCGGTTCGTACAGCCATTCCGGTTTATCGTTGTAGGCATGACGGTGCAGGAGGCCGCGGCGGCCCCAAATCTTCACGGTGTCGGTGCACACGTTCAAGCGCGTCGCGATCTCCTCTCGTGTCAGCAGGCCTCGATCGCGGAGCCGCTCATAGCGAGAGCGGAGACGATGGCGGTGCCGGATATAGTGCACGATCAACCGGTGGAAGGGCTGCCGAGTCCCCGAGACATACCCGCGGGCGTTCAGCACCGTCGCAATGTCCCCGTCGGTGTGCGTATCGAGGAGCTGATCGATCAGCACCACAATCTCCGCGCTGGTTTCACGGAGCTGCCAGGCCGCGAGGGCTCGGGCGAGCGTGAGCGTGGTGGTCGCGCCACCCCGAAAACGGACGTGCGCGGTCACGCCGTTGGCGGCGTGGA
The DNA here is from genome assembly GCA_023265175.1 of Acidobacteriota bacterium. GTDB lineage: Bacteria > Acidobacteriota > Vicinamibacteria > Vicinamibacterales > CAVVIG01 > JAHFUI01. The sequence continues at coordinate 2,155 of JAHFUI010000225.1, forward strand.
TCAGCGTGATGTCGTCGAGGAGCAGACGCACCATCCGTTTCCGTTCGCGGTCGGGCGTCTGCGGATCCTGCCATAACCGCGGGAAGTCGGTGGCGAGCGCGAGGATGCGCGCCCGAGCTTCCCCATCGACCGCGAGGCGGTCGGCTTGCCGGTGGCGCTCCGCGGTCGCGTGCGCGTCGGTGACCTGCTGCAACGCGCGATTCCAGTGCGCTTCCAATTCGTCCGCCACCAGCCGATTCGCGGGATCGACTTGCAGGTACCGTCGGCGGGCCAGATCCGCCTCGTAGCGCGCGCGCTCGACGGCCCGGTGATGGAGCCGGTCGGTTTCGTCGAGTCGGGTCTGAATCTCCTGCTGGACCGTCAGGGTGATCTCCAGGGCGAGCGGCGTGACCGTGTCAAGCAGCAGGCGCCCGATCGCGTCATCGAGGCCGCGGCCTGGGATGCTTTGACCGATCGGTTCGGCGTGGGCGATCCCGCGCCGCTGACAGACGTAGGTCGGCCAGAGCGTCCCGTGGCGCTCGTGATAGCGCACGGTCATCCGATCGCCGCAGCGTCCACACAGCGCGAGCCCCTGCAGGAGGGCCGGCCCCTCGCGGGGTGGACTCCGTCGGCGGTCGCTCGCTCTCGTTTGTGAGTTGTCGTGGAGGCGGCGCTGATTTTCTTCGAAGTCCTCCCAGGTAATGTAGCCGGCATGGGCCTGCGGGATCAGCGCGGTCCACTCCTCACGCGGCAGCCGTTCGAAGATCACCCGCGCATCGACGGTGTGGCGTTGTCGACTCCGGCCGAAAAAGAACGCGCCAGCGTAGCGCGGATTATGTAGCAGCCAGAGTGCGCGCGAATGCTCCAGCGAGACCCCGAGTGTCTCGCCGGCGTGGGGACCGTGGCGTGCGTGGCGCGGAATGAAGAGCTGCTGGTCGCGGAATGCTTTCACAGTGGCCGTGGCGGATCCGGTGCGTCGAAACGTCTGGAAGAAAGCCCGGATTGTCTCTTGGACTTGCTGATCGGGATCCAGCGCCACCCGGCCGTGGGCGTCATAGACGAAGCCAATCGGGAGCGGCGTTTCGAGCTCACCGCGGCGCGCTTTATTCACGATGCCGCCACGAAGCCGCGCCCGTAGGATATGCCGCTCCGCTTCGCTCATCGTGCCCTTCAGGCCGAGCAGCAACCGATCATTGAAATGCGCGGGATCGTAGAGGCCGTCCTCATCCAAGATGAGGGTCTCGGTCAACGCGCAGATCTCTAACAGTCGGTGCCAGTCCGTGGAATTGCGCGCGAGGCGCGAGACTTCCAGGCCCATGACCAGGCCCGCGCGCCCGAGCCCCACGTCGCGGACCAGCTGCTGAAACCCTTCGCGGTCCGCGGCAGACGCGCCCGAGTGGCCGAGGTCGCAGTCGATCACCACGACCTGCTCGATGGGCCACCCCAATCCCACCGCGCGTTGCCGGAGCGCGTATTGCCGGTGGGTGCTTTCGGTGTTTTCGACGACCTGTCGCAGCGTCGATTGCCGTACATACAGATACGCGTGGCGCCGTAAGTGTCGCGGGGTGATCTTCTGCGATCGCTCGCCGGTTAGATCCATGCGGCCTCCTGATGCGCGAGGGCCAGGTGGGCCCAGACGTGCGCCAGCTCCATGTGGACGATCGGGGGAATCGCGATCGGTGGTACGGCGTGGGGGGTGCGCGTCTGTGGGGCTGGACACGCGGCCCACGCGCGGAGCCACGCGGCCAAGCCGTGGCGCAGCAGGACCGTGAAACCCAGACGCGGTCCGTCGTCGGGGCCACTGCGCCCGAGCGCCACCTGCCGGAGGATGTCGTAGCTCGCCACGAGCGTGGCCGTCGACGTCTCCTCTGCGGCACGGAGGGTCGGCTCGCTCACGGTCGTTTTTTTTCCCGCCGGTGCCAGGCGCGCTCGAGGCTCCGCCGGTGCACGTCGAGACCAAAGCGGTCGTGAATCCGTGGCAGCAACGCGCGCACCGTGAGCGCCGGGTCCTCCGTGCGCTGCGCCGTCACAAAGGTCAGCACGGCGTCGGTCACTTTGTGGGCCCCGTGCGGCCCGCGTTTCCGGGGCACGAGTCCCGCGATGCCCTGCGCCTGGAAGGCGGCCTGCGTCTGATAGAACGTCGGCCGAGAGAACCCGAACGCGTCGGCCGTTCGCGCGACGGGCTGGCCCTCCACGTCCACGCGACGCAGCATTTCGTATTTCACCTGCACGAGATCCCGACGATCGAAGAATTCGTGCGACGCGAACAGGGGGTCGCGCACCGCCTCGGGACGGGGATGGAGTGCGCCGTGGGCACGCAAGGCCTCGGCTTTGGCATCGCGGCGGGGTGGTCGTGGAGTCATAGTACATGTAATTATGCCGCACATCAGGCCGAGACGTCAATCGGTCGGCCGGCAGCGGCCTGAGAAATGCCGTGTCTATAGGTATCAACGCACGTAAATGGCCGGGACCTCTTCTGAGGCGACTCAAGGTGCGGCATATTTCACCTAACACATACGGCATGATTTGCTTAACACTCCTGATCGGTTCGTGGCGGCTCACTGTCCGTCGTGAGTCGCATCAGTAGATCGGCAAGCCGACAGAGGTCGTCGTAGCGGAAATAGACCCGGCCCGCGCCGACCACCACGGTGGCATCGTCTGGCTCGACATCGGTCCAGTGCACAGGCAGGCGGGCGAGCTGGCCCGAGTCGTCGTAGAAGTAGACGCGGTTCTCGCCCCACGTCTGTCGACAATCGATCAGGCGAAACGTCCGCCCCTGCAGCGGGTGGAAGGGATGCGTGACGCGAAAGGTTTGTGCCGCACCGCTCGCCGGCGGTGCATTCGACGGCTCACGCCAAGGGGAAGATCGAGCGCCAGATTCATTACCTGCGCCACGCGTTCTTTGCCGCCCGCACGTTGACCGATGTCGACGATCTGAACGCGCAATTCCAGCGCTGGCGCGATGCGATCGCGCCCCAGCGGCCGCATCCTGAGCAGCGCGACCGCACCGTGGCTGACACCTTCGCCGACGAGCAGCCGCGCCTGTTACCCCTGCCCGCGCACCCCTTCGACACCGACGTGATGCGCCCCGTCCGCGCCCGCAAGACGCCGTCCGTGCGCTTCGATCGGAATGCCTACTCGATTCCGCCGGCGGCCGTCCCCCGCCCGCTCACGCTGCTTGCCAGCCCGACCACCGTGCGCGTGATCGACGGCGCCGAGGAGATCGCGCGGCATGCCCGCAGCTACGACACCGGGCAGACGATCGAAGACGAGGCCCATGTCGCGGCACTCATCGCGACGACTCGGCAGGCCAATCCGTCCAGTGCCCGCGACCGGCTGCGCCTAGCCGTCCCGGCCATTGCGACGCTCTTCGAGCGTCTGGCCGCGCGCGGCGAGTCGTTGCGTGCTCACACCGCGCGGCTCCTCGCCCTGCTCGATGACTACGGGCCGCAAGAACTCGCAGCGGCCGTTGCGCGCGCGCTCGAGACCGACGCCCTCGGCGCCGGCACGATCGCGCATCTGCTCGAACAGCACCGTCGGCAGCGACGGCAGAAGCCCCCGCTGCGGCTCGTGCTGCCCGACCACCCGGGCGTGCGCACGCTCGATGTCACGCCCCATCGTTTGGAGAGCTACGATGCCCTCACTCGACCCGATCCCGACGACGCTCAGTGATCAGCTCCGCCAGCTCGGTCTGGTCCACACGGCCGACGACCTCAACGATCTGATCGCGCGCGCCACGCAGAAGCGCTGGAGTCCCGTGATCCTGCTTGAACACCTGGTACAGGCCGAGGCCGCGGCCCGCCTCCACCAGCGCGTTGAGCGTCGGCTCCACGATGCCCGACTCGGGCGCTACAAGGCGTTGGCCGATTTCGAATGGACCTGGCCGACGCAGATCCATCGCCTTACCGTCGAGCGCGTCTTCACGCTCGAGTTTCTCGCGCAGCCGGAAAACGTCATCATCGTCGCGCCGCACGGCCTCGGCAAGACGATGCTCGCCAAGAATCTCGTCCACCAGGCGATCCTCGCCGGCCATTCCGCGCGCCTCGTCACGGCCGCGGACTTGATCCTCGATCTCACCAGCCAAGACACCGCCCGTGCGCTCCAGCGGCGGCTCCGCACGTACTTGCGGCCCAGCCTGCTGGCCATTGATGAGGTCGGTTATTTGGCGTACGACGCGCATGCGGCCGATCTGCTCTTCCAAGTCGTCAGCCGCCGCTACGAGCAGAAGTCCTTGGTCATCACGACCAATCTCCCCTTCAAACAATGGGACACCGTTTTCCCGAACGCCGCGTGCGCCGTGGCCCTGATCGATCGGCTGACGCACCACGCCGAGATCATCACGATCGAAGGGGAGTCCTACCGAAAGCGGGAAGCCGAGCAGGCACAGAAGGCAAAGCAGGCGCAAAAGCCGCTCACGAAGAAGGCGTGACCGGCCGCCGCGTGCTCAGCCCCTCGGCGGCCGTCGGTCCAGATTTACGCGGTTTTACGTGAGCGGCGACACTCGGTGGAAACGAGACTTGGACTAGACTACCGGCGTGAGAGCTGGCGAGACTGATTTCGTCAAGCCGTAGCGCCGGCTAGGAGGTGACTTCATG
>JAHFUI010000006.1:0-46688 GCA_023265175.1 Acidobacteriota bacterium
TCTCTGCCGACCGCGAGTGGATGATGTAGCCGAAACCAATAGGAGCGTTCAACCAAAGGCCATCATCCACAGCGGGTGATGGCCTTTTTGCTTTTCAGGGGAGCCCAATGAGTACCGCGAGTACCGCGACTACCGCGAAGCACGAACAACCCGGTCAGACCGAACCGAACGCGGCCCCGCCATGGATTCGCGAGCCGGAGGCGCCCGAGGCCGATCCGAAACAGACGAGCGCCGAACCGGATGTCTCGCAGCCGCCGGAAGAACCCGGGTACGGGCACGGGGTGTAGTCGTCAGTCGTCAGTCGTCAGTCGTCAGTCGTCAGTCGTCAGTCACCAGTCGTCAGTCTGTAGTGTCCGGGTGTGGTTGGACCGTATCACCGCGGCGCGATCGTGAACGGCACGTCACGCGAGACGGCGCTGTCGCCCACGCGCGATCGCGCCTGCACGCGCAGAACGTAACCGCCAGGCGGGAAATCCTGCAATGCGATGCGCACGAGATGGCTGTACGCGTCGCTCTTCGTCTGCCGCTCGTCGCTCGAACGCCCATCCTCGCTCTTGAAGACGGCCTGTCCGTCGCCGGCGAGCACGGTCGTCAGAATGTCGACGATGTGCGAGCCCTTCAGGTCACTGTCGTAGATCTCGGCGAACACGGCGATCTCGTCATTCTGAGTGAACGTGCGCAGGGCGGTCGGCGCGCGCGGCATCACCGCTTTGAGCCGGTCGTCGTAGGCCGCGACCAGCGCCGGATTCGACAACGCCGATGTCAACACCAGGCCGCTCATGGCCAGCGGCGTTTTCCGGTCGATGAAGTCCGGCACTTCCAGATCGTAGAGCACCGATCCGATGTGACGGCTGTTCCCGTCGTGCGCCGCGACGCGAAGCTGGTACGTGCCCGGCTGGAGATCCAGCCGCTGGAAGGTCCGTAGCGCACTGTCGCCGACGAGGGTTGCCGTTTCCGGCTTCAACGACAGGCGGATGTGGGCCGTGCGGCTCGCCTTGATGCCCTTCCTGTCCGCAGCGACGTAGGTCAGCTCCACTTGATCGGGCAGCCGGCCGCTCGCGTCCGTTCGCGTGAGCCCGAGATCGCGACCGCGCAGCTCGGTGCCGACGAGCACCGACGCGTTCCGGCCATCGCCTTTGAACGCTGTCGCGAACACCGTCAAGGTGAGCCCACTGATCGGCACCGAGCTGTTGAGGGCCGTGCGCAGCTCCGCCGGCATGGTTCCAGCCGCAGGCTGGGCCACTGCGGTCTTCTTCGGAGACGCGTACCCTTTTCGCGCGCGCACGTCGACACCCTGCCGGTTCACCTTCACGTCGATGGTGTGGAAGGTGCCGGCGCGTTTGTCGGCCGGCGGCATGTAGGCCAGGACGTAGTACGAGCTGGCGTCGGCGACGACGCGATCGAAGGCCATGGCGAAGTTGTTGGAGTGCACGAGCGCCACGCCGCCCGTCTCATGCGCGAGCGCGCGCAGGCTGTCGGCTCCAGTCCTGAGCTCGGTGTCCTCCTCATCGAGCAGCGCGCCTCCGCCTCGTGGGTCGATCGTGAAGATGCTGACGTTGGCCTGCGCGGCCGCGGCGACCGCCTCACGCATTTCGTCGGCGATCCTGGATCTCGCGTTGTTCCCGAAGATTGAGCTGTCGTCGTCGTAGGTAAAGCCGGCGAGGCCCTCGCTCAACAGAATCAGCGCCTTGCGGCGTCCCGGCATGGTTCCGCCCATCCACTCGGCGAAGCCGCGGATCGACTGGAGCGTGCTGGCAGCGTCGAGCTGGCGATCGACATCATCCATGGGCGATCCTGGACCACCGCCTCGCGCGCTGCTCCTCGATTCACGGATCATCGTCTGCGCCATCTGGTCCTTGCGGCCGAAAAACTGATCGACCACCGCGAGCAGCAGCCGGCGATTGTTCGTGAAGCTTTGTCCCACATTCGAGCGGCCGGTGTACATGACCGCCATCAAATCGTCATCGTGGAAGTGCTGTTCGATGAACCGCCGGGCCGCCGTCTTGACATACGGCGAGCGCACGCCGTCCGTGTTGATGTCGTCGAGCACCAGCAGGTACACCCGCCCTTCGAATGGACGTTCGTTGGTTCGCACGTCAGGCTCGACCGGCCGGCTGGACGGTGCTCGATCGGGAGGTTGATTCGCCAGGTCGACCAGCGCGAACGCGGAGATCGGCTGCGGCTTGCCGTCCTGGAGAATCGTGAAGTCGTCCTTCGTCAGGCCGCGGACGAAGTGGCCTTGCTTGTCGGTGACGACGGCGTCGACGACGACGACATTGGTTTCGGATTTGAAGGTCGGCGGCGGAGGCGGTGCGTCAGGCCTGTTCTGGCCGGCCGACACGCCGGTCCCGAGCAGGAGCAGGGCCAGAAGGGCGTGGCGCGGTTGGGGAGAGAGCCGGCTCTTCACGCTCTGCGATTCGCGATCGCGTCGAAATTCCTGGCCAGGTGTTCGGCCGTTCGCCACGCCAGGGCCTGCGCCGTGAGCGTCGGATTGCGCGCGCCGCTCGTGCCCATTACCGACGCGCCCAGCACTCCGAGGTTCGACGCTTCGTGGGAAAGTCCCCATCGATCCACGACGTTCGTCTCGGGGTTGTCGCCCATGCGCGTGCCGCCGTACGCGTGCGTCGTCGGTCCCATCGAGCCGAGCGGTCCGTGCTCGATCGCGACGGCGCCCGCCGTGCGGTACCACTGTTCCATCTTGTTCTGGATGAACGCCGCGAGCTTCCGCTCGTTGTCCTTGTAGTCGGCGGTGATCCGGCAGACGGGAAACCCGAGCGGATCCCTCACCTCCGGATCGAGATCCAGGTAGTTGTCCTCGTACGGCAGCGTCGTCTTCTGTAGATACGACGTGTTCGTCCGGTCGGCGTTCTGGCTGACGAACGCCTTCCACTCCGACCCCCACGACTTCGTCGTCTTGCCGAACGTCGTCATGCCGGCGGCCACGATCGGGCGTCTGTCCGAGTACACCCACAGGTTGCCGCCGCCGATGAACTCCACGCTCGCATGATCGAAGTTGTCGTCGGCCCAGTCGTCGATCGCGACGCCTTGCGCCGGCAGGCCGTACCAACTGTTCGTGTTCCACGGAAAGAGCGCCGTGATGCCAGCCGTCTGCGCGTGGCTGAAGTAATGGCGCCCGACCTGGCCGTGATTGTTCGACAAGCCGCGGGGAAACGGCCGTGACTTTGACAAGAGGAGGAGTCGGACGTTTTCGTACGTGTAGCTCGCGAGGAGGACGACTTTGGCCGGCTGGAAGTACTCGGCCCCATCCGTTACGTAGCTCACACCGGAGACGCGTGCGTTGCCTTCGTTCACGTCCAGGGATGTCACGTGCGCGCGGGTGACCACCTTCAAGCGTCCTGTAGCCTGCGCCTTCGGGATCGTCGTGACCGCCGTCGAGCTCTTCGCGTCGACGTGACACCCGCCACGGTTGCAGTAGCCGTGATACATGCACACGGACCGGTTCTGATACCGCTGCGAGTTGATGGCGGCGGGTCCGGGGAACGGATGCCAGCCGAGCGTGCGGCCGGCCGCCGCCATCAGATCGGTGAAACCGCTGCCGCGGAGCGGAGGCATCGGATAGCCGCGCCGGCGCGCGCCTTCGAAGATGTTGCCGCGGCGATCGATGTTCCCGCCGACGTTGCCCGCCGCACCAGACACGCCGATCTCGTACTCGACCTTGTCATAGTACGGCTCGAGCTCCTCGATGCCGAACGGCCAGTCTTCGACCGTCGAGCCTTTGGGAATGCGCGCCGCGCCGTACCGGCGCGTCGTTTCGCTGACGACCTTGAAGTCCCACGGGTTCAGCCGCCAGCTCTGCGCCCAGTAGTGAAGCGTCGTGCCGCCCACCGCGTTCATCATTGGATGGATGGCGACCCGCGGCGACATCGGCGACGACGCGTCCGGCCGATGCGTCGGAATCTCGTGATTGGTCTTCTGCACCGATTGCGGCCAGCCGCGGAAGTTGTTTCGCAACTCGTCGGGCGCGAAGTCGCGCTTCGTCAACCATGTGCCGGCTTCAAGACCCACCACGTCGAGCCCCGCCTGGGCCAGCGGCAGCGCGGCGACGCCGCCGGCAGCCCCAAGACCGACGATGACGACGTCGGCCTCTTTCAATCGAATGGGCATGACTTCGTGGTCCGTGCTACGTGCTCATGCTCAGTGCTCGTGCCACCCGTCTTCATTTCGTAAACATGTCGTAGTCGTACGCCGACTTGTGATTGCTCGGAACGTCGGCACCGAGACGCTGCTCGTCGGGCGTGACGATGGTGCGGACGCCCGGATAGCCGATCATGTCCCAGCCGACGAAGTTCGCGTTGCCGCCGTAGAACGGATCGCAGAACGTCCCCTGGATGGTGTGAGTCCTGACCAGGTTGAAGAACTCGGCCGAGCCGCCGGGGAACCCGGTTGCCGTGCCGGACTCGACATCGATCAGGACCCCGTCCTGCTCCGCGGCGGAGAGCGCGGCGAACGGCCGGCCGCGGGTCGAGCGCGCGTACTGGTCGAGGGCGTTGAGCCCGGCTTGATAGGTTGGCCGCGAGGACGCCAGGGCACCGCCAAGCGCACGGTCGATGTAATGGACCGCGCGCGCCTCGCTGGCGCCCGGACCGTTCGCGTCGGTCGGGATCAGCCGGGCGGCGATCGCTTCCAGGATGTCGGACTCCGCCGCGGTGAGGTTCGCGATCGGATCGCGCGCCGCCGGCCCGACCGCCGCTGCTGTCGTTTGGGCCCCCGCGGCCTCATCCCCGGCCGCGAACGCCGGCGCCACCGCCGCAACCGCACCCGCGAGTCCGGCGCGTTTCAGCAGCTCGCGTCGTGAGATGAATACGGTCATCGGACGTCTCCATGGTCCGCCTGAAGGCCTGTGCATTAGACCTAATCCACAGGCAAGCATTGAACCACGACGGACACAAAGGACACGAAGCAAATCCTCTCGGGCTCTTTAGCCGGACGCGTCCGCCATGAATTCGAGCTCCGGCAGGAGGAAGTCGCGGAATACTGGATAGTTCTCAGTCATCGGGAAGTGGCCGATGCCGTTCATGATGATAAGGCGCGATCCGCGTATCGCGTTTGCGACCTCGCGAGTCATGTCCGGCGTGCACGAATAGTCGTACGCGCCGGTCAGCAGCGAGACCTTGCACAGCTCGGTGTCGATCCGCGTGATCTCCTGGCGCCCGTCCCAATCGAGGCTGTAGAAATGGACGTCGCCCGCATAGACGCCCGGACCGGACTGGCTGTAGTACCACCAGTTCTCGCGGGCGTTCGTCTCCGCGCTCGTCGGGGCGCAGAGACCGTAGGTGTAGCTCGCGACGAGCTCGCCGCCGTGAATCGCCGGATGATGCAGGTACTCGTTGTATCGCCCGGGGGCGTACGCGGAGCTCTCGAGCCCGATGACGCCGCGCAGCTCCTTCTGATATTCGGCGGCGATCTTCAGCACGATCGCGCCGCCCATCGAGCACCCCATGACGACCGGCCGTCTGAGGTCCAGCGCCTCCCAGACCGCTCGGATGATGCGCACGTACTCGTCGGTCTTCAACAGGTACTTCGCGAGCCACCAGCCGTCGGGAGGATTCGAGCGGCCGTGATGCGGCATGTCGAACGCAATGACGCGATACCGTGAGGTGATCGCCGGATCGTTGAGAAGATGGCGGTACTGCCGGCTGTCGGCGCCCGCGGTGTGAAGGCAGAGCAGCGGGACGCCCTCGCCGGCACTTTCGAAATACAGGCGGTGGTTTACCCCGCCAATTTCGAGATTCAGATACCGTCCGACGATGGGCTCGAACCGACCGGAGGACGCCGAGGGCGCGGAGGATGCGCAAGAGCCCGCGGTCGCGGACCCCGCAACCGCAGCCTCTCGGTCCTCTCCATGAACAGACCGCATGATGTTCATCGCCCGATGCAGCGCCCGCGCGTGTTGCATGGCGACAAGCGTGTCGCCTTCGAGCACGAAGTCCGGCACGCGCATCAGCATGGCGAAGAAATCATGGTAGAGCGGCTCGGGCACCTTTGCGAAAAACCTCGCCCAGATCTCCGGGCTCGCCCGAAACCCAAACGCGCACCTGACGTCGATCTTCGGCGACAGGATGATCTCGACAATCTTGCCGCGCTCGAACCGCAGGATGCACCTGGTGTCGCCGGAGACCAGCGAGAACGCGGTCGTGAACCAGTCGCCAATCACCTGCATCTCCGGATCGCCGTTGATGCGCTCCTGCACGCGCGTCAGCCATGGTTGTGAGAAAGCAGTCATCGAATTGCCACGGACGATACACCGGACACCGCATCCCAGGAAATGATTTCTCGGCCTGATATTCGGCTGCGCGGCCGGCCGCCATTTGTGGTAAACCAATGCCCATGCGCAACCTCAATCGAACGATGATTGGCAGTCTGCTTCTCCTGGCGATGGCGGGCGGCGTTCGGCCGGTGTTCGCGCAGGTTGATTTTTCCGGGGAATGGGCACCCCGCTTTTACGAGGACCAGCCGGAGCGGGTCCCCGGTCCGGAGCTCGGCGACTACCTCGGGCTGCCGATCAACGACGCCGCGCGGTTGCGGGCGGACAGTTGGGAAGGATCGATGCTGACGCTGCCGGAATGGCAGTGCCGTCCGCATGGCGCCGACTACATCTGGCGTGGACCTTCGCCGCTCACGATTCGGAAGGAGGAAGATCCGCTCACCCGCGAGATCACCGCGTTTCACGCCGAATGGCTCCGTTCGATCGACAACCCGGTCTACCTGGATGGCCGTCCGCATCCCTCCGAGGATGCGCTCCACAAGTGGGGCGGCTTCGCCACCGGGAAGTGGGACGGTGACATGCTGACAATCACCGTGACGCACCTCAAAGAGGGGTACATCCGGCGCAATGGGCTGCCGCGCAGCGAGCAGGCGACGGTCACCGAGCACTGGATGCGTCACGGCGACTTCCTGACCGTCGTCACGATCGTGAACGACCCGGTGTACCTGACGGAGCCGTTCATTCGCAGCACGGACTATGAATTGGACCTGCATCAGCACGTTCCCCCGTATCCGTGCGAGATGGTGACCGAGATCGAGCGGCCCAAAGGCGTGATCCCGCACCATCTGCCTGGAACCAATAACGATCTTCGGGAGTTCTCCGAGCGGCACGGCATCCCGTTCGAGGCGACGAGAGGCGGCGCGGAAACGGCCTATCCGGACTACCGGAAGAAGTTGAAGCAGATGCCGCCGCCGGCCACGACGCGGCCGCCGCTGCCCAACCGCAACGAGGGACAACAATGAACCACATCTACTCTGGAACCACAAAGATCACGAAGAGCACAAAGGTGTCCTGGAGCTTGTGGCTTTGTGTTCTTTGTGTGCTTTGTGGTTCGATCGTTATCCTGCCAGCGCACGCCCAGCAGACAAATGAGATCCGCGTGACGAAGGTGCGCGAGCTTCTGTTTATGCTGACCGGCGCCGGCGGCAACATCGCGGCGTTGGTGTTCCCGGAAGGGATCACGCTCGTGGACAGCGGCCGCGCAGAGATGAGCGACAAGGTGCTCGCGGCCGTCCGGATGCTGTCGCCGCTGCCGATTCGGTACATCATCAATACGTCGGCCGATCCTGATCACGCGGGCGGCAACGAGAAGCTCGGCGCGGCTGGCGGTCAGATCACCGGCGGCAACGTCGCCGGGCAGGTGGCCGATGCGGCGGAAGGGGCCGAGATCATCGCGCACGAAAACGTCCTCGAGCGTATGACGGCGCCCAGCGTCAAGCCGCCGATCCCGACTCGCATGACCCCCGGCACGACCTACCACGTCGATCACCTGAAGCTGAGCACGTTCTATCACGGCGACGGCATCGAGCTGTTCGCCGCGCCGGCGGCGCACACCGACGGGGATACGCTGGTGTACTTCCGGCACAACGATGTGCTCGCCACCGGCGATGTCTTCATGACGGCCAGCTATCCGGTCATCGATGTGGAGCGAGGCGGCGGCATCAACGGCGAGATCGACGCGTTGAACCACATCCTCGACGTAGCGTTTCCCGATTTCAGGCTGGAAGGCGGCACGCTGATCGTGCCCGGGCACGGCCGGCTGTGTGACTCCGCCGACGTCGCCTACTACCGCGACATGGTCACGATCGTGCGCGATCGGGTGCAGGACATGATGAAGAAGGGCATGACCGTCGAGCAGGTGAAGACGGCCAAATTGACCCGGGATTACGACGGCGTGTACGCGAAGAACGCCGGCTGGACGCCGGATATGTTCGTCGAGGCGGTCTACAAGAGCCTCAAGAAGTTAGAAGGCAAAAGGTAAGATGCCATATCGAATGCTGCGGATGCGCGGCGCGACGCTGTGTTGGATAGCGCCAGCGCTCGTGCTTGTGATGACGGCACACACCTGGGCCCAACGGGGACGCGGAGCGCAGGGCTCCGCCGCGGCGCCGAAGGCCACCGCGCCCGTCGATCTCACCGGCTACTGGGTCTCCGTCGTCACGGAAGACTGGCGCTACCGCATGGTGACGCCGAAGAAAGCCGACCATCCGAGCGTGCCGCTCAACGCCGAGGGCGTGCGGATTGCCGACGCGTGGGACCCGGCGAAGGACGAAGCCGCGGGCGAGCAGTGCAAGGCCTACGGGGCGGCCGGTGTGATGCGCGCACCCGGCCGCCTGCACATCACGTGGCAGGACGACAACACGCTGAAGATCGAGACCGAAGCTGGGACCCAGACGCGACTGTTAGGTTTCGGCCCGGCGCAGGCGGCCGCTTCGGGAAGTGCTCCCGCGTGGCAAGGGGAGTCGGTGGCCGAATGGGAATTCGCTGGCGGCCGGCGTGGAGGCCGAGGCGGCGCGGCGCCCGCCGGCGATCTGAAAGTCGTCACCACCCGGATGCGTCCGGGTTACCTGCAAAAGAACGGCGTCCCGTACAGCGCGAACGCGGTGCTCACCGAATACTTCGCGCGCACCGTCGAGGCGAACGGCGACTCGTGGCTGATTCTCACCGCGGTTGTCGAAGACCCGCAGTATCTGACCGGGCGTTTCGTCAGAAGCACGCATTACAAGAGACTGCCCGGCAACAACTCCACGTGGGAGCCGGAGCCGTGCACGGCGAGATGAGGTCGATCGAGTGGTGGGCTTTTCAAGGCCGATCCACCACAAAGGACACCATGGACACAAAGGTCCAGACCGGTATTTTCTTTGTGTCCTTGGTGTCCATTGTGGTGAGTAGGCGGGAGCACAAGCGATGCTGTCACGAGACTTGATTCGGCGGTACGGCTACTCCTGGTCGGTGGCCGCGTGTCTGGCGCTCCTGTGTGCGAGAGCCACGTTCGAGCCGACGCCGGTCAGCGCCGCTGCTTCCTGCGAGAGCCTCGCGTCGCTGGCGCTCCCGAACACGACGATCACGCTCGCCGAGTCGGTTCCCGCCGGCGGCTTCACACAACCTGGCGCGCGCGGCGGGCGCGGAGGCGTGGCGCAGAACGATCTTCCGGCATTCTGTCGCGTCGCCGCCACGCTGAAGCCATCGAGCGACTCCGACATCAAGATCGAGGTGTGGCTGCCGGCGTCGAACTGGAACGGGAAATTCCAGGCGGTCGGCAATGGGGGATGGAACGGCACGATCGGTTACCCGGCGATGATGACCGCGCTTCGGGCGGGCTACGCGACCAGCTCCACCGATACGGGTCACGTCGGCGGCAGCGCGGAGTTCGCGCTCGGCCATCCCGAGAAGGTGATCGACTTCGGCTACCGCGCCGTGCACGAGATGACCGTCAAGTCGAAGGGCATCATCGCCGCGTACTACGACAACCCCCTCAAGTACGCGTACTGGAACGGGTGCTCGGCGGGCGGACGGCAGGCGATGAAGGAAGCGCAGAAGTTCCCGGCCGATTTCAACGGCATCATCGCCGGATCGCCGGGTCTCGACTGGAGCAGCCGCTCGGCGGGATCGATGCGGATTGCGCAGGTGACCAGGGACGAGGCCGCGCGCGTGACGGCGGGCAAGGCGCAACTGATCCACAAGGCGGTGCTCGACGCGTGCGACGCTCTTGACGGCATCAAGGACGGGGTCGTCGACGACCCGAAGCGCTGCAAGTTCGATCCGGGTGTGCTCGAGTGCAAGGGCGCAGACGAAGCGACGTGCCTGACGAAGGCGCAGGCGCAAACCGCGCGGATGATGTACATGTCGCCCGTGAACCCGAAAACGAAACGCGAGATCACCGGCCTCGAGCCGGGCAGCGAGCTCGGATGGACCGACTTGGGGTGGTCGGCCGGGGCCCGCTCGGCCGGGCTCGATCAGTTCCGCTTCGTCGTGTTCAAAGATTCGAGCTGGGACGTGGACAAATTCAACTTCGAGACCGACGTCGTGCGGCTGGAAGAAGTCGACGACAACACGATCAACGCACTCGATCCGAACCTCAAGACGTTCTTCGACCGCGGCGGCAAGCTGATCCAGTATCACGGCTGGGCCGATCCGCAGATCTCGCCGGGCAACAGCGTCCAGTACTACAAGCGCGTCGCCGACACGAACGGAGGCGTCGCGAAAGTGCAGGCGTCGCACCGGTTGTTCATGGCCCCGGGCATGGCACATTGCGGCGGCGGAGAGGGACCCAACACGTTCGACATGGTGAGTGCGCTCGAGCAGTGGGTCGAGAAAGGCAAGGCCCCGGATCAGATCGTGGCATCGCACAGCACTCAAGGCAAGGTCGATCGGACGCGCCCCTTGTGCCCATACCCGCAGCTCGCGGCCTACAAAGGCACCGGCAGCACGGACGACGCGGCGAGCTTCGTGTGTAAATAGACGCATGGGTTTATTGCCGCACTGATCAAACACAAAGGACACGAAGGACACCAGGGGCCATACCGGTCTTATGCTTTGTGTCCGTTGTGTCCTTTGTGGTGATCAGGCCGAGGCGTTGCCCGCTTACCGGCTCATCCAATAGCTGATCTTCACCATGAACACGCTCGGGCCGTCGCCGCCGAAGACGCCGCCCAGATCCCGCAGCGGGCTGAAGACGCCGGGCCGCGACGCGTCCGACTTCGAGACGTTCCAGACCGCATACAGCGTGCTGCCGCGGATGTATTCCCACCGCCAGACAATGTTGGCGCGAAGCGACTTGTTGTTGAAGCTGGGATCGTAGGTGAGTGTCGCGGGATCGAAGTCGAAGGACAGCGGCCGCGCGAGCCGCCGGATGTTGGTGTACTTGCCCACCGCGACGAATGGCTGCAGGAACACCTGCAGCGTCATGTCCCGTTCAATCGCGTACGTGGACCGCAGCGTGACGTCCACCACGTTGCGCCGCAGCGTCCCGTAGACGTTGTCGGCGGACGCGTCGCCGTTGACGTCCGTGTTGGTGATCCACTGCGCGATGTCTTTGGCCGCGGTGTAGTTCGTGCTCATTGAGGCCTGCAGTCGTCCTGACGGCTGCAGCGTCAGGCTGGGACCGACCTGGCCCGTCCAGCCGCCGACCGCGTCAGTGCGAACCGACCCATTGAAGTTGAACCGCCAGCTTTTCCGGCTGTCGCTGCCGACGCCTACGTAGAGAAATTGCCGCCGCGGCACCAGGATCGGCGGACCGCCTCGGGTGTCCAGATCGTCGAAGACCTGGAGCTCGCGACCTCCTTCTGCGGCGACGTTCCAGAAGTTCCGGAACGTGACGGAACCGTAGCCATCGAGGAGTCGATAGAACACCAGGCCGTCGTTGTTCCAATCGTTCGCCACGTAAAAGCCAACCTGCGCCCGCCGGAACGCCCTCCACGGATCCGGCTGCTCGACGTACGCGCTGCCGTTGGCGTCATTGCGATTCGCGCGCGTTCGGAAGAATCCCGCGTCGTTGACGCGGAAGTCGCGCCCGAAGTGGTCGTAGTGGCCCGAGTACCCGTAATGCTTGCGCGAAAAATTGAAGTTCGTGATGCCGCCGCCGCTCGTGGCGACGCCGCCCGTTCCGGGCGCCCGCGTGGCCACCCAGTGACCGTTCCACACGACGCGGTTGCGATCCCATCGCAGGTTGTAATCAATCCCGCCGGTGAACGCGTCGTCATCTTTCTCGCGCACGACGCCGGTGAAAATCGCGCCGATATTCGACGTGCCATTGCGCACGTCCCGTTGTACCCGCAGCGTGTTGTACGACGTCATCGGCTCGATCAGCGCCTCGCGTCCCGACTGCAGTTGCGCGTACTCGCGCGAGGTGAGAGCGGTCAGCGCACCGTAGGTCCAGCCGGAGCCCTTTCCGGTGAGCTTCGCCGCGCCGAGCACAGACGTTTGCGTTGGCTGCTTGACGATCACCTCGCCGTCCGGCACCGCGAACCGGCCCGGCGCCCGGCCGATCCGGCGTGAATGGAACAGCTGAAAGTTGCCGTAGGGCGGAACGAACGTCCGGCTGTCCTCGAGAAAGAACGGGCGCTTTTCAGGGAAGAACGTCTCGAAGATCGACAGGTTGAGCACGGCAGGATCCTGCTCGACCTGTCCGAAGTCCGGATTGACGGTGGCGGAGAGCGTCGCGGACGTTCCGATGCCGAACCGGAGGTCGGCGCCGGCCGACCCGTTGAGTTGGGCGCCGGCGCTCGCCGCCTGCCGGGTGCTGCTTCCAAGGACGTATGGCTGGATCTCGATGCGCCGCGGCGGCGCCAGCGCATCGTCGAAGACGAGATGGCCCCACCGCGAGACCTCGCCTCGCTCGCCTCGCGGGCGGGCGGTCCACTCGCCGACCTCGCCGCGGCGGCGGATGTAACGGCGTCCTGTGAATCCCCAGATCTGACCCGGGCCCGGCGCCGCGTTGAATCGCATCTGCGAGAAGGGGATGCGATACTCCGCGATCCATCCTTCGTCTCCGATTGAGGTCCGCACTTCCCACACCGCGTCGAAGCTGCTGTCGGACCGGTCGTCGTCGTACAGGTAGTAGTCCGACTGCACACCCGATGCGTTGGTCTGGAAGGCGTAACCGGTCTGATGATCGTGGCGCGGATCGAATCCGAGGGAGAAATTGTCGGTAGGCGGGTTCTCGTCGCGGCGCCCCAGACCGCGTGCAATCCCGTCCGGCATGCGGTCGAGGCAGCGGACGCCGACGTACAGATACCGATCGTCGTACGCCACCTGGATGAGCGTTCGCTCGGTCAGCGGCGAACCGTTGTCGGGATCCCATTGGGTGAAGCCTTCAGCGGCCGGCGCCAGGGTCCAGACCTCGTCGTTCAACTGGCCGTCGATTTTCGGGGGCGTCTTCGTGATCCGGAAGGCGTGAACAATCTTGCCCTCTTTCGCGGCGAGGGCCGGCTCATTCGCGCCGAGCCGCACGCTCTCGGGCGAGGCGGCGCGGTCGGGGGAAGTCCTCCCATTCTGGGCGGACGCATTCGCGACCGCGGCCACGAGCGACAGGACGAGTGCAGCGAACAGACAAGCCTTCACGCGATTTCGCATGCTCGAGGGCCATGACGCACAAATATTCTGGAGATATTACCAGCCGTTAGACGCCGGAATCGTGCTTTTGGTTCGGCTGCCGCGACAAAACTGCGCAACACTCGCGAAATCGGCGGGTGTAGAATGCCGGGCGAAGCTCAAGCGAGGGAGTTCCATGGAACAACGAACCGTCGGCCGTCGCGACTTTTTGAAAACGGCGGCTGCCAGTACGGCGGCGGTCGTCTCGGCACCCGCCGCCGCGGCGGCAGCGCAGGAACAGACGCCGCGCAACGGCACCGCCCCGGTCGTCTCGAGAGACGCCGAGACCGGCAGGACGCCCGTGATCGAAGCGATCACGACGGAACGTCCCGGATCGGATTTCATGGTCGACGTGTTGAAGTCGCTGAACTTCGAGTACGTCTTCTCGAATCCGGCGAACACGTTTCGCAGCCTGCACGAGTCGCTCATCAACTACGGCGGCAACAAGGCTCCCGAGTTCATCACCTGCAACCACGAGGAGATCGCCGGCGCGATGGCGCACGGCTACGGCAAGATCGAGGGCAGGCCGGGCCTGGTGATCGTGCACGGCACGGTCGGCACGATGCACGCGTCGATGGCCGTGTACGACGCGTTCTGCGATCGGGTCCCGATGTTTCTCATTCTTGGAAACCATTTGGACGCGGCCGAGCGGCGCAGCGTGGTGACCTGGGCCCACAGCGTCCAGGACGCGGCGGCCATCCTGCGCGACTTCGTGAAGTGGGACGATACGCCCGCCTCGCTGCACCATTTCGCTGAATCCGCGGCGCGCGCCTACAAGATCGCGACGACGCCGCCGATGATGCCGGTGGCGCTGGTCGCGGACGCCGACCTGCAGGAACGCCCGTGTCCGAAAGACGAGACGCTGCGCGTGCTGAAGGTACCGGCCATCGCGGCGCCCCAAGGCGATTCGGGTGCGATCGCGGAAACGGCTCGATTGCTCGTCGCGGCCGAGCATCCGGTGCTCGTGGCCGATCGGCTCGCGCGCACGCCGGCCGGTCTGACGCATTTCATCGGGCTCGCGGAGCTGTTGCAGGCGTCCGTCGTCGATCAGAAGAACCGGATGAACTTCCCGACGCGCCACCCGCTCAATCAGACCGAGCGCGAGCGCGCCGTGCTGTCCGAGGCCGACGTCATCGTCGGCTTCGAGGTGACGGACTTTGCCGCCGTGCGATCGAGCAAGCCGAATGCGAAGCGGATCAGCATCACGGCCAACGATCTCTTCTCGCGCAGCAACTATCAGGAATTCCAGCGCTACGCGGAAGTCGATCTGGCGATGGCGGCTGATGCGGAAACGACGCTGCCGGCGCTGATCGAGGCGGTGAAGCGCCTGATCACGGACGATCGGCGGCGGTACTTCCAGGATCGCGGCGCCACGCTGGCGAAAGCGCAGCAGGAGGCGCTACAACAGGCGCGCGAGGCGGCGAGCTACGGCTGGGATGCAAGTCCCATCAGCACCGCGCGCCTCTCCGCGGAACTGTGGTCGCAGGTCAGAAACGAAGACTGGTCGCTCGTGGCCGATGTCGTGTTCGTCAGCAACTGGCCGCTGCGGCTTTGGAGCATGGACAAGCATTACCACTACATCGGAGGGCCTGGCGGCTACGGCGTCGGCTACGGCCTGCCGGCGGCCGTCGGTGCCGCGCTCGCGAACCGCAGGCATGGACGGCTCTCGATCAACATCCAGAACGACGGCGACCTGATGTTCGCGCCCGGCGCGCTGTGGACGGCCGCGCATTACCGCATTCCGCTGCTGACGATCATGCACAACAACCGCGCCTACCATCAGGAAGTGATGGAGGTGCAGAAGATGGCGCTGCAGCACGGCCGCAACGCCACGCGCGCGCATATCGGCAACAAGCTCGAAGATCCACCGATCGATTACGCGAAGCTCGCGCAGAGCCTGGGCGTCCACGGCGAAGGACCGATCAGCGATCCCAGGGAGCTGGGACCGGCGATCAAGCGCGCCATCGAGCTCGTGAAACGCGGCGAGCCCGCGCTCGTCGATGTGCTCACGCAACCGAGGTAGGGGGTGCGATGGGGATTCATTCGACCGCTGAGTCACCACAGAGGACACAAAGGGCACAAAGGAAGAACCGGCATAGGCTCCGACCTTTGTGTCCATGGTGTCCTTTGTGGTGCATCAGCGCTGCGATGATGGTGTTGCTCCTGACGGCGAGCGCATCAGCCCAGACGCCGGCGCCGCAAAACGCGGCGCCCGCCGGGAACGCCGAGAACGGCAAGCGCTTGTTCACCTCGTATTATTGCTATGCGTGCCACGGGACCGTGGGACAAGGGGGCAGCGCCGGAGCGCGAATCGCCCCTCGGCCGATCGCGTACGCCGCATTGCTCCGCTACGTGCGGAAGCCGGCGGGTGGCATGCCGCCGTACACGAGCAAGGTCATCGCCGACCAGGAGCTGGCTGACATTTACGCCTTTCTCCGATCGCTGCCACCGACCCCCTCCGCGCAGAGCATTCCGTTGCTGAACCAGTAGACGGCGCCATAAATATGGTAGAGTGAGCCACATGAGGACAACGGTCGACATTCCCGATCCTGTCTATCGCCGCCTGAAAGTGCGCGCGGCGAGTGAAGGTCGCTCCGTCAAGGATCTCCTCTTGCGCGGCGCCGAGCACGTGCTGAAATCACCCGAACGAAACCGGGGCCGGCGCGTGACGCTGCCCATCGTTCACTCCAAACGACCTGGAACCCTTGTGATTGACAATGCCGGGATCTACGACATCATCGGTTTTCCCTGACATCAACGTCTGGCTGGCTCTGACCTATGAGCGGCACGTCCACCACGCGATCGCTCGGCGATGGTTTGAAAACGTGGAGCCGGGCTGGCGACTGTTTTTCTGTCGGTTCACGCAACTCGGTCTGCTGCGTTTGCTTTCGTCCGAGGCCATCATGGGGCAAGACGGCGTGATGAACCAGCCGACAGCATGGCAGGCCTACGACCGGTGGCTCAACGATGAGCGCGTGGCATTGCTCGACGAGCCGGCCGATCTTGAACGGGAGTTTCGTGCGTTGACGCGGTTGCGCCAACCAGCTCCGAAGGATTGGGCCGATTCATATCTCGCGGCCTTCGCCTCCGCCGCTCATCTCACGGTCGTCACGTTCGACAGCGCGCTGCAAGGCAAATCCGGAGGAACCGTGCTTCTGAAGGCATGACGCCTGCGCCCACGATCAATCATCCACCTCGTCGGTTCGACCTGGAGAATCACGATGCGAAGAATCTCGACTAGCCTGCTGATGGCGATCCTCGTTAGTGCCGGTGCGCTGATCGGAGGGGCGCAGCAAACCGCCAAGTCGGCGAACGCGCCGGGTGACTGGCCCACCTACAATCATGACCTCGCCGCGACGCGGTTCTCGCCGCTGGCGCAAATCACGCCGGACAACGTCGCGCAGCTCAAACAGGCGTGGACCTTCAGCCTCCGCCCGCCGGGCGCGCCCGCGCAGGCTGGAGGGCTCGGTGGATCATCCCAGGCCGTGCCGATCGTCATCAATGGGGTGATGTACGTGCCGCAAGGCAGCAAGGTGGTGGCGCTCGAAGCCGACACCGGCAAGGTGATCTGGGAGTACCAGTTGGCGCAGGGCCAGACCTCGCGTCGCGGCCTCGCCTTCTGGCCGGGCGAGGGCAGCGATCCGGCGCGCATCATGGTGACGTCGGGCGCGAAGCTGATCGCGCTCAACGCCTCGACTGGTGATTTGTCGTCCGGCTTCGGCCGAGACGGCATCGTCGAGATGACGGTCCCGTACAACGGCGCGCCGACCATCTTCAAGAACGTGGTGTTGATCGGCGCCAATGTGAATGAGGTTCCGCAGGGTCCGCCCGGGGACACGCGCGCGTTCGACGCGCGCACGGGCAAGAAGCTCTGGGAGTTCCACACCGTGCCGCGGACTGGAGAATTCGGGAACAACACGTGGGGCGACGGATGGAAGGAACGCTCGGGAACGAACATCTGGGGCTTCTCGATGAGCGTCGACGAGCCGCGCGGCCTCGTCTACATGCCGATCGGCGGCCCGGCGGCGAATTACTACGGCGGCGATCGGCCCGGCAACAACCTGTTCGGAAACTCGATCGTGGCGGTCGATGCGCAGACCGGGAAGCGCGTCTGGCATTTCCAGACCGTGCACCACGACATCTGGGATTCGGATCAGCCGTCGGCGCCCGGGCTCGTCGATATCGTGCAGAACGGCAAGACCGTACCGGCACTCGCGGCGATTGGCAAGACCGGATATCTCTTCGTCCTCGATCGGACGAACGGCAAGCCGGTGTTCGGCGTCGAAGAGCGTCCGGTGCCGAAGGGCGACGTGCCGGGCGAATGGTATTCGCCGACGCAGCCGTTTCCCGTGAAGCCGGGTCCGCTCTCGCGCGTGAGCTTCAACAAAGAGACGGACATGGTGACCGCGGCCGACACCAGCGCCGAGCACGTGCAGGCGTGTCAGCAGATGTGGGACAAGGCGGGCGGGTTCGAGAACAAGGGACCGTTCACGCCGTTTCGTTATCACGAAGAGGGGACGCCGCCGAAGTCGACGATTTCATTCCCGGGCGGGACCGGCGGCGTGAACTGGGGCGGGACGGCCACCGATCCGCGAACCGGGTACATCTTCATGAACGCACACGACACCTCGCTCGTCGGATGGGTCGAGAAGCGCAAGCCTGGCGTCGAGTACAGCTTCGACACGCGCGGGTCGAATGCGCTCTACGACCGTGCGAGCGTTGACGGTCCCGGGCCCTTCCACGCGTTCAGCGCGCCGTTCAAGACGACGGACGGGCGCACGGTTTTGCTGTCGTGCCAGCGTCCACCCTGGGCGAAGCTGGTCGCGGTCAACGCGAACACCGGCGAGGTCGCGTGGCAGGCGACGCTCGGGTTGACCGAGGAGTTGCCGGAAGGCAAGCAGAATACCGGCAACAGCGGCAGCGCGGGTCCGACGGCGACCGCCGGGGGGCTCGTCTTCATCGGCGCGACCAACGACCGCCGCTTCCGCGCGTTCGACTCGAAAACCGGCAGGCAACTGTGGGTGACGAAGCTCGAAGGCTCGGCGAATGCAAACCCGATCACCTATCAGGGGAGGAACGGCAAACAGTACGTCGCGATCGTCGCGACCGATTCAGTCGTCGTGTTTGCGTTGCCCTAAGCCGACTCACCACAAAGGACACCATGGACACAAAGATGAGACCACTAGGTTTGCGCCTTCGTGTCCTTGGTGTCCTTTGTGGTAGTTCAGCGTGGTTTTCCGCGTTGCTGCTGGCGCAGATCAGCACCTTCACGCCCATCACGAAAGCGATGCTCGAGAACCCGAGCCCTGACGACTGGCTGATGTACAGCCGGACGTACGACGCGCAGCGCTTCAGCCCGCTGAAGCAGGTCAACCGCCAGAACGTCGATCGGCTCAAGACCGTGTGGACGCATGAGCTCGGCATGGGGACCGTGGAGAGCATCCCGCTCGTGTACCGCGGCGTGATGTACGTGGTCGTGCCCGGCGCCGGTGTCCGCGCACTCGACGCGGCCAGCGGCGCCCTCGTCTGGGAATACAAGCGCGCGGGAAACGGCAGACCGAAGACGATCGCGATGTACGACGACCTCGTCTTCTATACCGCGCCGGACGGCACGCTCGTCGCGCTCGACGCGCGGAACGGTCAGGTGCGGTGGGAGACGAAAACCGCCGGTGGCGCGACCTCGGGGCCGATCGTCGTGGAAGGCAAGGTCCTCACCGGCCGTACCTGTTCTCCGCTGCGCGCCAACTGCTACGTCTCGGCGCACGACGCGAAGACCGGCACGGAGGTCTGGAAATTCTACACGGCCGCCGGCGACGATGACCCGGGCGGCAAGACGTGGGGCGGTGCGCCGGAAGCGACGCGCGTCGCATCGACGTGGGGACTCCCCGGCGGCTACGATCCGGTTCGTCGTCTCGTCTACTGGGGCATTGCCAACCCGACGCCGAACACGCGCATGGTCCGCCACGGCGGTAATCCTGATGCGATCCCGACCTTTGCGCCGGCGGACTTGTACAGCAATTCGACGGTCGCGCTCAATCCCGACACCGGCAAGCTCGTGTGGTACTACCAGCACCTGCCGGGCGACGATTGGGACGAGGACTACACGCACGAGCGCACGCTGTTTCGGACCGCGGTGAATCCGGATCCGAAGTCCGTGAAGTGGATCAACCCCGACATCCGCCGCGGACAGCAGCGCGACGTCATGGTGATGGTCGGAGAAGGCGGCGGCATGTGGGCGCTCGATCGCACGAACGGCCAGTTCCTCTGGGCGTCGCCGTTTCCCTACGACACGAAGAACTTCATCATCTCCAGCATCGACGTGAAGACCGGCATTCCCCATCTCAACACCGATCTGATCTTCAGGGAGCCGGGTCAACGGCACACGCTGTGTTACTGGAACACGCGCAGCTACTGGCCGTTGGCGTACCACCCGGGACAGAACGCGCTGTACGTGCCGTACGTCGACAACTGTCTCGATATGACGTCGCCGGTTCCCGCGACCAACGGTCAGCCCGCGAAGCCCGAGCGCCGCGCCGGCGTGCGGCGCTCCGGGATCGATCTCGAGGCCTTCGCGGGCGTGGTCAAGGTGAATATGTCGACCGGTGAGGCCAAGGTGATTTACAGAGGACGCGCACCTGGGAACGGCGCGATGCTGGCGACGGCCGGCGACCTCGTCTTCTGGGGCGATCTCGACGGGAAGCTGCACGCATTCGATGCAGCGAGCGGGAAGATCCTCTGGGAAACGGCGTTGCCGGGAACGATTCAGAACAGCACGATCACCTACGCGGTGAACGGCAAGCAGTACGTGGCCGTGTTCACTGGCGAAGGGCTGCTGAGTGGCGGCCTCATCGAGCAAGCACAGATTCAGCCCACACGGCGTCACAACGCGGTGCATGTGCTTGCGTTACCGTAGCAATGATGTTCGACCGCTGAGTCAACACAAAGGACACGATGGACACAAAGGGAAACACTTGAAAGAGGCACATCGATGAAGCAAGTCATCGCGTTCGGGTTCGCCGTGATCGCGTGCGTGGCCCTTGTGGCTCAGACCTCCAAGCCGGCCGACGGCGACTGGCCGATGTACAGCCGCGACTTTGCGGGGACGCACTACTCACCGCTCGCGCAGATCAATCCGCAGAACGTCGGCACGCTGGCGCAGGCGTGGTCCGTGCGGTTAAGCCCGCCTGCAGGGCGGCGTGGCGGCGCACCACCGGCTTCAGGCGGAGAGCCTGACGCCGCACCAGCTTCTGGGCAACCCGCGGCACCGAACCCGGGAGCGGCGGGGCGTGGCCGGGGCGCCGTCGCAACTCCTGACGGCGGCGCGCAGGCACGCGGCCGAGGCGCGGATCCGTTTGGCGATGGCGGAGCCGCCGGCAGCAATCCTGAAGCGACGCCGATCGTGATCAACGGCATCATGTACCTGCCGGCCCGCGGCAACCAGATCCTCGCGCTCGATGCCGAAACCGGCAAGGAGCTGTGGCGCCATGAGTTGCCGAGAGGAAGCGTGACGACGGCGCGCGGCGTGGCCTTCTGGGGCGGCGATCGAAACAATCCGTCGCGGATCCTCTTTACCGCCGGACCGAAGTTGTTCGCGCTCAACGCGAGCACCGGTGATCTCTCGAGCGGCTTTGGCAAGGACGGCGTCGTCGAGATCGCCGTGCCGTGGAACGGCGTGCCGACCGTCTTCAAGAACCTCGTCATGCTGGGCGCCAGCGTCGGCGAGGTTCCGGTCGGTCCTCCGGGTGACACGCGCGCATTCGATGCGCGCACCGGCGCGAAGCTGTGGGAGTTCCACACCGTGCCCAGGCCCGGCGAAAAAGGCCACGAGACCTGGCTGGACGACGGGTGGAAAGGGCGGTCCGGCGTCAACAACTGGGGCTGGTATCAGACGGTCGACGAGCAGCGCGGCATTCTCTACATGGCGATCGGCGGACCGGCGGCCAACTACTGGGGCGGCGATCGCCCGGGCGCCAACCTGTTCGGAAACTCGATCGTCGCGGTCGATGCGGAGACCGGGAAATACAAGTGGCATTTCCAGTCGGTCCATCACGATCTGTGGGATTCGGACATGCCGTCGCCGCCGACGCTCGTCGACATCGTGCAGAATGGAAAGACCATTCCCGCGCTCGCATCCGTTGGCAAGACCGGCTGGATGTTCATCCTCGATCGCACGAACGGCAAACCGATCTTCGGTGTCGAGGAGCGGCCGGCGCTCAAAGGTGACGTGCCCGGCGAATGGTATTCGCCGACGCAGCCGTTTCCGCTGAAGCCGCCGGCGCTGACGCGCGTGGACTTCAACAAGGACCGGGACATGGTCAGAGCGGAAGACACGTCCGCGGACCACGTCAAGGCGTGCCAGGAGTTGTGGGACAAGAGCGGGGGATTCTACAACGCCGGCGCGTTTACGCCGTTCAACTTTCACGAGGACGGCGCGCCGCCGAAGAGCACGATCCAGTTTCCCGGCGGCACGGGCGGCGTGAACTGGGGTGGCGTGGCGGCGGATCCCAAATCCGGCCTCGTCTTCGTCAACGCGCACGACACGTCGCTGGTCGGCTGGATCGAAAAGAAGAAGCCTGGTGGGAATTACGGCCGCGGCACGGAAGGATCCACCCAGCCGTACGATCGCGGCAGCGTGAACGGGCCAGGCCCGTACTTCACCTTCAGCGCGCCGATGAAGGATGCCAGCGGGCGCACGATCGCGAATCTGCCGTGCCAGCGGCCGCCGTGGAGCCGGCTCGTCGCGGTCAACGCAAACACCGGCGATATCGCGTGGCAGACGACGCTCGGGATTAACGAGGCGCTGCCGGAAGGGCAGCAGAACGTCGGCGGCAGCGGGAGCGCCGGCCCCATCGTCACGGCCGGAGGCCTGGTGTTTGTGGGCGCGACCAACGACCGCCGCTTCCGCGCGTTCGACGCCAAGACCGGCAAGGAGCTGTGGGTCACGAAGGTGGAAGCAGCCGTCAACGCGAACCCGATGACCTATCAGGGCAAGAACGGGAAGCAGTACGTCGCCGTCATCGCCACCGATTCTGTGGTCGTTTTCGCTTTGCCGTAGGCTGAGTCACCACGATTCAAATAAGCTCTCCCCGATCGAACCCCAATGCGAACAGCAGCGCCGATCGCACCTCTTCCATTCGGTGCATCGGCAGCGTGGCAATGAGCCGCCCGATTCGCGCCTGCGACACCGTTTGCACATGATCCATATTCACGGCGCACTCCCGTGGCACGCCGTCCGACGGCGTGAGCGCGACTTCCGAGGGAATACGACGAATCGTTGACGTGAGTGGGGCGATCGTCACCTCACCCAGAAACTCCAGGGCCGAATCGCGCGTGAGGATCAACACGGGCTGTTCTTTGTCGGGCCGGGCGAACCGGTACCAGCGGATGTCGCCGCGCCGCATCACTCGGGCCATGCCTGCTCGGCCGTCCATGCGTCGAACTCATTGCGGCCTACCGGTTTCTTGCGATAGCCGTCGCGATGCCGTCGCTCGAGCTCCCGCGTGCGCAGACGCTCCAGTTCGTGGGTGAGCGCCTGGCGCGTGAACGCCGAGCGCGTGAGTCCTTGCTTACGGGCGACTCGATCGACCGTGGCGACCAATTCGGGCTCGAGCGTCATCTGGACAGTTTTCATCTTTCCCTCCCTGGAGATGCGGATACTTGTAGCTATCGCAATAGCTATTATAGCTCGCGCGGGCTTGAGGTCGAGTCGGTGTTCGATCTCGGTTCGCACTGCATAGCCGCCCGGTGACTCGTGGCTCGGACTTCTACTTCGCCGGCACCAGGCGCTTCAGTTCCTCGAACCAGGGTCGACGACCATGCTGGCGGACCGTCCGGCGAAATCTCAGGGTTTCGCTCGATGAACGTCGTCTGAATCAGCGGCTCGGACCTTCTCTGGCCGTCCAACACAAGCAGATTGATGTCCTGCCCAGTCTTCTGGCCGATTTCCCGCAGAACCACGCGCGTCATACGGACCAAGCCAGGCGCCGGCGGTCAGGGCCATCGGATGGTGTCGGTCGATTTCGCGGACTCCAGCAAATCCTGAGCGCCACCCAGGAGGCAGACACGCGAGCACCACACCATTCCCATCAGAAATGTTGCGGGAATCAGAACGATCAGACACAACCCCGCCACAGCTCCGGATAAGAAGTCCGCAGCTCCCCGAATCGCGAATGGCGTGCTGAAGATGGCGATCGGTTCCATCCACAGCAATACCGGATATCCCACGAGGGCGCCGGCCGCTGTCATTCACGGTGCTGGTCCCTGAACCTCGTCCTTGCCGCCGGGGGTCGTTTGTGCGACCATCGGCGTCAATATTTCTGCATTCGCGTAAACTTGGGCACCAAGGACGCGCTCGCAGGCTTGGTGAGCCGAAAAGCGTGCAGACGGAGTGATGCCATCGATGTAAGTTAGTCGCTGAACCCGCGCGGGGATAAGGAGGTCGGATTATGCGTCGATTCATGAGGATGGTTGTCGCGTCCGTCGCGTGCGCTCTCTTGTGGCCGGCGGCCGCGTATGCCCAAGCATCCATCACGGGCGTGGTCAAGGACACCTCGGGGGCCGTGCTTCCCGGCGTCACGGTCGAGGCGTCGAGCGTCGTCCTCATCGAGAGATCCCGCACGGCCGTCAGCGACAGCAGCGGTCTGTACCGCATCGTCGATCTTCGGCCCGGCAGCTACGTCGTCACGTTTACCCTGACCGGCTTCAGCACGGTGAAGCGCGAGGGAATCGAGCTGACCGGATCGTTCACCGCGACCCTCAATGTGGACATGAAAGTGGGAGCGGTCTCCGAGACGATCACGGTCAGGGGGGAAACCCCGCTCGTTGACGTGCAGAGCGTCCGCCGCCAGACGACGGTGAGCGGCGACGTCCTCAGCAACATTCCCACGGCGCGCGGCTATGCCGGCGTCATGCTCCTCGTTCCCTCGATTCAGACGCAAGGGAGCAGCCCCGCCAACGTGCAGTTGACGCCCGGCATGATCGTGTTCGGGACCGCGGGCGGCCGGAACGGCAACGAAGGCCGTCTGCAGGTCGATGGACTGGGCGTCGGCGCGGCGCGCAACGGCGGAGGCGTGTCGGGCTACAACGCCGACGTCGCCAACGCGCAGGAGATCTCGTTCACCGTCTCCGCCGGCCTCGGCGAGGCGGAAGTGTCCGGACCGTCGCTGAGCATCGTGCCGAAAACCGGCGGCAACACCGTCAAGGGATCCATTTATCTCGCCGGCGTGAGCAGCGGCATGGTCGGCACGAATTACACCGACGCATTGAAGACCGCCGGGCTGGGCACGCCGGGCGCGCTGCTCAAGCTCTGGGATTTCACGGGCGGCGTCGGCGGTCCCCTCAAGAAGGATCGACTGTGGTACTTCGTCAACCTGCGGAACCAGGGGTCCCATTCGTCGGTCTCGAACATGTGGGCCAACAAGAACGCAGGCGATCCGACCAAGTGGACCTACGAGGCCGATACGTCCCGTCCGTCCAGGTCCGCGGCCAGTTGGTCGATTGCCAGCATGCGGTTGACAACGCAGGCCACCCCGCGGAACAAGTTCAACGTGTATTGGGACGAGCAGAAGCCGTGCACCGGCGCGACGTATTCCGATACGGCCGACGGCTGTCGCCAGCAACCGAGCGATAAGAGCTTCATCTACGGCGGCTCCGCGGTCGCCGCGCCTGAGACGGCAACCTACGAGAACCGGTACCAGCGCGTGCAGCAGGTGACGTGGCAGTCGCCGTTCACGAACCGGGTCTTCGCCGAGGCCGGTTACGGCAACTACACGACGCGGTGGGGCGGCGACGAGATGCCGGGCAATCCGTCGCGAAGCCTCGTTCGGCTGAGCGAGCAGTGCGCTCCTATCTGCACCGCCAACGGCGGGATTCCGGGGCTGACCTATCGGTCGCAGAACTGGGCGGCCCACTACATGGGACAGCACAACTGGCACGCGTCAATGTCTTACGTCAGCGGCGCCCAGAACATGAAGTTCGGCTACCAGGGCACGTTCTACGCCGACGACGAGCAGTACTTCACCAACGACGCGAAGGTGGCGTACCGCCTTAACAACGGCGTGCCGAACCAGATCACCGAGACGCTCCACTCGAACCTGCGCACGCTTCGCACCCGGTACAACGCGCTGTTCGCCCAGGATCAGTGGACGCGCGGTCGGCTGACGCTGCAGGGCGCCGTGCGGTTCGATCATGCATGGAGCTACTTCCCGGAGCAGGTCGTGGGGCCGACGCGGTTCCTCCCGACGCCGATCGTTTTTCCCGAGAGCCAGGGGGTGAAGGGCTACAACGACATCACGCCGCGCGCCGGCCTCGCCTACGACGTCTTCGGCAACGGCAAGACGTCGATCAAGATCAACGTGGGCAAGTATCTGGACGCCGCGAGCAACAACAACGGGAGCTACACGATCACCAACCCGACGGCGCGCATGGCCGGCAGCACGGAGTTGGGACAGCCGGCGATCACCCGGACGTGGACCGACAGGAACGGCAATTTCATCCCGGATTGCGACCTGTTGAATCCGCTGCTGCAGAGCTCCACCGTAGACTTCTGCGGGCAGATCAACGACCTGAACTTCGGAACCACCACCTTGAGCAACAACTTCAACCCGGCGATTCTCGAAGGCTGGGGCGTCCGTCCCGCGGACTGGGAGATCGGCGCGTCAATCCAGCACGAGGTTCTGCCCCGAGTCTCGGTGGAGGTCGGCTACTTCCACCGCTGGCTCCAGCATTTCTACGTGAACGACAACCTCAAGACCACGCCGGCTGATTTCACGGCGTACTCCATCACCGCTCCGTCGGATTCACGGCTGCCGGGCGGCGGCGGGTACACGGTCCAGGGCCTCTACGACGTCGCCTCCACGAAGTTCGGGCAGGTCGACAATTACCTGACCTTCGCGGACACGTTCGGCGACTTCTATCAGCACTACGACGGCATCCTGCTGAACATCGCCGCACGGCCGGGAAATGGGTTGACCGTGCAGGGAGGGCTCAACACCGGCAAGACGATCAGAGATCTGTGTGCGGTCAGGGCCGCGAACCCGGAGCTCACCTTCATCACCCCCGCAAACGCCAGTGGACCAGGAAACGTCTACGCGCAACCCACATTCCCGTACTGCCACTTGGACTCGCGGTTCATCACGAGGGCGACCGGCCTGGCGGCGTACACGATTCCGAAGGTGGACGTGCTGATCAGCGGCACGTTCCGGAGCGACCAGGGTGCGCCGCTGGCCGCGAACTACGCCGTGCCGAGCGCGGTGGTGGCGCAATCGCTCGGACGGGCGCCATCCGGGAACGTGACGAGCGTCACGGTGAACCTCATCGAGCCCGGCTCGCTGTATGGCGATCGCGTGAACGAGATCGATTTCCGCATCGCCAAGATTCTGCGGTTCGGTCGGACGCGGACCAATGTCGGCTTCGACTTCTACAACCTGCTGAACACCAATCCCGCGTTGACGTACAACCCTGCGTTCACCGCGACCACGCCGTGGCCTCGCCCGACGGCGGTGCTGCAGCCGCGTTTCGCGAAGATCAGCGCGCAGATTGACTTCTAAGGAGATTCAGGCGGAGGACGCAGAGGAGGCAGAGGGCGCAGAGGAGGTCCGGTCATGACGCCCAGACGATTCGCCGCGCTGCTGATCGCTATCGTGATCATGTGTACGGTCCATGGTCACGCGCAACGACGAGGAGGCCCCGCGCCAGGACCGGCGCAGGAGATCACCAACATCACGGGAGACTTGTACTTCGCGCGGACGATCAGCCACAGCACGGCATTCCTCGTCACCCCCGACGGCATCATTCTCGCCGATCCCATCAGCACGGAATTCGCCATGTGGCTCAAAGGGGAGCTGGATCGGCGCTTCGGCAAACCGGTGAAGTACGTCATCTACAGCCATTTCGATTTCGATCACGCGGAAGGCGGTGACGTCTTTGCGGCGACGGCGCAATTCATCGGCCACGAGAATATGAAGAAGAATCTCGACGGCAGGCTGCCCCGACAGCCGGGTGGCGCCGTCGACAAGAACGGGAATGGCCGCCTCGAGCGCGACGAAGCCACGGGCGGGACCTTGGCCGCCTTCGATCGGCTCGATCGCAACCGCGACGGCTCGATCACGCCGCAGGAGCTCTACGCGGACGTGCGCAGGCCCGATGTCACCTATGCCGATCGCAAGACCGTGACGCTGGGCGGCAAGACCGTTCAGTTGATTCACCCTGGAGTGAATCATTCGGACGATATGACGGTGCTGTATTTCCCGGCCGAGCGCGCCGTTTTCGAGGTCGACATCGTCTTTCCCAAGACCACGCCCGGGGTATGGGCCGACTACGATTGGACGCCTCTTCGGGACTGGATCGCGTCGATCAAGGCCATCGAGACGCTCGATTTCGATGTGGTGCTGCCGGGCCACGGCCGCCCTGGGACCAAGGCCGACGTTGTGGCGAACCGTGAATTTCTCGAAGACGTGGCCGCGGCTGTTTCAAAGGGAATCGCTGACGGGAAGAGCCTCGACGAGCTGAAGCAGACGGTGACGCTCGACAAGTACAAGGACTGGCCGGGTTTCGCGACCGGCCGCGTCGCGCACATCGAAGCGGCGTACAACAACCTGCGCAACTACAAATGAAGGACGCCGTGACGGTTAAAGTCCTGCGCGTCGGCCCGACCTGATCAGTCACCCCCAACGTGCTGTCGTCGGCGTCAGCTCATTGTTGCTTTAGGCGGCTCCAATGTCGCTTCGTGTCGCAAACATTAAAAAAAGACTGGATGTCGCTCAATGTATTGTGCAACCAGAGGTTACGTCTTAGGATACAAGCGACGTGCTCAGGATACAACCGATGCGTATGACATTTCTCCTCGTCGCGACGCTCGTGTTGCTTGGGGCAACCGTGGGCGTTGGCGCGGCGTCGAGCACCGCATCGATGACCGCGGGCGTGACCGTGGTCAGGTCGTGCGCGGTCGGGACCCAGGCGGCCTCGGGAACGATCACTCTCGCCTGTTCGAACGGCGTCAACCAGGTCAATCTTGGCAGTTCCTCGACTTCCGACATTCGTCCGCTCGTCTCTGGATCCAACGCGCTGACGCCGAGTTCCGCCACGCGCGAGACGTCCAGTCCCAGCCAGCCGCTCGTCGTAACTCTTAATTTCTAAGAAGAGCTCGGCCGTCAGTAATTGACGATCGCGGTGATCGTGTCGGTGTACGCGCCGGCGCTGACATCCTGACTGGCGGGAATGCGACCGTAGATCGTCCGGACGTAGTTCTGGTTGTTGTTGGGATTCGCGGGTTGGACGCTT
This sequence comes from Acidobacteriota bacterium, assembly GCA_023265175.1. GTDB lineage: Bacteria > Acidobacteriota > Vicinamibacteria > Vicinamibacterales > CAVVIG01 > JAHFUI01. Next base: position 28,658 of record JAHFUI010000006.1, read on the forward strand.
TGCGTGCCGCCCGTGCCGTCGCCCCAGATGACGCTTCTCGCGGCGTTCCGATAGAGGTTGTACGACATCGTGTCCGTTCCGTTGGTCATCGTCCGCGGATTGAACGTCGCGCTGCTCCCCTTGCTCAACGTGATCACAAGGTTGGTCGCGCTGCCGCTGCAGCGATAGGTGAGCGTTCCGGTGGAGTCGGTCGCTGGGGCGCCGAACACATCGTAGGCGCCAAAGCTGACCGCCGTCGTCGAGATCGTGCACGACGCCGCTTCCGCGCGGGTCGCAGACAGGAGTGCCGCGACGATGACGCCGAGCACGACGACGATGGGGCGCGAAGGCTGATTCATTGCGGTGGCGCTGCGCACGTCACGGTTCCCAAGTTGACGATCGGCGCGTCCGACCGCGGCACCTCGAGTGTGAAGGTGCAGGAAATCTCCTTGAAGTCCAGCACCGCCTGATAGCGGCCCGCCGGCACGTTCTCGAGGTAAAACTCTCCTTTTTCTCCGACGGGCGATTCGAACTGCAGTCCGCCGGCGCTGATTTTCAACTGGCCGTACGACGGCGCCGTGAGCTGGCCGCCGACGTCAAGCTGAATGGTGCCGATGCTGCTCTGCACGCGCTCCACGGGAAAGACGGCGAGCGCGCCGCCGCGGTACGTCGGGGCAATGGTCTTCCTGACGGCTCCCACCGAATGATTCAGCGGGATGTCCTGATCCGAGATATTGAGCACGTTGCCGTAGTATGAGAGCAGGTTCGGCACGAGGAGGTTACCGCGGCCGTTGGTGCGTCCCACTTCCTGATTGCTGGCGTAGGCGCGGACGCCGGGCACGTCCGGCACGCGCACGAGCGCGAACCCATCCTGGATCGGCCGGCTCGCGTACACCCCGCCGCCGATCGCGACCAGCCCCCCTGCAACGCTCACGGTTGTTTCCTGCACGCCGCTCGACGCATCGCGTCGCAGCTCGTACCGGCCGTAGGAGCCCTGATATTGCACGGAGCCGGTCGAGAAGTCTCGCTCTCCGCTTTCGCCGTGGAACCGATATCCCCAGCCGGTCCCGACCGGCAGCGGCTGCTGCACTTCGGTGACCAGGTGATTCGCGGCGCCAGTGCGCTCGTACGACACGCTCGCGATCGCGTTCGGAATGGTACGGATGCTGACGCCCACGAAGAACTGTCTGTCGAGCCCCTCGGGACGGTGGTCCCAGGCGCCGCTCATGAACACGTCCGAGCGGCTGTTGAGCCGAGCCGAGCCGATCACCGCCGTCCGCGCATTCGACCCGGTGAGGGACATCCGGGACTGCCGACGCTGAACCGTGAGGCTGCCGCGCGGGCCGACCTGGAAGCTGGCGAAGACGCCGCCATCCAGCGTCGGGTGATCGTCGGTCGCCTTCAGGCTCGACGTTGCGTAGTTTTCGGTCATGACGCGAAGCGATCCGCCGAAGCTGATTGGCCGCCCGCCGTATGTGAAGGCGACGGATGCGGCGGCGCCGCCCATCCCGCGCTCGCGGCTCACGGCCGCGGCGGCCTCGAGCTCGCCGAACGGCGTCCGCGCCGTGACGCTCGGACCCACGCTGACGAGATCCGTCATCGCCTCGAGCCGGCCCCCGACCGTGACCACGTTGGTCAGGCCGATTCGATGATGGCCGAGGAACGCGAGCGGCCCGTACGACCAGTTCTCGACGCCGAAGTTCTTGCGCTGGAACCCGACGCTGTACTCATATTCCTGCAACCCCGCGGCGAGGACTTCGGTCGTCAGGTAGTACGACTGCGAGATCTCGCGCGTGCCGCCGAAGGCGTCCCGGATCACGAGGCGCGCGTCGTTGTGTCCGTTGGTGATCGGCAGCTTCGTCAGATCGAATTGTCCCGGCGCCAGCTCCTGGGTGCGCACTAGGCGGTCGTTGACGTAAACCTCCACAATCGACGGTGTCGCCACGGCACCGGAGAGATTGAACGTCGGGTACCGGATGAAGTACGGATCGACCGAATACTCGCGCGACACGCTGACGCCTCCGAGCAGCAAGCCGCCGCCAAGCAGGCCGCCGCTGGCAAACGCGTCGCCGGCGACGATGCGCCGGAGGCTGGCGGGCTGGTCGAAGGTCGCGGTGCTCAGGCCGCGCATCGGCGACTGATGCGATGCGAACGACAAGGTCGTGCCGAGCAGCGCGCCTCGTGCGCTGAATCCTGCGTCGGTGAACAGATCGTAGCCGGACGAGTTGCGCCAGTTGAGCGCGTAGTTCGCGAACCCGCTCGGGTCGCGGCGATACTCGAGATCCGGCGGGCGGCCGGAACCGAGCGTGTGCACGGACGCTTCGAGCAGCTCGGGGCGGGCCGTCAGCCGCAACACGAGCGCGCGGTCGTCGAACTCGTAGGTGACGTCCGGCTTGAGCGACGCCAGCGACACAAACGGCTGATCGTTGATCGGTTCGCGCGTGCCGGCAAAGCCGTGGAGACCGCTTTGCTCGAGCGAGCCGACGCCGACCAGAATGTCAGCGCCGCTGAGAATGACGAGGACCTCGCCCTTCTCGACCTGGTTGACGACGAGCGCGAGGAGCGCACGCTGCTGATCCGCGGCGGCTGCCGGCTGTGGACGCACCACGCCGGTGGAGGGTGCCCCCTGTGGAGGCGCCACGGCGGTGGAGGCTGCCGGCTGCGGAAGCGGCGCGGAAGCGGACGGGGCCGGCGGCGGACGCGTCAAACTCGTGGAGGGTGCCACCGCGGCGACACCCACCCTTGTCGTATCGACGTTGCTCGACGCCGCGGTGACTCTGGATGCGCCGGTCGTTGTGCCGGCCGCGCAACTAAAGTTCACGGTGCCGCTGTAGCCGCCGGTGCGGATCGCATTGTAAGCGGCGATGTCGCACGCGTTTTTGAGCTCGATCTGTTTCTGCAAGACCACGGCGCTCTGCGCAGATAACGCACTGGACCTGAACTGCGCCACCAGCAGCGCCACGAGGAGCGCTCGACACGGCACTGACGCGCCGCTGCACGCCGAGCTAAGGATTGCAGGCGGCGGGAGGGGTTTCAAGGCGTTCCTTCAGACTCGACGCGCCGACCTGGACTTCGACCGACAGCGCCGTAATCTTCGTGCACTCCGGCGACGGCAGCTTCAATTCGTACGCGCGCACGCCGCCGGCCAGGATGTACCAGCCCTCCACCTGTTTATCGAGGACGACCTCGCCGGCGCCGTTCATCCCGCGCACGCGCACCGACTGCGGCACGAAGTGCACCGTGCCGGTGTTGCTGACGCCGAAGGTGAACACCCCGTTCTTGACGGCCAGGTCGCGCAGGCCGCCCGTGGCCTGTGTCTTGGCGGGCTGCATGAAGATCGGCACGCCCATCTTCGTCAGCACCCGGACCGACGACTGCGTGGTGCCCGGCGCCTGCGGCGGCAGCTCCTCGACGAAGATGCGATAGGTCTTCTCAGCGGGGGCGAACGCCGTCGCGGCGCCGACGCGGACCTTCCGCTCCTCTTTCGGCGCCAGCGTGAGAAGGCTCGGGAAGAACACGATGTCTTGCGTGGGCTGGAGCTTCATCTCGCCCTGAGGGCTCTGATCCCACGTGAAGACGGTCAACTGAAAGCGCAGCGTCTCATCGCTCTCGTTACGCAGCGTCAGGAGCGCGCTCGTGCTCTTCGGCGTCAAAAAGATCTGCGTGGGATTGACCGTGAACGCGCTCGCCATCGCCGGCCGCGGCGCGCACAGGACGAGCATTGTGACGAGCGCCGCGATCCAGCGCACGCTCGTCGCGTCAGAATTCGATGGCAATCGTGGCCGCATCGCCAATGGATTCCGCCGGAGTCCCGTTGAAAACGGACGCATAGGCTTTGAACTCCCTTGCCGGGGTCAACCCGAGCGCACGAATGAATGCCGCGGCGGCCGGGCCGCCGCACGCCGTCGCCCACGCGCCGTCGAGCGGGACGGTTTCGCAGTCCGAGCGGGCCGCGCCCAGTTGAAGCGTGACCGACTGCGCCGTGTCCCAGGTACATACCGCGATAACCGCGCCGACGACCGCCGGACCGGGAGCACCAACGGTGCGGTACATGTCGATGGCGCTCATCGTGGTGGTGATGGTGCAGCGAGGCGGCACGCTGACGTTGTTTAACATCGCCACCGCAAAATTGGCTGGGGTCTGCGCCGACGCTGAGCGTACCACATCTGTCGCGCCGCTGAGGACGACGAGGCAGAGTCCCAGCGCAGCGGTCATGACGCGTGTCGCACGTCCGACGTGCGGTCTCTTCAAAGGACGAGTCAAGCGCGGTGCATGCTCAGAGCGCGCGACGCGCTCTTAGAAGTTGACGGTTGCCGTGACCGTGTCGGCGTAGCTGCCGGCCGGGACGTCCTGGTTGCTGGTGACCCGGCCGTAGACCGTGAAATTGCGCGCCGTCTTAGAAGGGGCGACCGCTGGCGTCAACAGCGCCGCGCCGGAATTGCCCCAGACCGTCGTCCGTCCGCTGTCCTGATACATTTCGTAGGTCAGGTAATTGCTCGATCCATCCGTCAGGCGTCGCGTGCTGCCGGACGCGTTGCTGCCCAGGTTGAGCCCGATGGTCGACGCCGCGCCCTTGGTGCAGGTGATCGTCACCGTGCCGGTGCTATCGAGGTTGCTCGCGGCGTTGGCCACGACCGGGTCGTAGGCGCCGAAGGCGAGCGCCGCCGTGCTGATCGTGCAGTTGTTGGCGACCGACGCGCTCACGCTGAGGCTCGTGCTGGCTGACGCCGCCTCCGAGCGGACGCTGGTGACGCAGACGGCGCCGGCCAGCGCCGCGCCTGCCAGGGTTGCCGTGAGCGTCCGAGCTCGTGTCTGCATGACCTTGTCGACTGTAATATCTTTTCCGGGTCGAAGATGTCGCGTCGGGCCGAAACCCGCCGCCCTGCGGCGGCGGAATCCTGCTCGGAACGCGTGCTTAGAAGTTCACCGTGGCCGTCACGGTGTCCGCGTAGCTGCCGGCCGGCGAGTCCTGGTTGCTGGCGACGCGGCCGTAGGCCGTGAAGGCGCGCGCGGCTTTCGACGGCGCCGCCGCGGGCGTCTCGACATCGGCGCCGGTGCCCCAGACCGTGGTGCGCCCGCTGTCCTGGTAGATCTCGTAGGTGAGGTAATTGCTCGAGCCGTCGGTCAGCCGCCGGGTGCTGCCCGTGGCGTTGATGCCAAGGTTGAGCGCGATGGTGGTCGCCGCGCCTTTGGTGCAGGCGATTGTCACCGTGCCGGTGCCGTCAAGGTTGCTCGCCGCGTTGGCCACGACCGGGTCGTAGGCGCCGAAGGCGAGGGCCGCCGTGCTGATCGTGCAGTTGTTGCTGATGCTGGCGCTCGACGCCAGCGTGGTGGCGGTCGAACCCGCGTGCACTGCGGTTCCCACCAGTCCCACCAGTCCGAGTACCGCCGCCGCCGTTGCCGTCCGCGTTGTGCGTCGCATGTCTGTTCTCCTCAATACCCTCCGCCTGTGGCGGAGGTGGGCACGAAAGTGACCGTCAGTTACCCGCCGCGTCGTGCCGACGGTGGGACTGCATGAAGCTTAGAAATTCACAGCCGCCGCGCGTCCTCGCTGCGTCCTGCCGCTAAACCTGCAGTGGCAGGGCGCTGCTGCTCGAGCCACGCATCCAAATCGCTTCGGCGAATCCGCCATTGGCGTCCGACTCGCACGGCCGGGAGCTCGCCGGATTTGATCAAACGATAAACGGTGCACGACTTGACCTCCAGATATACGAAGACCTCATCCGTCGCGAGGAAGGCTGGATGATTATGATGTCTTGTAAAGTTCGTTGATATGTCCACGCTAGCACCATTGTAAATACGTTAATAGGACAACAAGAGACACTAATCTAATCTTGCGCGGCCTGTCTGTCAACAGCTTTTTTCGCTGCGCGTCTTGCCGCTACCATGCGTTCGATGGTGGAGAGTTTGACGTGTCAGGTTGGCTTCCATGTGACCGAGTAAAAGCAATCCTAGTACCATCCAATAAGCACTATATCTTACAGGTACTTGCAGGAAATATCTGCCGTGAAACGACAAAAGCCATGGCCATGCCGCGATTGCTCCTACAAAAAATAGAGATGAGGGTGCGCCCACCGCGGGCCGAGACATGGCCAAGAAAGAGGCAGAGGAAAAGAGAAGGATTCAACAAAGCGCCACAGCGAGGGCCGCCGGCTCACTGAGCCCCGCCGCCGATGCGGCGGCGGGAGCCCGCTGCGAACGCGTGCTTAGAAGTTGACGGTCGCCGTGACGGTGTCGGCGTAGCTGCCGGCCGGTGAGTCCTGGTTGCTGGTCACGCGGCCGTAGGCCGTGAAGGCGCGCGCGGCTTTCGACGGCGCCGCCGCGGGCGTCTCGACATCGGCGCCGGTGCCCCAGACCGTGGTGCGCCCGCTGTCCTGGTAGATCTCGTAGGTGAGGTAATTGCTCGAGCCGTCGGTGAGCCGCCGCGTGCTGCCCGAGGCATTGCTGCCCAGGTCGAGCGCGATGGTGGTCGCCGCGCCCTTGGTGCAGGCGATGGTCACCGTGCCGGTGCCGTCAAGGTTGCTCGCCGCGTTGGCTACGACCGGGTCGTAGGCGCCGAAGGCGAGGGCCGCCGTGCTGATCGTGCAGTTGTTGCTGATGCTGGCGCTGCTGGCCAGACTCGCCGTCGCCGACCCCGCGCGCAGGTGCGCCGCCGTGCCGACCAAGCCCGCCACTACGCCAAGCACCGCCGCCGTTCGCATTCCGTGTCGCATGTCCGTTCTCCTCACTACCCTCCGCCAGTGGCGGAGGTGGTCACGAAAGTTACCGACAGATACCCGTCGCGTCATGCGACGGTGAGAGCAAGTGCCGACACTAGAAGTTCACGGTCGCCGTGACCGTGTCGGCGTAGCTGCCCGCCGGGACGTCCTGGTTGCTGGTGACCCGGCCGTAGACCGTGAAATTGCGCGCCGTCTTAGAGGGGGCCGCCGCTGGCGTCAACAGCGCCGCGCCGGAATTGCCCCAGACCGTCGTCCGTCCGCTGTCCTGATACATTTCGTAGGTCAGGTAATTGCTCGATCCATCCGTCAGGCGTCGCGTGCTGCCGGACGCGTTGCTGCCCAGGTTGAGCCCGATGGTCGACGCCGCGCCCTTGGTGCAGGTGATCGTCACCGTGCCGGTGCTATCGAGGTTGCTCGCGGCGTTGGCCACGACCGGGTCGTAGGCCCCAAAGGCCAGCGCCGCCGTGCTGATCGTGCAGTTGTTGGCGACCGAGGCGCTCACACTGAGGCTCGCGCTGGCCGACGCCGCATCCGATCGGACGCTGGTGACGCAGACGGCGCCGGCCGCTGCCGCGCCCGCCAGAATTGCCGTGAGGATCCGCGTCCGTGTCTCCATGACCGCACTATGCCGCCGGAAACGCCTGGCCAAGAAGGCCTGCCGCAACGACCGGAAAGCGATTCAGCTCGGAGGTCGGCAGCCGGTTGCCGTCAGCCTGGTCGACGGCCCATCCCGTTCCGGCTTCCGCCAGGAACGCTTCGGCCGCTCGCGCCGACAGCGGCCTGGAGAAGAAGAAGCCCTGGGCCTGAGCGCACCCGAGTCGCACCAGTTCGTCCATCTGGCCCCTCGTCTCGACCCCTTCCGCGATGACGTCCGTGCCGAGCGTTTTCGCCAGCGCGACGATGCTCTCGACGATGGCCGGCTGATTGGTTTCTCCCGCCAAGCTGGCGACAAACGATCGATCGATCTTCAGCGTGTCGACCGGGAAGCGGTGCAGATAGCTCAAGGAAGAGAATCCGGTCCCGAAATCGTCCAGATAGACCTTCACGCCGAGCGCGCGCAGATCGCGCAGCACGAGGGCCGCGCCTTCCGGGTTCGCCATCAACGTGGTTTCCGTAATCTCGAGACGCAGATCGCCCGCGCGCATGCCGGAATCTCGCACGGCGCGCTCGACGATTTTCAGGAAATCGGGTTGGGTCAGTTGCCGCGCCGACACGTTCACCGTGATGCCGAGCATCGGACCCGTCGGGAACTGCGTGCGCCACGCCGACATCTGGCGACACGCTTCCTGAAGGATCCATGCGCCGAGCGGTTCAATCAGCCCGGTTTCCTCGGCGAGGGGAATGAACTCGGCGGGCGAGACGTAGCGTCCGCCCCGTTGCCACCGCAGCAAGGCTTCAAACCCGGTCCACCGCTGGGACGGAAGCGACACGATCGGCTGATAGTGCAGCGCGAACTCGCCACGTTCGATCGCGCGGCGGAGATCGTTCTCGAGGCTCAGCCGATCCACCGCCGTGGTGTGCATGGACGTGTCGAACAACTCGTGTCGCGCCTTGCCGAGCGCTTTCGCGCGGTACATAGCCGTGTCGGCGTCGCGCATGATGTGTTCGGCCCGCGTGTAGCCCGTCACACTGAGGGCGATGCCGATGCTGGCGGAGGCGAACACTTCATGGCCGTTGAGGGCGAACGGCGCCCGCAGCGCGTCGTGAACGCGCTGGGCCACGACGCTCGCCTGACCCACGTCACCGAGATCGTTGAGCAGAATCGTGAACTCATCGCCGCCCAACCGGGCGATCACGTCGCCGTCGCGAAGGTGCGACTCGATGCGTCGTGAGAAGGCGACGAGCAGCTCATCGCCGATCAGGTGTCCGAGGCTGTCGTTGACGTTCTTGAACCGGTCGAGATCCAGGAACAAGACCGCGAACAAGTGCTCCGGGTGACGCTCGGCGCGGTCGAGGACCTGCCCGAGCAGCTCCATGAAGAGCGCCCGATTGGGGAGACTCGTCAACGGATCGTGGAGCGCCGCGTGACGCAGCTGCTCCTGGACGGCGGTCCGGTCGGTGATGTCGGTCTGGGAGCCGGCGATCCGCGTGGCGTGGCCATCCGCTTTCCGCACCGCCACTCCGCGACAGAGGACCCAGCGGTAGGTGCCGTCCCGGTGACGGATCCGATGTTCGTGCTCGAAGTGCGCCGACTCGCCGGCGACATGCGCCTCGAGGGCGGCCTTCAGCGGTTCCAGATCATCGCGGTGAACCCGCTGAAACCATTCATCGGGACCAGTCCGGACGTCGTCGGCCGGCAGTCCCAGCATGCTGTTCCACCGTGGAGAAAAGTAAATCTCGCCGCGGGTGAGATCCCAATCCCACATCCCGTCGTTGGCTCCGGCGGCGGCGAGGGCGTAGCGCTCTTCGCTTTGCTTGAGGGCCGCTTCGGCCTCAGCGCGGTCCGTGATGTCGTTCCAGAACACCGTGACGCCGGCCACGAACGGGAAGACACGCACCTGCAGGATCCGGCGATGGCCGGCGCGGTGCAGGGCGAAGTGTTCGAGGTCGTCCGCATCGCCGCTCTGGAAGACGGCCTCGATCACCTGCGGCAGCGTCGTGCCGGCCAGCTGCGGCACCGCCTCGATGAGGGGCCGGCCCAGCACGCGCTCTCGCGGGATGCCGGTGATCCGCTCGACTGCGTCGTTCCACAGCGCGACGCGGCCGTCGCGCTGAATCACCGCCATGCCTTCATTCAACGATTCGATGACTTCCCGGTGGCGATGCTCGTCTTCCAGCCGTCCGGCGTACATGCGGTAGGCCCGATACGTGATGTACACGGGCGCGACGGCCAACGGCAGTAGTCCCCACATCTGGTGGACGATCACTTCGACGATGACGACGGCAACTCCGGCGCCCACGAAGTAGCTCGGCGCGCCCCAGAGGAAGTCACGCTGCCAGACCCGCCGCATGGGTTGATAGGTCGAGAGCGCCACCGCGATCGCGATGGCGCCGCTGTTGACCAGGAAGTAGGTAATCACGGCGACTGCCACCGAAGCGGCGTTGCCCGGCCACACCAGATGGCCGAAGGTGCCGCCCGACACGCGGTAGGCCAGGCCGGCGGCCTGCACCGTGACGACGAGGGCGCTGACGCTGAAGAGCGTTCGATACAGCGGATTCTTATGCGCGACTTTGGTCGTCGCCTGGCTCACGGCGCCGACCGCCGTGATCAGCATCGCCTGCTGCGGACCGAAGAGCAGCAGCGCAGCGAAATCGACGACGAACGACAGCGACATCGTCGCGCGGTTCTTCGTCGTGGGCAGCTGCAGCTTGAGGGTCGATGTCAGAATGGTGGCCAGCGCGAGCGTGAGGAACACCGGAAGTTGCCCGAGGGCGGGCAGCTTGGCCAGCACAACGAGGAGTGCGGCACCGGCCAGAACCACGGTTGCGACATAGGCGCGGGCCGGCAGCGGCAGCTTCTTCATGATCCGAGCTCAGCTCGTTCGAAGTGCGCCAGTAGAATCATGAGATGCATCACTAAGTCATATATATATGCAAAATAATCGCCGTCGAGATAGACGCAGACATTGACTGATATAAAGCATTTATATCTAGTAACTTAAAGGCAAGTTTCGGCGCGCCATACCGTTGGCATTATATGACTTAATATGACAATATAGAACAATATGGAGGCACGCGAGAGCCTCAACCATCTCTCACGAAAACACTTACCGGCGCTTTGTCCTAGAATGGAACAGTCTGTGTCGAAAATGAACCCGCGAACGGCCACCTTTGTGTGTCATTGCGGCGAAGTCGTCTTTCGCTGTTCTTCCAGGACCGACGTAAACGTGCGCTCGACGAGGTCGATTTCGGCCTTGCAACCCTGAGGATCGACGAACGGGTTCGGACCGCCGGCCGCGAGCTTCGCGTGCTTGTCGGTCATGTTGTACATCGCGGGGTGCGATCCGAGCGGAACCTCGCACGGCAACGCGTGCATCACTTTGAAGCCCTGCCGGTATTCCTCGGCGATGGTCGGGTTGGTCGGGTTGTTGACGAGGCGAGTGCCGGGGTTCACACCCATGCTGCCGATGATCACGACGTCGTAGGCTCTCCCGCCCTCCTGCGCCTTCATCGTCCAGGTCGTGCAGCCTTTCGTGTGGCCCGGCGTGAGATGCGCAACGAGTGTCGTGCCGCCGAGTGTGACCTGATCGCCGTCACGGAGGACTTTGTCGATCGGATGGGCCTTGCCTCCGGGACGCATCGCCTGCAACGCGGGCACATCTTCGGCCATCGCCATCACCTGCGCGCCGGTGGCGTCCTTGATGAGCGCGTCCGCTTCCATGTGATCCGCATGGGCGTGACTGCCGAGGATGATCTTGATGTCGGCGGTCTTGAGCCCGAGCTGTTCGATCGACTTTCGAATCACCGGCCAGTTCCGCTCGTACATGCTGTTGACGAGGATGTGTCCCTGCGGCGTAGTGATCAGAAACGAGGCGAGTGTCTCGGTCCCGACGTAGTAGATGTTGCCGATCACCTTATGAGGGGGAAACTGCCGGTCCTGCTGCTCCCGCGTGCCGATGTTGCGCACGAACAGCTCCTGCGGCGTCCAGACCTTCGGCGCCTGCGCCAAGGCGTGCGTTGGAATCGCGGCAAGCGCAACCGCGAGGCACAGCGTGCTCGTCCTCATACTTTTGCCTTTTAACTTTTGCCTTTTGACTTCCGCTACGGCAGCGCGTAGACGACGAGCGCCTCGGAGCCGGCCGGAGCCGGATCGTCGAGCGCGCTGGCGCCGCCGGCGCTGATCGCCACGTACTGTTTGCCGTCCCTGCCCTGATACGTCACCGGCACTGCGTGCGCGCTCATGTCCAGCTTGGCGACCCACAATTCCTTGCCGCTCTTCGAGTCGAACGCGCGGAAGCGCTTGTCGTTGCTCGCCCCGATGAACACCAGCCCGCCCGCGGTGACGATCGGACCGCCGAGATTCAGCCGCCCCGTTTTCTGCTTGGCCTCCGGCAGTTCCTCAGTGATCCCCAACGGCACCTTCCATGCGATCTCGCCCGTCCGCGCGTTGACGGCGACCAGATTGCCCCAAGGGGGTCGATTGCACAGCCAGCCGTGCTCGCCACCCATGATGTTGCCCGTGCGCGGATCGCCTTCCTTCCATTGAAAGCGCGAGGTCGGCCCGACGATAGAGTTCCGCCGATACGGACTGCGTCCGCCCTCCGGCGCCTTTTCCACCCAGCCGATGCTGGCTTCGTCATTCGTGTTCACGAACACGTAACCCATCGTCGGGTCGGCGGCGGTCCCTCCCCAGTTGGCGCCGCCAATCGATCCGGGGAAGAGGATCGTCGAAAACGGCTTCGCCCCCGCGTCACGATACACATAGGGCGAGAACGGACCCTCGTTATAGAAGCCGCCGCTTCGCTCGGCCAGCTCGCGGCAGAACTTGGCGTGCTCCGCGTTGGTATCCGCGGCGGTGACGATGTCGTCGGCCCTGTATCCGACGCGCGCGATGGGCGGCGGCTTGACCGGAATGGGCTGCGTCGGCGAGCTCTTCTCGCCCGGCGCGCCGCTGGGCGGCACCGCTCGCTCCTCGATCCCGAACACCGGCTTTCCGGTGACGCGATCGAGGATGTACATGTAGCCGGTCTTGGCGGCGAGCGCGAGGATCGGCGTCCGTCGTCCGTTCACGGTGACGTCGAGGAGCGCCGGCGGCGACGGCAGATCGTAGTCCCAGAGATCGTGATGGACCGCCTGGAAGTACCACTTGAGCGCGCCGGTTCCGGCATCGAGCGCCACGAGGGAGTTGCCGTACAGATCGTCGCCGAGGCGATCCCCGCCCCAATAGTCGTTGGGGCCGGGCGCTTCGATCGCGACGTAGAGGAGCCCTCGCTCGGCATCGAGCGTCTGCGAAAACGCCCAACTGTAAGTGCCGGGGCGATTCTTCCAACTGTCGGCCGCCCACGTCTTGTTCGCAGGGTCGCCGGGCTGCGCCACCGAATTGAATTCCCACGCCTTCGCGCCGGTCCGCGCATCGAAGGCGCGTACGCCGCCGGGCGATCCATTCGTGCCGAGGATCAACAGGTCCCGGTAAACGGTTGCCGCGGAGTTGTAGGGCGCCACCATGTCTACTTCGCCGTCTTTGCCGAAGCCGCCAGAGGGTTCGCCAGTGCCGGCCGTCAGCGCGATCAGCCGGCGCTCCGAGGTGAAGAAGATTCGCGCCGGAGCGCTTGCGTCGCCGGCCCAATACGCGACGCCGCGTCTGGACGGAACGCCGTTCTTGACCTGATACCGCCACTTCTCGCGGCCGGTTTCCGGTTCGAGCGCAGCGACGTGATCCGACGCCGCGACGTACATCACGCCGCTTACCACGATCGGCGTGAATTCCGAACCGCCCGATAGCGAACCCGCCGTCCGATCGCGGCCCAGGGGATACGACCACGCTCGCGCGAGCGTCGCCACGTTGCCGGTGTTGATTTGCTTGAGCGGGGAGTAGCGCGTGCCGGCCAGATCGCGGTTGTACATTGGCCAGTCGCCCGCCGACTCCGCGCGGGGCGACGCTGAGCCCGCGGCTTTGTCAGCCTGCCCGTGAAGAACGGCGAACGCGACGGCCACGGCCAGAACCGCGCCTGCGGCCATCGATCGGACTGTCATGTGTACCTCCCGCGCAGAACCATCCAGACATCTTCTAAGGCCCGAATCGTGACAGATGATATAAGTTTTTGCCGGCGCGCCTTAGAAGCTGTCTTAGGCCCCGCTTCGCGGGGCAACGGTGAAACATTGGCGTTTCTACAGCGAAGGTGCGCGTGGGCCGCCTTCCGTTCTCGACGGTTTGAGGCGCAGCTTCGCTGGGAGCCCGTCCGAGTATGCCGAAACGGGCTCCTAGTAGGCGCGCCCCGCACGCGGTCATTCAAGATCATTGGCGTTCTTGCCGGCGAAGCCGATCTACTAGGAGCGTGTTCCGGTTTCTCAGACACGCTCCTAGCATCGCGGGTATTCTACTGTGAGCGGCGGCCACAATTTCATACAATACGGCTCCGTCGCCGTCTCCGACCATCCGTGTTCGGTGCACATGAGGAGAGAATCGATGCGTCCAGCCACGCTCGCGGCGCTACTGAGTGTTCTCGTTCTTCGTGCCACGCCCGCCGCTGCGGCGTCGTGTGAGAATCTCACCTCGTTGTCGTTGCCGAACACGACGATCACGGCCGCGCAGTTGGTCGCGGCCGGGGCGTACGTACCGCCCGCCCCGCCCGCAAGGGCCGGTGGACCCCGCGCGGGCGGAGCGAACGCGCCCGTCGAGAATGGCCGCGCGGGCGCGCCGGCAGGACGGGCGGGTGGCGGCCAGGGTCGGGGCCCGCAGTTCGCCGATCTGCCCGCCTTCTGTCGCGTGAGCGCGACGCTGAAGCCGAGCAGCGACTCCGACATCAAGATTGAGCTCTGGATGCCGGCCTCCGGATGGAACGGCAAGTTCGTCGTGCCGGGCAACGGAGGCTTCGCCGGTGCGATCGCTCCCGCCGGTCTCGCCACCGCGCTTCGGAGCGGCTATGCGGCGGCGACGACCGACACCGGGCATGAAGGCGGCAGCGGCAGCTTCATGCTCGATCATCCCGAGCGACTGACCGATTTCGCCGACAGAGCGATTCACGAGACGACGACCAGGAGCAAAGCGATCCTGACGGCGTTCTACGGCAACGGTCCAAAGCTGTCCTACTTCAACGGCTGCTCGACGGGCGGCCGGCAGGCCCTGACCGCCGCGCAGCGTTTCCCCGACGACTTCGACGGCATCGTTGCCGGCGCGCCGGCGATTTATGCGTCGCGCCAGTCGGCCGGACAGATTTGGATCTGGCAGGCGACGCACAAGGACGCGGCGAGTTACCTCACGCCGGACAAGTTGACCGTGCTTCACGACGCGGCGGTCGCCGCATGCGACGCCCTCGACGGCGTGAAAGACGGCGTGCTCGAAGATCCCACGCGCTGCAAGTTCGATCCGAAAGTCGTGCAGTGCAAGGACGCGGACCCTTCAACAAGCTCAGGGTCGCCCCGAGCGCAGTCGAGGGGCGACGGCCCCGGCTGCCTGAGCGCCGCGCAGGTGGAAGCGGCGCGGAAGATTTACACGGGCGCGAAGAACCCGCGGACCGGCGAGCAGATCTTCTCGCCGCTGTTTCCCGGCAGCGAGCTGGGGTGGGCCTCATCGGCCGGCGCGCAACCGGTCGGCTACGCCCTGGATGTCTACCGGTATGTCGTCTTCAAGGACCCGAAATGGGACCCGCTCGCGCTCGGCTACGACGCCGATATCGCCAGGGCTGACAAGGTTGTCGGTCAGCTCACGGCCATCGATCCCGATCTGACGAAGCTGCTGCGGCACGGGAAGCTGCTCATGTATGCGGGGTGGAGCGACCCGGGGATCCCGCCCGGCTATTTGCCCGAGTACTACAAGAACGTGCTGGCGAAGACGAACGTCAAGAACGTGCGCGACGCGGTTCGTTTGTTCATGGTGCCCGGCATGGGGCACTGCGGCGGCGGCGATGGAACGAGCACGTTCGACATGCTCGGCGCACTGAATCAGTGGGTGGAGACCGGAAGGGCCCCGGGCTCCATCAACGCGTCACGTGTGAAGGACGGCGCGGTGGACCGCACCCGTCCGCTCTGCCCGTACCCGCAGGTGGCGACGTACAAAGGAAGCGGAAGCACCGGCGAGGCGGCGAACTTCGTTTGCAAAGCGCCCTGACAACAATTGCAGGATGGCAGGATTGCAGAATGGCAGGAAGTAAAGTTCCTGCCTTCCCTTCCTGCAATCCTGCCATTCTGCAATTCTGCAATCTTGTAAGGGGGGTCACATGAGCAGGAAGCTTCTGCTGGTTTGCGTCCTGGCGCTGGCGGCGCTGTCCCTTCGTGCGCAACCGGCCGCCGCGGCGACGACGTGCGAGAACCTGACGATGTTGTCGCTGCCGAATACGACGATCACGCTGGCGCAGCCGGTCGCTGCGGGAGCGTTTACGCCACCACCAGCCCCGGCTCGCGGCGGAGCCGGCGGCGGCGCGCCCGCTGCCGCGCAGGCTGCTCCCGGACGGGGGAGAGGGCCGCAGTTTGGCGATCTGCCGGCTTTCTGCCGCGTGCAGGCGGCGTTGAAGCCGTCGAGCGATTCGGACATCAAGATGGAACTATGGATGCCGGTGGCCGCGAGCTGGAATGGCAAGCTGCGCGGGACGGGCAACGGAGGTCTGGGCGGCGGCGCCGCCGTCGGCGCGGGCGCGCTCGCGAACGGGGTCCGGCTTGGTTACGCGACGACCGGCAACAACACCGGCCACGAGGGCGACTCGCGCTACGCGATCGATCATCCCGAAAAGATCAAGGACTTCGGGTATCGTGCGGCCCATGAGATGACCGTCGCGGCGAAAGCGCTCATCAAGGCGTATTACGACAAGGGTCCCACCTATTCCGTGATGGCGGAAGGCGGCGGCGGCACGATCGCGGCGCTCAGTTCGGCGCAGCGGTACCCCGAGGACTACGACGTCATTGCCGTCACGGGCATGTCGTCGTACCTGACGCGTCACACCTTCGGCCAGATGTGGTACTGGCAGTCGACGCACAAGGACGCGGCGAGCTTCATCCCGCCGGATAAATACGCGGTCCTTCACGAGGCGGCGCTCAATCGGTGCGACGCGCTGGACGGCCTCAAGGACGGGATCATCGGTGACGTGGAGCACTGCAAGTTCGACCCTGGCGTGATCCAGTGCAAGGGCGCTGAAGCGCCGGCCTGCCTCACGAGTCCGCAGGTCGACGCGGCGCGGAAGATTTACGCAGGTCCGATCAATTCGCGCACCAAACAGGAAATCTACTCGCCGATGTACCCGGGCAGCGAGCTCGGCTGGGGGCAACTGGCGGGCGGCGACACTCCGCTCGGCATTCCGGTGGAGTTCTTCAAGTACTTCGTGTTCAAGGATCCGAACTGGGATTACAAGACACGTCCGGTGGATTTCGACACCGACACGGCCCTGGCCGACAAGCCGGACATCCAGCCGGTCAACGCCGTCGACCCCGATCTCAAGAAGTTCTTCGCGCGCGGCGGCAAGCTGCTGCTCGTGGACGGTTGGGCCGACACGGCCGTCCCGCCAAAGGTCGCGATCAACTACTACAAGAACGTCGTCTCGAAAACCGGCGCGAAGGCGGTGAAGGAATCGATGCGTTTCTTCATGGTGCCCGCGATGGGCCACGGCCCGGGCACCAACGGCGCGGAGAACATCAACTTCGACGCGCTCAGTGTGATCGAATCGTGGAAGCAGACCGGGAAGGCGCCCGATCAGTTGATTGTCGATCACTACAAGAACGGCGTGCAGGTGGGGAAGCGGCTCGTGTGTCAGTACCCGCGGGTTGCGACATACAAGGGAAGCGGGAACACGGAGGATCCGGCGAGCTATACCTGCAAGTAGGAAGGTGCTATCGCTTACGCGCCTTGCGGCGCTGACGGCGTCCGAGGTAGTCGAGCAGCGTGATGGTTACGGCAAAAAGCGCGATGCCGCCATACAGAACGAAAAAGAAGGTCATGATTCGTTCCCTCCGGCCAATAGAACGCTGCAAATGACGAAAAGGATCCAGAGCGCGAAACCAACGACCGCAAGTCGAAACGAGAACGGACGCCCACCCAGAAACTGTCCGAATACGAGAGCGCCAGCCGCCACGTTGGCCACGTCTGGCAGCTTGTCGGCAAGAACCGCACGCTGCCTTCGATTCAATACTATCATCGTCGCCTCACACGATCCGTTGCAGAACCTGCGTACTTGAGCCTGATTTCGTTTGTTTCAACTGATCGAGTGCAATGGGCGTGCCCGTGATCAGGCTGATTGAAGGTGGGATGGGATGAGAGCTCGAATAGCTGTCTTTGGACTGGCCGCGCTCTGCTCGGCCAGCCCGCTCTTCGCGCAGCAGCGCAACTATCTTCCCGCGGAAGTCGAGGCGGGTGCGCGGCTCTTCCAGGCGAACTGCACTACCTGTCACGGTCCAGAGGGCGACGGCGTCGCCGGCGTGAACTTCAGCAAGGGGCAGTTTCGCCGCGCGTCTTCTGACGATGATCTCCTGCGCGTCATCGTCAGAGGAGTGCCGGGCACGCCGATGCCACCCAGCAGTTTCTCCGAAAGCCAGGCGGGCACGATCGTCGGATACCTGCGGTCGATGACGATCGGCGGCCCCGGCGCGATCGCCGGTGGCGACGTTGGTCGCGGCCGATCCCTGTTCGAGGGAAAGGGGCAGTGTCTGACCTGCCATGCCGTCAGCGGGACCGGCTCGCGAACCGGTCCAAACCTCACTGAGATTGGCTCGTTCCGCCGCGGCGTGGAAATGGAACGATCGCTGCTCGA
>JAHFUI010000006.1:46788-71934 GCA_023265175.1 Acidobacteriota bacterium
GTGATCGACGGCGTCATGTACACCGTGCAGGCTCCCAACGATCTCGTCGCGCTCGATGCGGCCACGGGACGCGTCTTCTGGGTCTATTCGTACGCGCCTTCGACGCAGGCGCGACCCTGCTGCGGCCGCGTGAATCGTGGCGTCGCGATACTGGGCAACACCCTGTTCATGGGTACCCTCGACGGGCATGTGCTCGCCATCGACGCCAAGACAGGCGGCCTCGTGTGGAACGCGGCGGTTGGCGGCGCACGCCCGGAGGCGGGCTACGGTTTCACGCTGGCGCCACTCGTCGTCAAGGATAAGGTCATCGTCGGTTCGGTCGGCGGTGAGTTCGGGATTCGCGGCTTTCTGGCCGCGATCGACGCACGCACGGGCAAGGAAGCGTGGCGATTCAACACGATTCCAGGACCAGGGGAGCGCGGCCACGAAACCTGGGAGGGCAACTCCTGGGAACGCGGCGGCGCCTCGGTGTGGGTGACCGGTTCCTACGATCCGGACCTCAATCTGACCTATTGGGGGATCGGCAATCCCGGTCCCGACTGGAACGGCGATCGGCGCGGCGGGGACAATTTATTCAGCGAGTCGGTCGTCGCGCTCGACGCGGACACCGGCGCGCTGAAGTGGTATTTTCAATTCACCCCGCACGACGAGTTCGACTACGACTCCGT
This sequence comes from Acidobacteriota bacterium, assembly GCA_023265175.1. Lineage (GTDB taxonomy): Bacteria > Acidobacteriota > Vicinamibacteria > Vicinamibacterales > CAVVIG01 > JAHFUI01. The sequence continues at coordinate 47,457 of JAHFUI010000006.1, forward strand.
GCAGGTGCCGGTGCTCGCCGACATTGTGTGGCAGGGCCGCGCGCGCAAGGCGATGCTGTGGGCGAACCGCAACGGCTTCATGTACGTGCTCGATCGCACGAACGGGCAGTTTCTGCTCGGCAAACCGTTCGTCAAGGTGAACTGGACCGCCGGCCTCGATGACCAGGGACGGCCGACGAAGATGCTGTCGCCGACGCCGGAGGGCACGCTCATCTATCCCGGCAACCAGGGCGGGACGAACTGGTACTCGCCGTCGTACAGCCCGCGCACCGGCTTCTTCTACATTCCGAGCTGGATGGACACCTACTCGACCTACATCAAACGTCCCGTCGAGTACACGGAAGGGCAGCGATTCACCGGCGCCGGACCACTGATGTCCGTGCGCATGGTGCAGCCGGGACCGATGGTGAATCGCCGGTTGCCGGAAGAGGGCTACGGCGCGGTGCAGGCATTCGACCCGAGGACCGGCGAGAAGAAGTGGGAATTCAAGATGTCCGATGTGACCGACAGCGGCATCCTCACGACCGCGTCCGATCTGCTTTTTTCCGGCGGCCGCGAGGGCTACTTCTTCGCGCTCGATGCGCGGACCGGCGCGCTGCTCTGGAAGACGAGCGTCGGCGGCGCGGTCTCGGCGGCGCCGATGACGTACTCGATCGGGGGGCGGCAGCACGTGGCGATCGCCGCCGGCAGCGCGCTCTTCGTGTACGCGTTGCGGCAATAGGGGGGCGAACGCCGGTTTCAGAATTTCTTCAGTTGCGGCCCTCTCCTCTCCTGAGTAGTATGGCTTCCGTAGAGCGGGTTGCGAGATTTCGCAACGCGCGCTTAGACAGGGGCGCAAAGATGACAGTCCGCCGCATATTTTTCACGTTGCTTCTCTCTGCCGGGGTCGCCGCGCTGTCTCTGCCGGAGATCGCGACCGCTCAGGCGCCTGCCCGAGGCGCCGCTCCCGCGCAGCCTGCCCGAGGGGCCGCCGCGCCGGCCCGGGGAGGCTCAACCTCCCGGGTGCACGGGACACTTGCCCAGATCATGCGTGCCATAGCGTTTCCCAATTCGAACATCATCTTCAACGTGCAGGACAACGATCCCGCCAAGAAGAAGCCCGATCAAAACGGACCGTACCTCGGCGCGTATCAAGGGTGGGAGGGTGTCGAGAATGCCGGCCTCGCGCTGGCCGAGTTCGCCAATCTCATCTTGATTCCGGGACGCATGTGCTCGAACGGCCAGCCTGTCCCGCTCAACCAGCCGGATTTCGTGAAGCTCGCTGAGGCGCTCCGCGCGACAGGGATGGCCGAATACAGCGCGGCCAAGACCAAGCGCCAGGACGCCGTGAACAAGCTGAGCGATCGACTCACCGAAACGTGCGCGAACTGCCACGACAAGTACCGTCCGGACAGCCGCATCGGCGGCCCAAAGGTGGGCCCTGAGAAACGGTGCACGCCTGGCGTGTGAGTCCCGATGAATGCCGAGTCACGCGGTTGTTTTGGCATAGTTGAATCGAGCGCGTTCCGCTGATGTGGCCTCCGCCGTACCGAATATGAATTCAAGGTCTATGGCTGTCGTGATGATCGCCCTGGTCTGTGGCTGGCTCGTGCAGCCCGCCGCCGCGCAAAACCAGGAACGATACAAAGTGCGCTTCACGACGGTCCCGATGGATGGCGGGATGCGCGACACGGTGGCCGGATCGGGTGCTGCATCGGCCGTGTTGGCTGGCGCGAGGCTCACGATCAGCGGCTCGTTCGAAGGGTTGCGCTCACCGGCAACCGTGGCCCGTCTTCATCGCGGCCTGGCGATGGGTGTGCGCGGAGCACCCTTTGGCGAGATGATGGTTTCCAAAGCGATGAACGGTACGATCACGGGCTCGCTCGATTTGACTCCAGAACAGGTGCAGAGCCTGCGGAAGGGACAGCTCTATATTCAGCTTTCAAGCGAGAAAGCCCCGGACGGGAATCTCTGGGGCTGGCTGCTGCGGTAGGAGGCACAACCGATGCGCGGATCCAGAACGCAACGTGCGCTGGCAGTGACGGCCATCGCTCCGTTCAGCCTCGTGATGCTCGCCGGCCAACAGGGACCGGCGGCTGGCCGGTATACGGCGGCCCAGGCGGCCGCCGGCCGGACGACCTATCAGGAGCAGTGTGCAAGCTGCCACCTCCCGGATCTCAAGGGCAGTGGTGACGCCGCCCCGCTCACCGGCTCCGAATTCATGGACGCGTGGGGCAGGCGCTCGACGCGCGAGCTGCTCTCGTTCATGCAGTTGAGCATGCCTCCGGCGAGACCAGGCGCGCTCAGTCAGGAGGAATACGCGAACGTCGCCGCGTTCATCCTGCAGTCCAACGGCGCTCCCGCCGGGAATCAGCCGCTGACGACGGCCACGGAAGTGGCGATCAATTCGGTGGCGACAGGCCAGGCTCAGGTGGTGGCGGCGCCCGCACAAGGGCAACGCGGGGCGGCGCCCGCGCCGGCTGGAGGACAAGGCCGTGGGCGGGGAGCGGCGCCACCGCCGGTGGGCATCACGGTGGCGGGAGAAGTGAAGAATTACGTGCCGGTCACCGATGCGATGCTGCGCAGTCCAAGTCCCGGCGACTGGCTCATGATTCGACGCGACTACCACGCGACCGATTACAGCCCACTCAGCCAGATCACGCGCGACAACGTCCGGGATCTGCGCCTCCAGTGGGTTTGGGCGATGAATGAAGGCGGCTCGAATCAACCGGCTCCGCTCGTGCACAACGGCATCGTCTATCTCAACAATCCTGGCAACATCATGCAGGCGCTCGATGGCCGCACGGGCGAGCTGATCTGGGAAAACCGCTACGGCGCGGCCGCGACTGGCGCCGCCATGCGCGGCATCGCCATTTACGACGACAAAGTCTTTACCGCGACCAGCGATGCGCGGCTGGTCGCGCTCGATGCGAAGACCGGCAAGACCGTGTGGCAAACCACCATCGGCGATCGGTCGAAAGGCAACTACAGCACCAGCAGCGGCCCTCTGGTGGCCAAGGGCAAACTGATTCAGGGGCTTGGCGGATGCCAGACCTACCGTGAAGAAAAATGCTTCATCAGCGCGTACGACACGGCCACGGGCAAGGAACTGTGGCGGTTCAACACGATCGCGCGGCAAGGCGAGGCCGGAGGCGACTCCTGGGGCAAGCTGACGGATCTGTTCCGCGCCGGCGGCGAGTCGTGGATTACCGGCAGCTACGATCCCGATCTGAATCTCACCTATTGGGGAACCGCGCAGGCGAAACCGTGGATGCCCATCAGCCGCGGCATGTCAGTCAACGACGATGCGCTCTTCTCCAGCTCCACGCTCGCGTTGGATGTCGACACCGGCAAGCTCGCCTGGCACTTCCAGCATGCGCCGGCGGAGTCGCTCGATCTCGACGTCGTGTTCGAGCGCGTGCTCGTGGACGATAGCAATCAGAACCTGGTGTTTACCGTCGGCAAGGACGGCATCTTGTGGAAGCTCGATCGCAAGACCGGCAAGTACCTCGGCCACAAGGAAACCGTCTTTCAGAACGTGTGGGAGCGGTTCGATCCCCAGACCGGCAAGCCTCATTACCGTACGGACATCCTGGAGCAGCGGTTCGGCGACTGGGTACAAGGCTGCCCGAGCACGGAAGGCGGTCACAACTGGCCGGCGTCGAGCTATCACGCGGGAACGAACCAGTTGATTATCCCGCTCAGCCAGAGCTGCCTCGAGCTCAGCGCGCAAAAAGTCGAGCAGAAGGAAGGCGGAGGGAGCGGGGGGGGAGCGAGCCGGCGTTTCTACGAAATGCCCGGCTCGGACGGCAACATCGGCAAGCTGGCGGCCTTCGATGTGAGGACCATGAAGGAAATGTGGTCCTACGAACAGCGGGCGCCCTTCATGACGGCGACGATCTCGACGGCCGGCGGCGTCGCGTTTGCCGGAGATCTCGATCGCAGGTTCAGGGCATTCGACGTCAAGACCGGCGCGGTGCTGTGGGAGACGCGGCTCGCCACATCGGTGCAAGGTTTCCCTGTGACATTCAGCATCGACGGGAAACAGTACATCGGCGTCACGACGGGAAACGGGGGCGGCAGCCCGCGGCTTGTGCCCGCGACCATCGCTCCCGACCTTCATCCTCCGGCGACCGGAAATGCCATGTACGTGTTCGCGCTTCCGGACAGGAGGTAAGCGTTGGTTTCTCGGAGTGCGATTGGTCCCGATGGGCACCCACGTGCCTTTCGGTGGTAGGGCCCTTACTGGAGGACAGATGATGCGCAAGCTGTTGGTGGCCGGTGCGGTGTTGGTCGCGCTCAGCGCGACAGGTATGACAGGGATGGATGCGCAGACGTCGCGGGTGATCCCCCGTCCGTCGGCGCAGGCGCCGGGACCGCCGAATCCCGTGGACGGGAGCGCCGCGCCCGACGGCTACTCGCCGATTCCGCAGTGGCTGGGGCAGACGCACGCGCCGGTGCCGGCCAGGACCGCCGCGTACGACGTCGAGACGGTCGCGGAAGGATTGAATGGCGCGTTTTGTTTCAGCTTCCTGCCCGACGGCCGCATCCTCGTCGGCGAACGCCCCGGCCGCATCAAGATCGTCGGGAAAGACCGCAAGGTTTCAGAGCCGATCGGCGGGCTGCCGTCCAACATCTGGGCGCGCGGCCAGGGCCTGTACGAAGTGAGGCCGGACAGAGCGTTCGCCACCAATCGCACGATCTACCTCAGCTACACGGTGTTGCAGGAAGGCACGAATGCGGCCGCGCCGCCGCGCACTCCGGGTGTTCTCCTGGTGGCCAGCGCGAAGCTGTCGGCCGACGACAAGCGGCTCGAGGGCCTGAAGGTGCTGCTCAACGCCGAAGGCACGGGCGGACGCGTGATTCAGGCGCCGGACGGCACGCTGCTCATCACGTCCACGATTCCAGGCGGCGTCGGCATCAACTCGGTCGACTGGCCGCAGCCGCAGCAGCTCGACAGCAACATGGGCAAGGTGCTGCGGATCAACACCGACGGATCGATTCCCAGGGACAATCCGTTTGTCGGCCGCGCCGGCGCCCGTCCCGAGATCTACGCGCTCGGCTTCAGAGAGATGCAGGGCGTGGCGATTCACCCGCGCACCGGCAAGCTGTGGACGAGCGAGCACGGGCCGAGAGGCGGCGACGAGATTAACGCGGTGGAGAAGGGCAAGAACTACGGTTTCCCGGTCATCGGTTACGGGCACGAGTACTCGGGAAAGTCCATCAACGGCGACAAGACTTCTGAAGCCGGGATGGAGCAGCCGGTGTATTTCTGGACGCCCGACATCGCGCCGGCAGGCATCGGCTTCTACACCGGGAAGCTCTTTCCGGCGTGGCAGGGCGATCTGTTCGTGTCGGCGCTCGCGGGACGATCGCTCATCCGGCTCGTGTTGAAGGATGAGCGCGTCATTGCCGAGCAGCGCCTGCTGACCGAGCTCAATATGAGAATCCGCGGCGTCAATGAAGGTCCCGACGGCGCGCTGTATGTCATGACCGATGGGGACGGCGGTAAGATCGTGCGGCTCGTGCCGAAGAAGTAAGTTAAGTTAGTTCGGTGCGTCCAAGGCCGCCCGAACCGCACGCGCCAGCGCGCTTGGCGTGAGCGGCTTGGCCAGAAATGATGTGCTGGCGTCGATGGCCAACTGGCTGGACGCATACCCCGACATGTAGAGCACCTTGATAGCCGGCCTGCGCGCCCTCACGCGCTCCACAGCGACGGGTCCGCTCATTTTGGGCATCACGATGTCCGTCAGCATGAGGTCAATGGAGCCCGCATAACCGTCGGACAGCAGGAGCGCGTCGTCTCCGTCGAAGGCTTCAAGGACGGTGTAGCCGCATTGGGTCAACACCCGGTGGGCGAGCTGTCGGACTCCGGCCTCGTCTTCGACGAGCAGGATCGTCTCGGATCCGAAGACGAGCGGGCCGGTGTCCTCCCTCACGGGCGACGATGCGATCTCCCCGCGTGTCCGCGAGAGCAGCACCGCAAAGGTCGAGCCGTGGCCGAGCTGGCTGTCGACGTACACGTACCCACCGCTCTGCTTAATGATCCCATACACGGTCGCCAGGCCCAGGCCGGTGCCTTTGCCGATCTCCTTGGTCGTGAAGAACGGCTCAAAGATGCGCCCCAGCGTCTCGGCGGCCATGCCAGTACCCGTATCCGTGATGGCCAGCCGGACATAGTCGCCAGGCGCCACCTCGGGATGCGTCCGCGTGAACGCCTTGTCCAGCCGCACGTTGGCGGTCTCGAAGGTCACGGTCCCGCCCTCCGGCATCGCGTCCTTGGCGTTGACCACAAGGTTCATGATGACCTGCTCGATCTGGCTGGCGTCCACCTTCACCGGATAGAGCTCTGGCGACAGGAGGAACACCATCTGGACGGCTTCGCCCACCAGCGGGCGCAGCATCCGCTCGAGCCCGGTGACGACGTGGTTCAGGTCCAAGATCACTGGCTTCAGCGTCTGCTTTCTACTAAAGGCGAGCATCTGCTTCGTGAGCAACACCGCAGTCTCACCAGCCCGGTAGACCTCGGCAAGATCCATGCGGAGCGGGCTGCCCTCGGGCAACGCCTCCACAGCGAGCTGCGTGAAGCCGAGGATGGAGGTGAGCAGGTTGTTGAAATCGTGCGCGATGCCGCCGGCCAACCGTCCGACCGCGTCCATCTTCTGTGCCTGTCGGTACTGGTCCTCCAATTGCTTGCGCTCGGTGATGTCGCGGGCAACGCCGAAAAGCGTCGACGTTTGCAGTGCATTTCGTGCATTCTGCAGCACCACCCTGTCCTCGAACCACCGGTAGCTGCTCGTCCGATCGTCGCGCAGGCGATACTGGCGGGTAACCGGTATCCGTTCCGTGAAGAGCCGGGCTGTGTCCGACGCGACGGACGAGGAGTCGTCAGGATGGATCAGGGAACTCCAGAGCTGCGGGTTGCTCCGGAAATCCTGAGCGGTGTGCCCGATGGCGCTCTCGACGCGATCGCTGACAAACGAGACGACCCCTCCGGGCGAGTCGTCTGTCATCTCAACGGCGAACACAATCTCATCGATGCTCTCAACGAGAGCCCGGTATCGTTCTTCGCTCTCTCGAAGTGCGCCCTCTCGTTCTTTTCGCTCGGTAATGTCCGTTGTGATGGCCAGGAATTCCGCAATTGCGCCGTTCTCATCAAGAATAGGGCTCGCCGACACCTCGACAGGGATCAGCGTGCCATCCTTCGTCTTATCGATGAACTCGTGCCTGACGGCCTGCCCCGTGCGAAGCGTCCTCGAAAAGACCTTGTACTCTTCCGGCGGTGTCGCGTCGCTCTTCAGGATTCGAGCCGTCGTGAGGCCGACCACCTCCCCGGCCAAGTAACCGTAGGCCTTGGTGAATGCAGGATTGACGTACGTGATGATTCCGTCGGAATCGGTCAGGAAGATGATCTCGCTGGACGCCTCAACGGCCTTTCTCAGTCGGAGCAGTTCCCTTTCCGTTCGCTTCCGATCCGTGATGTCTCGGACGAAACCGGCATACCCCCTGGCGCCTCCGGTTTGCCAACCGGCCATCGACAGCTCGAGTGGAAACTCGCTCCCGTCCTTCCGAAGGCCGTGCACTTCGATGATTACCCCAGTGAAGTGAGACGTGCCGGTCGAACGCCTCCGTTCCAGGGCGGCGCGGTGGGCCGCTCTGTATCGTTCAGGCATGAGCAGCGTGACTGGTCTGCCGAGCAGTTCCTCTTCCCGGTAGCCAAAGATGCTTTCGGCCATGCGATTGACCGATTCAATCGAGCCGCCCTCGTCGATCGTGATCACTCCGTGAAAAGCGCCCCGCACGATGGCTGCAGCCCGTTGTTGTTCGGTAACAACGGCGCCCCGCAGGGGGCGGATAGTCATCCACCAGAGGATCGGTGCCAGGATGAGGACCAGCAGGAGGGCGTCGATGCTCGCTTCGGTCCATTCGTCTGTGTGCTCCGGGAGGATGGCCCGCAGAAGGAACATGATGCCGAATTCTGTTGCGAACGTGAGCGCCATCAGCACAGCGAGAAAGCGAAGCGGGGAGATCTGCACGAATCGGTGATGCGCTCGCATGCTTCTCTTCCTCTCAGGCCCAGATCCGCGTCATCCTACACCCGCACGCTCGGGCTGCGACGGATTCTTGTGACGTACGGTCGTGCGTCATGAAGCCCCTCAGCCGTGACCCGCCCCGACGTACCGGCGGTGCAGCTATGTTCGTTTCCCCCAGGTAACCAATTTCCGACCGAATCTCTGATTTCGTCGTGCTAAACTTCGGCCTTCCGAGAGATCGAGGAGGACTGTGAAGAACCCACTGCATTCCACGCTCGTCATGCTCACGGGGATTGCGCTGCTGGCGGCCTGCAACCAGCAGAAAGAACAGAAGGACCAGGCCACGGCGCCCGTCGTGCCTGCGTGGGAAGCCGCGAACCCGGTCGTACCGCTGCCTGCCCCTCCGCTGGGTATCGACAGCAAGCTGACCGACTTGCCGGAACCGCCGACGCCGGAGCGAGTGCGCCTCGGCCGCTGGCTCTATTACGACAAACGGCTCTCGGCGGACGCGACGATCGCGTGCGCGAGCTGCCACCACCCGGAGAACGCGTTTTCTGAGCCGACGCCCGTTTCGACGGGGATTCGCGGCCAGAAGGGCGGACGCAAGGCCCCATCGTTCATCAATCAGGCGGGGACCCTCTATCCGAAAAGAAGATCACTGGGTATGCCCTGTATTTCAAGGAGGCATTCGGCACGGACGAGATCACCAAGGAGCGCGTGGCGAAGGCCATCGCGGACTACGAGCGGACCAGGATGAGCGGGAATTCGCCGTGGGACCGCTGGAAGAAAGGGCGCGAGGATAACGCGGTTTCGGCAGAAGTCAAAAAGGGTGATGAGTTGTTCTTCGGCAAGGCCGGGTGCAACCAATGCCATCTGGGCCAGAACTTCACCGACAGCACGTTCCACAATCTCGGCATCTGCTGGGACCCCAAGAGCAGACAATTCAAGGACGAAGGACGTTTCGTGGTGACAAAAATCGACGCCGACCGAGGCGCGTTCAAGACGCCGACGGTGCGCGATGTGAGTCTTCATGCACCCTACATGCACGACGGTTCACTCGCAACGCTGCGGGACGTCGTGGAGCACTACAACAAGGGTGGCATCCGCAACCCCAATCTCGACCCGAAGATCAAGCCTCTGAAGTTGACAGAGGACGAGATCAACGCGCTCGTCAAGTCTATGGAGGTGCTCAAAGGCGAGGGCTATCAAGACACTGCACCGAGCGCCTTTCCGCAGAGCGTCACGTAGTAGTCGGTAGGAGAATTGATACATGAGCACCATCACATTGAAGGTGAACGGGGCCACGCACACCGTGGATGTCGAACCGTTGACCCCGCTGCTCTATGTCCTGCGCAATGATCTCGGCTTGCAGGGTCCGCGGTTTGGTTGTGGACTCGGCCAGTGCGGGGCGTGCACCGTGATCATCAATGGCGTCGCGACGCGGTCGTGCATCACGCCGACTTCCGCCGTGAAAGACGAAATCACCACGCTCGAAGGAATCGCCAAGGACGGCAAGCTCCACCCCTTGCAGCAGGCATGGATTGACGAGCAGGTTCCGCAGTGCGGCTTCTGCCAGAACGGGCAGATCATGACCGCCAAGGCGTTGCTCGACCGCAACCCCCATCCGACGGACGCGCAAATCCGCCAAGGAATGGCCGGCACGCTGTGTCGCTGCATGACGTATTACCGCATCCAGGCCGCCATCAAGCGCGCGGCACAGGTGGTCGCATGACAACCTTCACGAAAATTCCGGCATACATCGAAGACGTGTTGGAGAAGCAGCACGGCACCACCTCCCGCAGGGATTTCCTCAAGACCTCGGGCCTGCTGGTGGTGAGCGTAAGCGCTTCAGCGATCGCGGGTCCGCTCGCCGCGGCGTCCCAAGCGGCCGGTCCGTATCCCGACCCCGACTTCAGACAACTCGATTCGTGGATCGTCATTCATGAGGACAACACCGCAACCTTCTTCGTCGGGAAGACGGACTGCGGCCAGGGCACCGGGACAGCCTTCCGGCAGATGATGTCCGACGAACTGGACATCGCCTACGACAAGACCACGTGCATCATGGGCAGCACGGACATCACCGTCGACCAGGGCGGATCCGGCGGCTCGGATGCGATCCAGACCGACGGCTGGCCCATGAGGCGCGTCGCGGCCGAGGCTCGCCGCGTGTTGCTGGACATGGGGTCCGCACGATTCGGCGTGCCGATCGATCAGCTTGCCGTCAGCGCCGCCGTGATCACCGTGAAGGCGGATCCATCCAGGCGCGTCACCTACGGACAACTGATCGGTGGAAAGCGGTTCAATGTCGCGCTGACGGGGAACAACATCGACGCGACGACCGGCGTGGCCAAAGTCAAGCCGGTACAAGAGCTCAAGATCGTCGGTCAGTCTCCGCGGCGCTACGACATTCCCGCCAAGGTGGACGGTTCGCAGAAATGGGCCGTGGACGTCAAGCTGCCCGGAATGGTTCATGCGCGCAACGTGAAGCCGCCGTTCGCGGGCGCGAAGTTGATCAGCATCGACGAGTCGTCCGTTCGACGCATGCCGGGATTCATCAAAGTGGTGAGCAAGGGCAACTACGTGGCGGTCGTCTGCGAACGGGAAGAGCAGGCGATCAACGCCTCCAGACAGCTCAAGGCGAGCTGGGAAAAGCCGGCGACGGCGCCCTTCCCGTCATCGGAAGACTTGTTCACCTACATGCGCGGCTCGACCCCCACGTCCAGTTCCAACCCGAACGTGGTGGGGAACCCCGACGCGGCGTTGGCAGGCGCGGCACGGGTCATCGAGGCCGAATACGAAGTGCCGTTCCAAGGGCATACGGCGATCGGTCCGGCCCATGCCACGGCGGATCCGTCGAACGGCCAGATGACGATCTATTCCAACGACATGAAGTCCTATGGCATGCGAACAGGCGTCGCCGCGTTTCTCGGGATGCCACGCGATCACGTGCGTGTCGTGTGGATGGAAGGGCCGCAAGGGTACGGCCGCACCGCCGCCGACGATGCGGGATGCGAGGCGGCCTACCTGGCCAGGGAGATCGGCCGCCCGGTTCGCGTCCAGTGGATGAGGGACGAAGAGACGGCGTGGGACACCAAGGCCCCGGCATTCACCGTCAAGCTGCGCGGAGGGTTGGACGCCGAAGGAAACCTCGTGGCATTCGACTACAATGCCCGGGCCGCCGACTACAATCACCTCGGTTACAACGAGTCTGATACCGTGCTGATCGCTCAGCTCATGGGATCGAGGCGTGCCAGACCCGCCGCGGGCAGCGCGGCCACGCCCTCGGAAATGTACGTCATCCCCAACCGGCGCATCGCCACGCAGGTGGTGAGCCTGCCCCTCGTGTGGGAGACGCCGCTTCGCGTGGGAAACCTGCGGGATCCCAATGGTCCACAGTCGACGTTCGCCTCCGAATCATTCATCGACGAACTGGCGGCAGCGGCCAAAGTCGACCCGCTCGCCTTCCGCCTGAAGCTCCTCACGGCCAGCACCACCGACGACACCGGCTTCAAGCGCGCGCGCTCCATTGCGGTCGTCAAGGCGGCGGCCGAAGCCTACGGCTGGGACGTTCGCCCTTCACCCAAGACGTTCAGTGCAGGCGGCGCCGGAAACATCCTGACCGGACGCGGCCTCTCGTACACGTTCCGCAGCCAGACCGTCGTCGCGCAGATCGCCGAGGTCGAGGTGAATCGGCAAACCGGCCATGTCTGGGTGAAGCGGCTGGTGTGCGCGCACGACTGCGGGCTGGTCATCAACCCCGAGGCGCTGCGTCGCACGATCGAAGGCGGCATGCTCCACTCGCTGAGCCGCGCGCTCCACGAGGAAGTGCAGTTCGACACCGAAAAGGTCACGAGCGTGAATTGGCGCTCGTCTCCTACGCTCACGCACGCCGACGCGCCGGCGACGGTCGACATTGTGCTGGTGAACGGAGATCCGAATCCGAACCGGCCCGACCTTCCTCACTACGGAGCCGGCGAGGCGATCTGTAAGCCCCTGATCGCCGCGGTCGCCAACGCCGTCTACGATGCAACCGGCGTTCGGCTCCGCCGGATTCCATTCAGGGACGGGCGGGTGCTCGCGGCACTCAAGGCTGCGGGTGTGTAGCGGTGCGTCTTATTACGCTGTCCACGGATCAACGACTGGAACCTTCAAGTCCGCGAAGTGCCGCACGTTGCGCGTCGCGAGGGTGGCGTGCCGCGCGAGGGCGATACCTGCAATTTGCGTGTCGCGCATGTCCACGGGACGCCCCGCCCTCTGTCGCTCGGCCGCGAGCAAGGCCGCCGAGGTCGCCGCAGGGACATCGAAATCCAGCACACGGTTCTCCAAGTCGTCCTCGATCAGCCGCGCAAACGCCGTCTCGAGGGCGCGTCGTCGTCGGCCCAGAGGGAGCACCGCCAGGCCGAGACGCGCCTCGAACACCGTGATGCTCGTGATCCACACTGATTCGGCGGGCTGGCGATCGAGCCAGGTGACGACCGGCGGGTCGGGCGCGGTCCGCATCAATGCCGACAGCACGTTGGTATCGAGGATGATCACTGGTCAAAGTCCGCCGACCGCGCTGGCTGACCGCGTAATTCCCGCAGGTCCGCTGACAGTCCGACAGTCTTGAAACGCGCGGCCATGCGTGATCCAAGCTTACGCACGGCGCGACGCTCCTCCTTTGCGGCGGTGCGCAAGATGTGACGAACCTCATCCTCCATGCTGCGCCCGTGGCGCTTCGCGCGACGCTTCAGCCTCTCCTTCACGTCGTCTTCCAAGTGTCGAACGACGACCTGCGCCATGCCGCCCTCCTCGACATGATGATATCACGATATCACGACGACCTGGATCTCACGTCTTCGGTCGAACCCGACCGTATGGAGAGCGATCGTCGTTCGAGAAGGCTGTGTAATCCCCCTCGCGAGTCCGTGCACGCTTCGTACCCGCCGGCGAACACAAGGAAATCGCGCCAGCTCCCGTGGAACATGTCAGTCAATTCAATGGTCGGCGGCCTTCGATGTTGCACAATCTGCCTTGCCGGCAAGCCAGGCGGCCAGCTTCTCGTCGAGCGCATCGCACGCTCGACTTCGACACTTTTCGAGCGTGGGGCCTTCGGCTTCGATATCGACTGCTCCGTGGAATTCCGCCTTCCACGAACCGTTCTTGTTCTTGCGGTAGTCGACCAGCTCTTGAAACGCCGCGAAGGTTTTGAACAGCAAGACGTCACCTCCAGTTCCCGCTGGAGGCCGACGACGGTAGCATCGTCGCAATCGCCTGGTTTGCGGGCGGGTTCGCAGGATAGACCGTCGCTTCAGAGTTTCCGACGGCGTTCAAATTATCGAAGATCTTTTGCGGGCTCCAGCTCCGGAGCGTTCGCGTTGTTCGGCCTGGCGTTTCCTGCGACGCAGTAGACGTTGTAGGGCCCAAGCAGCCACGCGTCGTTGCCCACAAGCTTCTTCGCCGCGTCGACGTGCGCCAGCGACTGCGGGTTGTCCGGCTTCGGCGCCGCGGCCGCGCCGCGTCCCGCTGGCGGTGGCACCGGCGGTGGCCCCTGCTGTTGCGGCAGGTAGATCGGATCCTCGATGACCGCGAGCACGGTCATGAGGTCGCCGTGCCGAATGAAGCGCGTGGTCATCGATTGATCTCTCGACTCTTGAAACGGATTTCGAGTTGCCAGCTCGCCAAGCAGGGAGTGGGATCCCGGCTCCCACTGCGCCCAAGCCGTGGAAGCGGCCGTGCACACGACGACCAGATCACCGAGGGAAAAACGCAACGCCCTCGCAACTGTTGAAATCATGGCGATTCCTCAGCGCGGATTTTAGCAGATAGGTAGCAGACCCCTTGTATGATTCCCCCATGAAGACGCGCATCGCTCGTTCCGCATCGCTCGTTGTTGCCTTCGGGGCCCTTCTGTGGACCACCGGGCCCGTGCGAGGCCAGGCTGGCGCAAAGAACGGTGAATGGCCCACCTACGGCGGCGATCTGGCTCACACGCGATACGCACCGCTCGATCAGATCAGCGCCGCGAACTTCAGCAACTTGGAGGTCGCCTGGCGCTTCAAGACCCAGAACCTCGGGCCGCGACCGGAATTCAATTTCGAGTCGACGCCGCTGATGGTCAACGGCAAGGTGTTTTCGACGGCCGGAACACGGCGGGACGTCGTGGCGCTGGACGGGGCGACGGGAGAGCTGATCTGGATGCACAGCGAGCGTGAGGGTCCGCGTGGCGCCGCCGCGCCGCGGCAGCTCTCAGGCCGAGGCCTCGCGTACTGGACCGACGGCCGCGAGGAACGGATCCTCTACGTCACGCCTGGTTATCGCCTTGTCGCACTTGACGCCAACACCGGCCGTCCGGTGCCCAGCTTCGGGCGGGACGGCATCGTGGACTTGAAGCTCGAGTTCGACCAGGAGCTGGATCTGGTCAAGGCACCGGTGGGACTCCACTCGACGCCCATCGTGGCGAAGAGCGTCGTCATCGTGGGCGCTGCCTTCGAAACCGGCGCGAATCCCAAGAGCAGAAGCAACGTCAAAGGCGCGGTCCGCGGATACGACGCGCGAACCGGCAAGCGCCTGTGGCTGTTCCGGACGATTCCGCAACTCGGCGAGTTCGGCAACGACACGTGGGAAAAGGACTCGTGGAGGTACACCGGCAACACCGGCGTGTGGGCGCAGATTTCGGTGGATGAAGAACTGGGGATCGCGTATCTGCCCGTGGAGTTGCCGACGCATGACTATTACGGAGGCGAGCGCCCGGGGAACACGCTGTTCAGCGAGAGCCTCGTGGCCGTCGATCTGCAAACCGGTCAGCGGAAGTGGCACTACCAGTTGGTCCATCACGGCATCTGGGACATGGACATCCCCTGCGCGCCGATTCTGGCCGACATCACGGCCAACGGCCGGATGATCAAGGCGGTCGCGCAGCCCTCCAAACAGGGATTCCTTTACGTCTTCGATCGCGTGACCGGCGAACCCATCTGGCCGATCGTAGAGCGGCCAGCCCCGAAGGGGGACGTGCCGGGCGAGTGGTACTCGCCGACGCAGCCGTTCCCAACCAAACCGCCAGCCTACGATCGCCAGGGCTTGTCGGTCGACGATTTGATCGACTTCACGCCGGAGCTGCGTGCGGAGGCGATGAAAGCGATCGCACGCTACAAGATTGGACCGCTCTTCACTCCACCT
The DNA here is from genome assembly GCA_023265175.1 of Acidobacteriota bacterium. Lineage (GTDB taxonomy): Bacteria > Acidobacteriota > Vicinamibacteria > Vicinamibacterales > CAVVIG01 > JAHFUI01. The sequence continues at coordinate 62,630 of JAHFUI010000006.1, forward strand.
GTCGTGAGCAGGGCTGAAGGCCCGATCGCCACGTTGGCGATGGCGGCGCAGGCGCCGGCCACCAACTGGCCCGGCGGTTCGTACGATCCCGAGACGCACACGCTCTACGTGGGCTCGCAGAGCGCCGTCGCGGTGATGGGGCTCGTCCCGCCGCCTCCTGGCATCGATGTGCGCTATCACCAGGGCACCGTGTTGACTGGTGCACGGACCTCGGGCGGATCCGGCGCGACCGCGGGCGCCGAGGGCGGAGGCGCCGTCCAGAGTCTCGACGTCCAGGGTCTGCCGTTGATCAAGCCGCCCTACGGCCGCATCAGCGCAATCGATCTCGACAAGGGCGAAATCAGATGGCAGGTCGCGAACGGCGAGACGCCGGATCGGATCCGAAATCATCCTGCGCTCAAAGGCATGAGCATTCCGCGCACCGGGCGGCCCGGCATTATCGGGACTCTGGTGACCAAGACGCTGGTGATCGCCGGCGAACCAGGTTTCGGTCCGACGCCGTCGGGGCAGCGGGGCTCGATGCTCCGCGCCTACGACAAAGCCAGCGGCAGGGAAGTCGGCGCAGTCTACATGCCAGCGCCGCAGACCGGATCGCCGATGACCTACATGCTGAACGGAAAGCAGTACCTCGTCGTCGCCATCAGCGGCGGCAATTACCCCGGCGAGTTGCTGGCCTTCAAGGTGGCTGAGTAGCGCGTGGTCTGGAACGAAAAAGCCCCGGCAACGTGCGCCGGGGCCTTGGAATGACGATCTGAAGGTCCTGGGTCTACTTCTTGCGGGTTTCGGCCACGGGCGTGTCGCTCTTGAAAACGATGTCTGATTACCGGAAACGGTAAGCCGTCGTGTTCTAGAATGACGCGATGGTGATCTCGACCTCGCCCTTGGTCAAAACCTACACGCTCGAGGAATTCTGGGACCTGCCGGAGCCCGCCGATCACTCGAAGCTCGAGCTGATCAAGGGAGTGCTGGGCGAACTGTGGCTCGTCGATGGCGCCGCGAAAGAAATCGACGTGCGGTCGTTCGAAGCCGGCAAGACCGCCGTCTACAGATTCCCAGACACTCTACGCTCCGAGATCCTGCCCAAGATCGAGATCCCCCGTCGCGACCGTTCTGTCGTAACGCGTGACCACAGACGCTTTCAAAGACATCGAGAAACTCGAGTCCTGGATCTCCTACCTCTGGAGCTACCTGGGCGCGAAGGGCCGCGCCGGCTTCGTCATGTCCTCGCAGGCCTCCAGCGCCGGGCACGGCGAGAAGGAGGTGCGCAAGAAGATCATCGAGACGGGCGACGTTGACGTGATGATCTCGATCCGGTCTAACTTCTTCTACACCCGCAGCGTCTCCTTACGGGAAGGCGTTGAAAGCAGACGACCGGTTGGACGGCGATTATCCGGTTTTCGGATCGAGCGGGATCATCGGGACACACCAGAAGCCACTTGTTCAGGGTCCCGGAATCATAGTTGGACGAAAGGGCAACGTCGGGAGCGTGTACTGGTCGAGTAAGAGCTTCTATCCGATTGACACTGTGTACTTTGTTGATGCGGAGAGCAGTGACCTTTATCTCTTCTACGCGCTCAAGCACATGCACTTCATCAGCACCGATGTCGCTGTCCCCGGCTTGAATCGAGACTTTGCGTACAGCCGCCCGCTTCTGGTTCCGCCCAAGAGCATCCTCCGCGGGTTTCTGGAGGCGACTGCCACTTCACGAACAGGTCGAAATGCTGGACGAAACGAACCAGAAGCTCCGCGCCGCCCGCGACCTGTTACTGCCGCGCGTGATGAGCGGCCAGATCTCTGTATGAGCGTTCCCGGCAAGAAGGTGGTCATCATTGCCGGGCCGAACGGCGCCGGCAAGACGACGTTCGCTGTGGAGTTCCTGCCGAACGAGGCCGGCTGCCCGTTGTTCGTCAACGCGGATCTGATCGCCGGCGGTCTCTCGCCGTTCGCGCCTGAGAAGGCGGCGGTGCGCGCCGGAAGAATCATGCTGCGGGAGATTGCCCTTCACGTGCAGCGCGGCGACACCTTCGCGTTCGAGACGACCTTGTCCGGCCTGGCCTATGCGCGGCGGATTCCGCAGTGGCGCAGCGCCGGCTACACGGTCAAGCTCATCTTCCTCAAGCTGTCCACTGTCGAGGAGGCGCTTGCACGGGTGGCGATGCGGGTGCGGCAGGGCGGACACAACGTGCCTGCCGAAGTGGTTCGCCGCCGATTCCACTCGGGTTGGCGCCACTTCGAAGGGATCTACCGTCACCGCGTGCACTATTGGCAATGTTTCGACAACAGCGGTCCTACCCCGGTATTGTTGAGCGAAGGAGCTAACCCGTGAACAGAGCGCCAGTCTCCAAGCTGCCCGACGCCGACATGCAGGCCGCCCCGGCGGCTCTCGTGCGGGCGTCGCAGCAGGCACGCGAGCTTGCACGACGCACACACACGGGCGTGGTGATTACCCGCGAAGGGAAGGTCGTCGAAGAGCGCGTCGATGATGCATCCCACATACCCGCCACGCCGCCACCAGAGCGGTCGCGACCCGGCCGCTGATCTCGGGACCTCATCAATGCTGCTGAGTCGCCAACGACAGCTACTGGCCTTACTCGACGCGCTCGGCGGGCGCTCTGTCAACTTGGACTTCCAGAAGCTGCTGTTCCTCTGCTGTCAGGAATCAGCGCCGCCAGCGCCTTACGATTTCGTCCCCTATAAGTTTGGAGCCTTTTCGTTCACGTCCTATTCCGACCGTCGCAAGCTGGTCGACCGCGGACTGTTGGTCGACGACGAACAGACGTGGGAGCTGACCGCCAGGGGACGAAAGGCGGTGAGCGCGGCCGGAGTGATTGCTCCTCAGTTCGCCTCCATCGCACGCCAGTACCGCGGAGTTCGTGGCGACGCGCTCGTGGCAGAAACGTATCGGCGGTATCCGTACTACGCCGCTCGAAGCGAGATCGCGAAGCGGGTCCTCCGTGGCGACGCCGATACGCTGCGACGCATCGAGGGGATTCGCGCTTCGGCGATTTCTGCACTCTCGACCATTGGCTACGAGGGGCGGACACTTGAGGGCTACCTGAACGACTTACTGAAGTCCGGCGTCACGGTTCTTTGCGATATTCGGCGCAACCCGATCAGCCGCAAGTACGGCTTTTCCAAGAAAACTCTGTCAAAAGGCTGCGAAGATGTGGGAATCCGCTGCGAGCACCTCCCCGAGCTCGGGATCGCTTCCGAACAGCGACAGAACTTGGAGACGCAGGCCGACTACGACGCCGTTTTTGAGTCGTACGAGAGGGAGACCCTGCCGAAGCAGACCACGACGCTCGCGAAGATCCGCGGCTGGATTCAGTCGGGCGAATCCGTCGCCCTCACCTGTTACGAGCACCTGCCCGAGCAGTGCCATCGTCACTCTGTCGCAGAAGCGTTGGAGCGGCAACTTGGCGACGGCTTCGCCGCAAGGCATTTGTGATAGGAGATGACCAAGCAGCGCGTTCGGTCGAGCCATGATCACCGACATCCACAGCGAAGACCGGCTCGTCCAGCAGACGTTCGCCAATCATCTGCGCGATCGGCTCGACTGGGACAGCGTCTACGCTTACAACACTGAGACGTTCGGACCGCACGGCACGGCGCCATGTGGCTGACCGGTTTCGACGTCGAATGCCTTTCGACGCTCTACATCGACAAGCCGATGAAAGCGCACACGCTGATGCAGGCCATCGCACGCGCCAACCGCGTGTATCCAGGCAAGGACTGCGGCGTCATCGTGGACTATAACGGCGTGCTGAAGAGCCTGCGCCATGCCTTGGCGCAGTATGCCCTGGGCGATGACGAGGAGGGTGGAGACGACGGCGGCGTCGTGTACGACTACGTGTGGCAACAGAGCGCGAGCGGGTTTGGTCCGCTCGTCGCCTAGCATCCTGTCGGGCGGACCCAGAAGTATATGACGTGCATGTGGCATCCAGGCTGGTGAGCAGGCGTGCGCCGGATCATCGTTGACCGGGCGAATCCCGATGCGGACGCGCTCGCTGACGCCGTGCGCGCGATCCGCGATGGCGGCGTGGTTGCGGTGCCGACCGACACGTTGTACGGCTTGGCGGTCGATCCGTTTCGCGCGGACGCGGTGATGCGCGTCTTTGCCGTGAAAGGGCGAAGTGCCGGGCGCGCGCTGCCGCTCATTGCCGCCGATACGGCGCAGCTGACCGATCGGATCGGCGCACTCCCGCGGATGGCAATGCGCTTGGCGTCGCGCTTCTGGCCCGGTCCGCTGACGCTGCTGATTGCGGCGCCATCCGCGCTTGCGCCAGCGGTCAGCGGGGGCACCGGGAAAATCGGTGTCCGCGTGCCGGACCACGCGGTCGCGCGTGCGCTCTGTTGCGCGTGCGGCTCGCCGCTCACCGCGACGAGCGCGAACGTCAGCGGATCGGCGCCTCCGCAAAACGCCGACGATGTGGAGCGGACGCTCGGGGACCGCATCGATCTTCTCGTCGACGCAGGACCGACCGCCGGCGGGCCGCCATCGACCATCGTCGACGCGACCGGTTCGTCGCCGCGCCTCGTGCGCGCCGGTGCGATTCCGTGGCACGAGATCGAGGGATGCCTGCGAGGCACGGTCTAAAGAATGTGACCTGCACAGGTCTGTGAAACTGTAGGCGACGGCCTTCAGGCCGTCCCTGGTGGTGACGATGACAAAGCGTGTGGCAGCCAGACAGGAGCGGGCGGCGATCGTCGGGTTGATCGCCGGCCAAGCGCGACGACTCGATGCCGAGCGTTCCCTCGACGAGCTGGCCGGCCTGGCCGCGGCTGCCGGCGCCGTCGTCGTGCTTCGCGTCCTGCAGGAGCGGCCGAAACCGGATCCATCGACGTTTCTCGGCGGCGGGAAAATCGTCACACTGGCGGCGTCCTGCGCCGAGACCGGCGCCGACGTGGTCATTTTCGACAGCGAGCTCACGCCCGCGCAGTTGCGGCACATCGAAGAAGAGGTGGACCGGAAGATCATCGACCGGACGCAGCTGATTCTCGACATTTTTGCGAGACGGGCCCGCACGAGAGAAGGAAAGCTGCAGGTGGAGCTCGCGCAGTTGAAGTACCTGCTGCCGCGACTCGTCGGGGCCGGCGCGGCGCTGTCGCGGCTCGGCGGCGGCATCGGAACCCGAGGCCCCGGCGAAACGAAACTGGAAACGGATCGGCGGCGGATTCGCACGCGCATCCATGCGGTCAGCGGCGACATCGAACAGGTGCGCCAGCGGCGCGCGCAGGCCCGCGAGCGGCGGCACAAGAGGTCGGTCCCGATCGTGGCGCTGGTCGGATACACGAACGCGGGCAAGACGACGCTGTTCAACGCCTTGACCAGCGGGCACGCCGAGGCGTCCAACGCGCTGTTCGTCACGCTCGACCCGCTGGTTCGACACGTGCGGCTGCCGGACAGCCGGGAGCTGCTCGTGTCCGACACCGTCGGTTTCATCGACCGGCTCCCGCACGCGCTCGTGGCGGCGTTTCGTGCGACGCTCGAGGAAGTGGCCGACGCGGATCTGGTGCTGCACGTGATCGATGCGGCGGCCACCGACCGCGATCGTCACGTCCGCGCCGTCAATGCGGTGCTGCAGGACGTCGGCGCGAACGACGTGCCCGCGCTCGAGGTCTACAATAAGTGCGATGCGATCACCGCCGACGAGCGCCGCCGGCTCCAGGATCAGGATCCCGCAGTCTTGTGTGTCTCGGCGCTTCGACGTGACGGACTCGACGAGTTGATCGATACGATCGCGTCGCGCCTGGCGTTGGACGTGCGTCGTGTCACGCTGGCCTTCGACCCGGATGAGCCGGGTGACCGCGAGCGGATCGCGCGCGTCTACCGTCACGGCCGCGTGCTCGAACACGAGACCCGCGACGGCCGAATCTCGATCGTGGCCGACGTCCCGCGCCGGCTCGTCGGCCGGCTCGAGCGCTAGGAAAAGGGGCCGTTCGCGGTAAGATTTTTGTGATGCGTAGACTCATCCTGCTGGCGCTTCTCGTCACCGTCTCGGCCTGCGCTCGAGTACCGAAGCCGATCCCCGCACCGGTCACGTCCGCGCCGAAATTCCCGGAGTTCATCGCGCCAGTCGTTCCGGCCGACCTCGCCGGTACGGCTGCGGCCATCAATCAGGACCGTGGTTGGCGCTTCCTTCAGGCCGGCGATCTCAGGGATGCCGAGCGGGAATTCGGTGCGGCCTTGAAATCAGCACCCGCCTTCTATCCCGCGGAGGCCGGTCTTGGCTGGCTGGAGCTCGCGCGCAAGGATGGGAAGGCGGCGTTGCCTCGCTTCGACCGGGCGCTCGAGCGGCAGCCTCGCAACGTCTCGGCTCTGGTCGGTCGCGGCCAGGCGCTCCTCGCGCTGAATCGTGACGCTGAGGCGCTGGCGGCATTCGAGGCGGCGCTCGCCGTCGATCCCTCGCTCGGAGACCTCGGTAACCGCGTCGAGGTGTTGAGGTTTCGCGGCCAGCAGGAGGATCTGAATCGCGCGCGCCAGGCGGCGCGGGCTGGCCGCGGCGAGGAAGCCGTTTCTTTCTACACGCGCGCGATCGCCAGCTCGCCGGAGAGCGCGTTCCTGTACCGCGAGCTTGCGGCGGTGGAACATCAGCAAGGCGCCGACGACCGGGCGCTGGAGCATTTCCGCAGGGCGGTGGCGCTCGAGCCGGCGGACGCGAAGTCGCTGGTGCAGATCGGAGACATTCTCGACGCGCGCGGCGATTTCGACGGCGCCGCGAAGGCCTTCGCCGACGCGCTCGCGTCCGAGCCGAACGACGATGTCGAGGCGAAGCTGGAAAACGCGCGCGCGCGCATCGAGGTGGCGCGTCTGCCCGAGGAATATCGCGCCATCGATCGCGCGGCACAGATGACGCGCGCCGATCTCGCCGCGCTCGTCGGCGTGCGCCTCGCACCGCTGCTGCAGACGACGCGCCGTCGCGACGCGGTCCTCGTGACGGACATCCGGAATAATTGGGCGGCAACGTGGATCATGGCGGTGACCCGCGCCGGCGTGATGGAGCCGTTCGCCAACCACGCCTTCCAGCCGCGCACCGCCGTGCGGCGCATCGATCTGGCCCAGGTCGTCAGCCGTCTGCTGACGAAGATCGCCGAAGCGAGCCCGAGCCAGCCGAACACGTGGCAATCCGCGCGCGTAAAGTTTTCGGATCTCTCGGCGGGGCACCTGGCGTACCCGGCGGCGTCGGCGGCCGTCGCCTCGGGTGTGATGACCGTTGGCGCGAACGACACCTTTCAACCGTCGCGGCTGGTGACCGGACAGGAGGCGAGCGAGGTCATCGGGCGGATTGACGCGATGGCGCGCAGGGCGGGGGGACGAGGAAAGGCCGCGCGATGACGGCGCTGACGGCAGCGAACCAGCTGACGTTGCTGCGCATGCTCCTGATTCCCGCCTTCCTCATCCTGATGCTGTACGGACATCTCGGGTGGGCGTTGACCGTCTTCGTCACCGCCGGAGTGACCGACGGTCTGGACGGCCTCATCGCGCGCCGATCGGGTCAGAAGACGCAGCTTGGCGCGTGGCTCGACCCGATGGCCGACAAGCTGTTGCTCGTGACGACCTTCATCGTGTTGACGCTGCCCGGCCTCGAGCTCAGCAATCGGCTGCCGGTCTGGCTCACCGTATTGATCATCACGCGCGACATCGGCATCGTGCTCACGGTGACGATCGTCAACCTCGCGATCGGTCCACGGACGTTTCGGCCGACGATCTTCGGAAAGGCGGCAACGGCGACCTACATCGTCACGGCGATCGCGGCCATGCTGTTCAACTACCTCCGATGGCATTCGCTCATCGTGGATGTCCTGGTGTATGCGTCGCTCGGCATCACGCTCGTGTCGGGACTGCACTATACCTGGCACGCCGCGCGGATCATCGACGAGGCGCGAGCGGGCGTATGAAGCGTGTCATCGTCACACTTCTGTTGATCACGACCGCATCCCTGGTCCGGCTCAAGCGGGACACTATGTACGCGGACTACCACGCTCTTTCGTACGTCGTGTCTGGGTTTGGGTTCAGCCAGACTATGGCGGCTCAGGCGACTCCCAAGCAGGCCGTCGTCGATACGTCCGCGGGGACATTCATCATCGATCTTGCTCCAGAGGCCGCCCCGAACCAGGTTGCGTACTTCATGAAGCAGGCGCAGGCAGGCGCCTACGACGGGACGATATTCCATCGCATGGTGAAGCTCGGGATGGTGCAAGGCGGCGATCCGCTGACGAAAGATCCGTCCAAACGCGCGTTGTACGGCACCGGCGGGCTGAACATGGTCACGGCGGAAGCGCGCGCGCCGAAGATGACGCGCGGATCGATCGCCGCGGTCCTGGTGCCCGGCCGGCCCGACAGCGCCGGCGCGCAATTCTTCATCGTCGTCGTCGATCAGCCTGCGCTGGATGGCCGGTACACAGTGTTCGGACATGTGTCGGACGGCATGGAGGTGGTGCAGAAGATCTCAGAAACGCCGGTCGACGACAAAGGCCTCGCCATCGAACGCGTCGAGATCAAACACGTCACGGTTCGAGAGACGCCTCCGCCGGTGCCGGAACCGTTTTCGACCGAGTCGGTGGAGGAGCTCGCCGCGTACCGGGCGGTGCTCGACACAAGCGCCGGGCCGATCACGATTGAGCTCTTTCCGGACAAAGCGCCGGCGCACGTGCGTCAGGTTCTTCGGCTCGCCCAGGCTGGTGTCTACGACGGGATGGCGTTCCACCGCGTGGTGCCGGGGTTTGTCATCCAGACGGGCGCCCTGTCGAGCCGCGCGGGGCCGCTGACCGAGAAGCAGCAGAAGCTGGTGCACAACCTGCAGCCCGAGTTCAACGACACCAAACACGTCAAAGGCATCGTCTCGATGGCGCGCGCCGACGATCGGGCGAGCGCGACGACGTCGTTCTTCATCTGCACGGGGACCGCGACCGCACTCGATGGCCAGTACACAGCGTTTGGGCGCGTGGTGGATAGCTTGGCCGTGGTGGACGCCATCGAGGCATTGCCGCGAAACGGCGAGACGCCGGTCGCCCGAATCGAATTGAGAACTGTGAGGATTGAGCGCCGCTAGGAGCGTGTCTGAGTAACCGGAACACGCTCCTAAATTAGTAAGCCGGCTTCGCCGGCGAAAAAGCCAATGACTTGGAACGCGCGCGCAGCGCGCCTACTAGGAGCCCGTTTCGGCATTACTCGGACGGGCTCCTAGAAGTCTTGAACCGACGAATTGTGAGTCATTGAGTCAAGTTTTTCAGGCAACAAGTTGAACCTCCTGAAGGAAAGTCGCGAGCGCCGCGTCCAGGCGGTCGAAGGCGTGGCGGCCGCG
>JAHFUI010000070.1 GCA_023265175.1 Acidobacteriota bacterium
AAGTGACGCGCTGTCATGAGCTTGGTGCGACGTTGACTATTCGTGTGGCACGATCTCCGCGCGTTCGCACCGCGATGGAATTACAGGACGGGTGGAGCGCAACGAATTCTGTAAGGCTAGTGTCCTGTCCCAGTCAAGCGTTGACAATGTTCCGGAGCGCGGCGCCCGGCTGACAAGGCGGGAGGAGCGAGCATGTCGGGAACATGTGAGCGACGAGCAACGCAGTCAGCCGGGATGCCCCGCCCGGAACATGTCAAGGTTTGACTGGGACAGGACACTAGGGCGAGGCGCTAAATTTAGCAGCCCGTGGTGGGGTAGAGTTTCGTCATGCTCCACCACACATCCCGCGCCAGGCGCCTCGTCATTGTCTTTATCTTTGTCTTTGCCGCGCTGTCAGCCGCACCGGCCATCGTCTTCACCCAGTCGCAGACGACGGCGCCGCCGCGATTCAACCTGCAGGACACGATTCCGTTCGACCAGGCGATTCACGCGGCAACGCTGCCCAACGGCGTCAAGTATTTCGTGCGTCAGAATGCCCGGCCCGAGAGGCGCGTCTCGCTGAGACTCGCCGTCAAGGCGGGGTCGATGGAGGAAGCGGACGACCAGCAGGGGCTGGCGCACTTCATCGAGCACATGGCGTTCAACGGCAGCACGCATTTCAAGCCGGGCGCGCTGGTGTCCACCTTCGAAGCGATCGGCGCGAGGCTCGGCCCACACGTCAACGCCTACACGAGCTTCGACGAGACGGTCTACATGCTCGACCTGCCCACCGACAAGCCCGAGATCGTCGCGAGCGGCCTGACGGCCCTCGCCGATTTCGCCGGAGGACTCACGCTCGATCCGGCCGAGGTCGAGAAGGAGCGCGGCGTCGTGATCGAAGAATGGCGGGGCGGGCTCGGCGCCGGGTCGCGCGTGCGCGACAAACAGATTCCGGTGCTGTACTTGAGCTCGCGTTACGCGCAGCGTTTGCCGATCGGAAAGCCTGACGTCATTCGCACGGCGCCGGTCGCGCGGCTGCGGGCCTTGTACGACACCTGGTATCGCCCCGAGCGGATGGCCGTCGTCGCGGTCGGCGACATCGACACGCAGCAGATGGAAAACGCGATCCAGACGAACTTCGCCCCGCTGAAGGCTCGCGCGACGGCGGCCAAACCGCCTGACGGCACCGTGCCGATTCTCCATCAGCTTGCGGTCAGCCTCGTCACCGATCCAGAAGTCACGCAGTCGAGCGTGCAGATCGTACGCAAGCGGCCGAAAGAGCCCGTAGGCCGCGTCGCCGATTACCGGCGCGATCTCGTCGAGCGGCTGATGCAGGACATGTTCAACGAACGCTTCGGGGAACTGGTGCGAAAGCCTGACGCGAAGTTCCTCGGCGCGGGCGTGTCCGGAGGCAGCCTCGGCCGCACGGTGGAGACATTCTCGATCGGCGCCAGGGTGCCCGACGGAAAAATTGACGAAGGGGCCGCGGCGGTGGCCGTGGAGGCCAAGCGCCTGCGCGAATTCGGATTCTCGCCCTCCGAGCTCGAGCGGGCGAAGAAATGGCTCGCCGCCGCGTATGAACGCGCGTACAACGAGCGCGACAAGAGCGAAAGTGGATCGTTCGCGCAGGAATGCCTGTCGTATTTCCTCGAGAACGAGCCGGCGCCAGGGATCACCTACGAATATCAGCTCGTGAAGCAGGTCCTCCCGGGAATCACCGTCACGGAAACAACCGAGATGGCGAAGCGCTTGCTGAGCGACGACAACCGCACGGTGATGGCGGTCTCGCCGCAGAAGGCCGGCATCCGGGTGCCGAGTGACGGGGATCTCAAAGCCGCGCTGGTGGCGGCGGAAAAGACGGCCGTGACCGCGTGGACCGACACGGCGGCGATCGGCACGCTGATGGAGCACAAGCCGGAAACCGGTGTCATCGCGTCGCGACGCGAGCTCCCAGAGGTCGGCGTCACGATCGCGCGATTCACGAACGGCGTCGAGGCGTGGCTGAAGCCGACCGATTTCAAGAACGATCAGGTGGTCTTCACGTTGGAGGCCGTCGGCGGCGGCTCGCTGGCGCCGGCGGCGGACTACGTCGAAGCGTCCCTCTCGGATGAATACGTCCAGCGTTCAGGCGCCGGCGGCTTCAAAGCGCAAGATCTCGCGAAGCTCCTGGCCGGCAAGGTCGCGTCGGCATCGCCGTTCGTCTCGCTCTCGACGCACGGCGTGTCGGGCAGCGCCTCTCCCGCCGATCTCGAAACGGCCTTGCAGTTGCTGCATGAGACATTCACCGCCCCGGGCGACGACCCCGAGGCGTTTACCATGCTGCGGCGCCAGCTGGACGCGTCGGTCGCGAATCGCGATCAATCGCCCGGCCGCGTGTTCAGCGAGCGCCTCGCCGAAGTGAACAGCTGCAATCACTACACAGCGCAGCCGCTCACGTCCGGGCGCATCGCCACACTCGACCGCCAGAAGATGGTCGCCTTTTATCACGACCGTTTCTCGAACGCCGCCGATTTCTCGTTCTTCATGGTCGGCGCGTTCAAGGTGGACGCCGTGCTTCCCCTCCTGGCGCAGTACGTCGGATCGCTGCCGTCGACCGGTACGAAGGCGTCACAGTTCAAGGAGGTCGGCCTCTGTTTTCCGACGACGGTTCAGCGCGCGCAGGTCGATAAAGGCCGGGAGCCGCGAGCCCAAACGGTCATCAGCTTCTTTGCCGATCCGGGGACCGATCCCGTCGAGCAGGAAAATGTCGCCGCGGCCTCGACCGTGCTTCAAACGGCGCTGCGCGACATCCTTCGCGAAGAATTGGGACAGACCTACAACGTCTCGGTGGGTCTCGATCAGCGGCTGCCGCAACACGGCTATGGCCGGATGGAAGTGAGCTTCGGTTCGGCGCCCGAGAACATCGACACGATGACCGAGCGTGTGATGAAGGAGATCAAGCGGCTGCAGGACGAAGGACCGTCCGCCGATTTGACGTCACGCGCGAAAGAGGGGGCGAAGCGGACGTACGAGACGAACCTGAAGCAGAACGGATATTGGCTCCGTCGCTTGGCGGCGGTTCACATGCTCGGCCAGGATCCAGCGGAAATCCTGCGGCGTCCAGACCGAATCAACGCCGTGACGCCTGAGCTGCTGAAAAACGTGTTCAAACGGTATTTCCCGATGGACCGGTTTACAGAGGTGACGTTGGTTCCTCAGAAGTGAGAAAGTGAGAAAGTGACGCGGCGGGAACTTCCTCACTTCCTCACTTCCTCACCTCCTCACTTTCTCACTTCTTCCTGGCTCTATTCGGGCGAGATTGACGTTCTTCCGCAGTCATCGCAGCGCAGATATACGACTGGCATCGCTTCGGACCGCCCGATGACGCGGGCGCTCGGCACGCCGCATCGCGGACACACAATTCCCGCCGAGGTTCGTTTGGCCATGCACTCTTCTCCTTTTACCTTCTTAGACTGCCGATCCCGCGGAAAAGATGCATGAATCGTTGGTTCAAAAGAACTTACGCGTGAGGTTGAAGCCCAGATACAGGCTCTGGGGCGTGCCGCCGCGGGCGAGCTGTCCAAAAGTTGTTCCAAACGTGTTCGCGAACGTCAACTGGAAGACGTGCCCGCCGACCCGCTTCTCGATTCCGAATCCGTATTCCACGTCGCCGGGCGCGTACCCAGCGGCTCTTGGTGAAAACTCGCCAACCAGATAGGTCGTCGACATGATCCGCACGCGACCGCCGAGGCCTACATAAAACGTGTCGCGATCGACGCCGGCCGCCGCCGCCGAGTTGTGGACCCAGATCGGCACCGCATAGAGGGCCACTCTGTCCTGAATCTCGCGGGACACGACCGCGCCGAGCGCCGGTGCGAACCGTTCCCGAAAGTTGTTCGCGCCCTCTACGGATACGAGGCCCGAGACGGACACCGGGTTCGAGGCAGCCTGATGAATCGCGTCGTACTTGCCGTAGAGCTGGATCGTCCTGTCAAAGCTCGATCGGTAGGCCGCCGCCTCGAGATGCCGGGCGACTCCGTAGCGGTACTCGAAGCCGATGATGGCGCCCTGGTCGAGGCCAAATAGGTTACTGGCCTGATCGCCGAATGATCCCTGCCGAAGATTGCCGGCGAAGCGGTGGGTCAGGTGGAAAGTGCCTGCATGAAGCGGCAGCCGCAACGTGGTCGGAATGTTGACGACCGTGAAATCAGGTTCCGCCGGATCCAACGCCGCATCGTCGTCGCCGGCAGACTGCGCGAACGCCGATCCCGCGCCGGCCGCCATCAGCACAACGAGAAGAAGAATACGCACGCGCGAAGCGGTCAGGGATCGGGCCACGGTGACCTCCAATAGCAAGGATGGGACCACGGCGTAACCGCCTGCAACATCAGGCGATCGGCCGCAGCCCGCGTTACTCGGAACGTAAGGGGTTACGCAGGATGGGAACAGGCAGGCCTAGGTGGGCCTAGGTGCGATCGAGATCGGGCACCCAGTTCTTGATCGCGCGCTTGATCTGATCCGGGGTGAGCTGCTCATGCTCCGCGCGTCCGAGGAGCGCGGGCAACTCTTCGTCGGAGGCGAAGCGCAGCGCGACGACCTGCGGCGTCGCGAGCCGCGACAGCGCCGTTTGCTGCGGCGCCGACAGCAGCTGCGCGGCGCGGACCTTCATCTCCAGCTTGATGATGCGATCCTGCAGCCTGGTGATATACACGCGGCTGATGAGGAGCAGGACGACAATCGCGCCGATCACCGCCGCGAACGAGACCTCGAGCATCACGGCTTCGGCGACGTCGAACGCCGCCAGGACGCACGCGACGATCGCAATCAGCGCGAAGAGAAACCCGATACCGGTCAGCCGCGGGTTGTGGCGGTGGGTCGCGTACGTTTGCATGGCCATGCGTCACTCCAGTGTGTCGGTCGTCTCGTCGCTCATGCGGCGCGCGACCGGTCCAACGATCCAGGCAATGATGATGCTGAGCACGTAGAGGCCGATCATCGGCAGCGCGAAGATCGTCTGCGTCGCCGCGTCCGGGCTCGGCGTGATCACCGCCGCGATGATGAAGATAATCAGAATCGCGTACTTAAAATTCGTCCAGAGGAACCGCGCCGTCACGAGCCCCATTTTCGCCAGGAAGAACACCACTGCGGGCATCTGAAACACGAGGCCCATCCCGAAGAGCATCTTCACGTACAGGCCGAATACATCGTCCAGCCTCGGCAGGAACGCCAGATTCCCCGAGCTGAAGCTGCCGAAGAACGCCATCATCCAGTGGAACACGATGAAATGATTGAACAGCGCCCCACCCACGAAGCCACCGGTCGTCAGGATGACGAACGGCAGCACGAGGTGCTTCTGATGGAGGTACAGCGCCGGCGCGACGAGCCGCCAGATCTGATACATGATGAACGGCGCCGCGAAGACGATGCCGGCAATCAGCGCGATCTGCACGTAGGTCGAGAAGGCTTCGCCCGGCTGCGTGTAAATCAGCTTGCTGCCGGGCGGCAGGACCGAACGCATCGGCCGGAACACGAAATCGAAGATCGGTTTGATGAAGGCGAACGCGACGAGCATGCCCACGCCTATGGCGATGCAGCAGTAGACGATCCGCCGTCTGAGCTGCTCGAGGTGCGCGAGAACGGAGATGCCGATTCCTTCAGAGGTGTCGGCGTCGGCGGGAAACTCCTCTGCGTGATCCGGTCGACGAGCGAGGCGCAGTTTCATCCGGTGTCATCATTATAGTGGGGCGCTCGCGCGCGCTGGCGCGGATGCCGGCCAGCGAGAATGCCGCGATGTGCTCCGCCAGCGCGGTCAACGCGGCCGGGCTCATCCTGAAGTCCGGGTACAGGCGCGCGCCCAGCGCATTTGGAATCAGCAAGACACATTGCGCCTGAATGCTGTGCGCGCAACGCAGCGCGCGCTCATCGTCAATGGAACAGCCGAGCAGTTCGGCGACCAGCCCGCCAAGATATGCCAGGCGAGGGCGTATCACCTGCTGGACGACGAGGTCCAGCGCCGGCGTCGGGTCGGCCAATTCCCGCGACATGAGCTGATGAATCCAGGAGTCGCGCTCGGAGCCGACGACCTGGTGGATATACACACGAATGTACGCGCGCAGCTTGTCCTCGGCGGTGCCTCCCTCGCCCGCCTGGCGTACCGCGTCGCTGGTGGCCCGCATCGAGGTCACGGCGGCCTGCAGCACGTCCCGATACAGGCCGAGCTTGTCGCCGAAGTGATAGTTGACCGCTGCGACGTTGGCGCGGGCGGCGCGGCAGATTTCCCGTACGGTGACGCGTTGGAACCCGTGCTCGGCAAAGAGACGGGCCGCGGCGACAATCAGCCGCTCGCGGGTGGCGAGATCGCGATCTTTCATCTGACCGCTCTCCGCGTGCTTGTGCCCGCTGCTACGTGCCAGGTGCGAGGTGCGGGTGCCGCGTGCGTTGAAGACAGCACCAAGCACGAAGCACCAGCACGTAGCACCCGGCAGTCCACCAGCAGTCCCCTGTCCGCTACAGCGTGCGCTTGAACAGCATCGTCGCCGCCGTCATCGCAATCACGGAAAACGCGAGCAGGTACAGCAGATCGCCTCCGATCGCGGCGAAGCCGGTGTTCTTCAACAGCAGGTTTTTGAACGCGTGCACGGCGTAGGTGAACGGATCCACAACGGCGATCGCCTGCATCCACGGCGGAAATCCCTGTTGCGGGTACACGGCGCCGCTCGGGAAATAGAGCACCGTGTTCAGCACGCCGAAGATCGCGCGCGGGAGCAGCGGATCGGTGACGCGCACCATGATGAGAAACATCAAGCTGATGAGCGCGAACGCGGTCACGACGATGACGACTTCGAGGCGCAGCAGGCGCATCGGATCGAACGGATTCGGCACGCCCGCGATCAGCGAGCCGATGACCATGATGGTGGTGCCGGCCAACACCGCCTTGATGGTGCCGGACACGTTGAAGCCGGCAATCAGCTCGAACTTCGTAATCGGCGTCACGAGGTACCCCTCGTGCAGGCCGCGGGCCTTGTCGTCGATGTAGATGATGCCGCCGCCAATCATCACCATCATGAAGATCGACATCACGATCGACCCAGGCAGCAGGTACTGCACGTACGGCACGTAGGGGTACACCTCGACCACGTCCAGCGCGATCTGGCCCGCCACTCGCGGCCCGGCGGACGGCTGGTTGAGCGCGGCGATCAGGCTGCCCACCGAGCCGACGAGCGTCGCCGACGCGAAGTTGTCGGTGTTGTCTTCGATCAGCGCCACGCGCGGCTGGTTCCGCTCGAGGACGCGGCGCGAGAACTCCGGCGGAATCGTCAGCACGCCGTTGATGCGGCCGTTGCGCAAATCCGACAGCGCCTGGCCCTGGTCGGCGTATTCGACGGTGTCGAACGTCCGGGACCCGGCGGCCACCGCCCCAGACAACTCCCGGATCTTGATCGCCGGGAGCCCGCGATCCTGATCGACGATCCCGATCTTCAAGTGCTTCACGTTGCCGCCAAACGCGTAGCCCAGGATGATCAGCTGCACGATCGGCAGGAGCATCGACATCGCGATCAGCATCGGGCTGCGGCGAAAGCGGCGGAGCTCGCGTTCGACGATGGCTAGCGCTCGGTGCATGGCGGTGCTCTACCGTCGCATGACGAGGCTGTGCTCGAGCGGCGACGGCTCCTGCAACGCGTCGCGGAGCGCGCGGCCGGCATAATGCACGAACACATCGTCGAGCGTGGTGCTCTGGACCGACAAGGAATGAACCGGCACGCCCGACCGCGCCGCCGCCGCCATCAACGCCATCGTCGTTGCGGGGCCGTTGCGCGAGGAGATGCGGAATATGCGGTCGTGGACGATCACGCTTTCGACATCGGGCAGCCGCTCGAGCGTCGCGGCCCACCCCTCGGGCGCCGACGCGAAGCTGACCTCCAGGACGTTGCGGCCGGGCACGGATGCTTTGAGCGCCATCGGCGAGTCGAGCGCCTTCAGAAGGCCGTGATCGACGATGGCGACGCGGTCGCAGAGCTTGTCGGCTTCGTCCATGTAATGGGTGGTGATCAGGATGGTCAGGTCGCGCTCGCCCTTGATGTGCTGGAGCATCTCCCACACCGCGACGCGCGACACGGGATCGAGGCCGGTCGTCGGCTCGTCGAGAAAAAAGACGCGCGGCTCGTGGACCAGGCCGCGCGCGATCTCGACGCGGCGCCGCATGCCGCCCGACAGATTTTTCACCGGCTTGTCGGCCCACTGCAGCAGCTCCACCGACTGGAGGAGATCGTGAATCAGCCGCGTGCGCTTCTCGCGCGGCACGCCGTACAGCTTGGCGTAGATGAGCAGGTTCTCCTCGACGCTCAGCTCGAGATCGCTGGTCATCGCCTGCGGAATGACGCCGATCGACTTGCGCACGCCGTCGGCGTCCGTGACCACGTTGAAGCCGTTGACGAGCGCGGTGCCGGAAGTCGGCGGGAGCAGCGTCGTCAGCATGCGAATGAGCGTCGACTTGCCGGCGCCGTTCGGTCCAAGCAGACCGAAGATCTCGCCGGCCTCAACGGCGAACGTGATGCCGTTCACGGCCGTGAAGTCGCCGAATTTCTTGACGATGTTCCGAACGTCGATCGCGTTCATTCTTTACTGCTCGCGGGGCCCCACCCCCGCTCGCCTCGCCGCGCTTCGCTGTCGCTCGGCCTCAAGCCGTAGACTCTCGGCCTCGACCGTCATTTCACGGGCAACAGGACGTACGCAGTCATGCCGACGGCGAGGTGGCGATCGCGATTGTCGACGCGCAGCCGGATTTCGAACGTCTTGATGTCCCGTTTGGTGCGGCTCACGTCCCGCTGGGTTGCGAAGCCGGCAACGACGCCACGATAGAACACCACCCCCTGCCGCTCGTCCCCTGAGGGAAGGCGCACCGTAAGGCGGGCGTCGATGGGAACGCGATCGATATAGCTCTCCTCGACGTCGGCCCGCACCCACAAGTCGTCGGGGTTGATGAGCGTGACGACGGGTTGTCCCGGATTCACAACCTCGCCGATGCGCACGGCGCGGACGTCGACGATGCCGTCAATCGGCGCGTGGATCTCCGTGTAGGTGAGGCGCACGTCGGCCTTCGCGCGTTGCGCGTTGGCCGCTGCCTGCTGATGTTCGTTCGCCTGCAATTGACTGCGTCTCATCGAGACCTGCTCGGCGCTGGCGCGCGTGAGCGCCACCGCCGACCGCTGCGCCTCGGTCTGTTTTTTGAGCGACGCGACGCGCGCTTTCGCCGCGTCGTACCCGGTCCTGGCCTGGTCGAACTGCTCCACCGGCGCGATGCCCTGGCTCGACATCCGGCGCAGCCGCTCGAAGCTCAGTCTCGCGTTCTCGAGGTCGGCTTCCGCGGCGGTTTCCTGCGATTCGGCTGATGCGAGCGTCGCCTCGGCCTGCCGAATCTGATCGGCCGTCTGCCGCTGCTGGAACCGCAGCGCCGCCTCGCTTTCCTTCACCTGCGATCTGGCGCCCTCGGCACTCTGCGTGTAGAAGGCGCTCTCCTGCCGCAACTCGTCGGGCTTGATCACCGCGATGAGCTGCTCGCGCTTCACCGGATCACCCTCGCTCACGAGGAGCTGGCCGATCTGGCCGGCGATCTGCGTGCTGACGATGACGTCGTTGGTCGTGACGATACTGGTGAGCACGAGCACCGTTGGCGGTCGCCGGAAGGAGAGGTAGGCACCGCCCGCTGCGGCGAGCAGCAGGACGAGGATCACGGGCGTTCGTTTGCCGTTCATGCGGACGCGTCGCGGAGTCAAACAACTGTATAAAACAGTTGTTTGACGCGCGTCAAGTCGGGCCAACTGTCCGCAACGACGATCGTCGGCACGCGCGTCGCGATCAACTCGCGATCCACGGTCATCGCAGTGTGCCGGTTGCGGCCTGGAGGAAGAGATCCCGATCGTACCGCGCAAGATACGGCTTGAGGTCGAGATACGCCTTGAGCGTCATCGCGGCGAAATCAGCCGCGATCTCCGGCGAGCGCGACCAGAGGAGTCGCGCATCGCGCAGGATGGGATCCCGCAGCGCGACCGGAAGCCGGTTCAGCGCCTGGACGGCGACTTCATCGGTGCCGAGCGTCTCCACAGCCAAGCCCGTCCGTTCGAGTTGCGCGTCCCAGAGCGCGGAGGCGTCGAGATCGCCTTTGGCGAGCACGGCGAGATCGACATCGCTCAGGGCATCGGCCTCGTTGCACGCGCGTGACCCAAAGAGCCAGACGGCCTCGATCCGGTCGTCTTTGGTCAGTGCCTCGACAAGGCGTGGCAGATGGGTTTCAACGTCCACCGAGACTGGCCTGCCGAATTTAATCATCCGCGAGCAAGTGTAGCACGCGACTCAGACGTCATTCTGGCGCGGCAGTCACATCGGTCGTAGGCTACCACAGCGGTGGTTGGCGTGATGGGCCTGACCGTTGCATCGACTGACACTTGCGCGCCGCCGGGGACGGCGGCCGAAACGGCGGGGAGGGCGCGGTATACTGGCGTGTTTTGCTCCGGGATCTGCCTGCCCGCGCACGTCAATACATCATCGCCATCATCCTGCTGGGGGCGGCGACCTTCTGCCTGCTGCTGCCCCGCGCCGCGTTCACGCCGGTCCTGCCGTTGATCCTTCTGGTCCTTCTGGGTTCTTTGATGTCCGCTTTCAAGGTCCAGTTCCCGATCGCCAGCGGCTCGAACATGTCGATGTCCTACGTCGTCGACATCGCCGCGCTGATCCTCCGTGGACCGCACGCGACGATGATCGTCGGGGCGTTCAACGGATGGACCCAATCGACCTTCAACGCGAAGGAACCGAACCGGTCGTACCGCACGCTCTTCAATATGTCGATTCTCGTGTTGACGGTCCAGGCGGCGGGACAGGTATTCCAACGGCTCGGCGGATCGCCGACGGCCAAGCCGGTCGCGATGCTCGTGCCGATCGTCGGCATGGCGCTGACCTACTTCGTCGTCAACACGGTCCCGATCGCGATCGCGATTGGCTTGACGACGAACCAAAACGCGTGGCGTATCTGGAAGAGCGACTTCGCCTCCAGCGCGCCGAGCTACCTGTTTGGCGCCGTGGCCGCCGCCGTCGTCCTCGCGGTGACGAACACGTCGGGATACTGGCTCGCGCTTCTGCTGATGGCCGCGCCGCTGTACCTGACCTACAGGATTTATCGGGCGGGCGTCGAGGTCGAGGCGCGTCAGGGCGCCATTCTCGAAGCGGCGCACGACGCAATCCTCACGATCGACCAGCAGTTGAACATCCGCGAGTTCAACCCGGCGGCCGAGCAGATGTTCGGCTACGCGCGCATGGACATCCTGGGGCGCAACGTGTCGTTGCTGCTGCCGCCGGCCGATCGCGCGCCGCAGTTGGCGGCGTTTGGTCGCTACCTCACCGATGGGGACGGCCCGCTCGCGCGGCGGCGCCTCGAGCTCACCGGCATCAAGGCCGACGGCACCGAGTTTCCGGTCGAACTGACGGTCGCGCGGCTCGGCGCCGACAGCCGCGCGATCATCACCGGATTCATCCGCGACATCACCGAGCGGCGTCTCCTCGAAGAACAACTCAGGCAGTCCCAGAAGCTCGAAGCCATCGGCCGCCTGGCCAGCGGCGTCGCGCACGATTTCAACAACATCCTGATGAGCATCATGGGGGCGGCCGATCTGCTGATGATGCACATCCACGACGACGACGAGGCGCGCGAGGAAGCGACGGAGATCAAGCGGTCGGTCCAGCGCGGCGCCAGCCTGACCAGGCAGCTCCTCGCCTTCAGCCGGCGTCAGGCGACGCGGCCGCAGTTGCTGTCGGTCGGTGACGTCGTCGGCGGGATGGACACGATGCTGCGCCGGCTCATCGGTCCGGAGATCGACTTTGAAATCATCTGCGATCCCGAGCCGACGAAAGTGCGAGCGGACCCGTCCCAGCTCGAGCAGGTCGTGCTCAACCTCGTCATCAACTCCCGGGACGCGATGCCAGAGGGCGGCCGGCTGACGGTCAGGGTCGAGCAGGTCGAGCTGGATGAGGATGCGGCCGTCGCGCTGGTGGAAGGACATCCCGGACCATATGCTCGGTTGAGCGTGAGCGACACGGGCATGGGCATCGACGGGCAGACGCGGGCCAAACTCTTCGAACCGTTTTTCACGACGAAAGAGCAAGGGAAAGGCACGGGGCTCGGCCTCTCGATTGTGTACGGGATCGTCAAGCAGAACGGCGGGTATATCACCGTGATCAGCGAACGAGGCCGCGGCGCGACGTTCGTCATCCACCTGCCGTCCGCCGCCGTCGCGCAACCCCAGACGCCGGCCGCGGTTTAACAGTCGTCAGTCGTCAGTCGTCAGTCGTCAGTCGTCAGTCGCCAGTCGTCGGTCGTCAGTCGTCAGTCGTCAGTCGTCAGTCGTCAGTCGTCAGTCACGCTGTCAACTGCCGACTGCCGACTGCCGACTGTCGACTGCCGACTGTCGACTGTCGACTGATTCAGCCGGTGGGAACCGCCGGAGTCACATCGGCATCGCTCACCTGATAGCCGACGGTGAGCACGAGGGTCAGCAGCAGAAATCCGGCGGCCGAGACGTACGGCATCCCGGCTCCGAACCGTTGGAGGGACGCATATCCCCATGCTGGCCCCACCGTTCGACCGAGACTTTCGACCGCGCTGGCGGCGCCTTGGACCCGTCCTTGTTCGTCACCGCGCGCGGCCCGGCTGACGAGGCTCGATACGGTCGGGTGGCCGAACCCCATACCGAGCGCCAACGGCACGAGCGTGACCGCGAACAGCGCGACTGAATGCGTCAGCGTCGCGGCCACCAGTCCGACGGCCGAACAGACCAGCCCCACCATGAACGTCGGCTTGTCGCCCAGCCGGCGAACCACGGGCCGAATGAAACCGCCCTGCACGATCGCGCCGAGAATGCCGAACGCACTAAAGAAATAGCCGGTCTGCGACGCATTGAACTGGAACCGCCGCGCGGTGAACAGCGCGAACGTCGTCTGGAAGATCGCGAACGCACCCCAGTACACGAAGTCGATGACGAGCACGCGACCGAGACCTGGACGCCGCAGCATCTCCGGCAGATTGCGGAACGGCATGCCGGTCCCCGCTTGCGCACGATGGACCGTCTCCGGCAGCCAGAACCAGGCGACCGCCGTCGCCACCAGCGTGAGACCCGCGGCCGCCCAAATCGGCGCGGTGTAGCTGACCTTCACCAGCAACCCGCTCAAGGCGGGACCGAAAATGAATCCCAGGCCGAACGCCATGCCAATCAGGCCGTACGCACGCGCGCGATCTTTCGGCTCGGTCACGTCGGCGACGTAGGCGCGCGCCGTCGGAATGTTGCCGCCCGACAGCCCATCGACGATTCTCGCGAGGAACAGCATCGTGATGCTGTGCGCGAGCGCGAGCATGACGAAGCTGACGACCGTGCCGAACAGGCTGAAGATCAGAATCGGACGACGGCCGTAGCGGTCGGACCAGTCACCGAGGATCGGCGCGGCCAGCAACTGACATATCGAGAAGACCGAGAAGAGCAACCCGATGACGATCGGCGAGGCGTTGAACGTCTCGGCGTAGAACGGCAGCAGCGGGATGATGATCCCGAAGCCGATCAGATTGACGAAGATAGTTAAGAAAATGATAAGGAGCGGGCGCGTCATGAGGCTCGAAGCATTTTGTAGTAGCGGCGACCTGTCCGTAAGGGCCCTGACTATGGCAGGGGGGGAGCCGCAGTCTTTCCTGCGCGCGCCCCTTTGTGGTCGCGCGCCGGCGCATGATCGAGGTTCGCGACGCGACTTCCGGTTTCGTACACATACTGTACGATCCGGGTCATCTTCTCGAACTCAATCCTGGACACTTCATCCGTGTTGGCGTGGTAATCGGGATGGAGGCCGGTCGTGAAGAAAATGACCGGAATCCCCTTCGCCGCGTAACTGTAGTGATCGCTCCGCGTGTAGAGCGACTCGCCGTCGCTCGGATCGTTGAACTCGTAATCGAGCGTCAGCGGGCGCGGCAGCGCGGCGTCGGCGGCGCGGCTGATGTCGTGCAACTCCGAGCTGATTCGGTCGGACCCGACCAGATACAGCGTGTTGGCTTCGCTGGCTTTGTTGTCGCGATTCCTCCCGATCATGTCGATGTTCAACTGCGCCACAATCCGGTCGATCGGGACCACCGGGTAGTCAGCGAAATACAGCGACCCGTACCGTCCCGCCTCCTCGCCCGTATGCCACACGAAGAGGAGCGACCGCCTGGGCCGCGGCCCTTCGGCGAATGCACGCGCGAGCGCCATCAACCCCACGGTGCCCGAGCCGTCATCGTCGGCGCCGTTCCAGATCCGATCGTCGATCGCGCCTGCGGTCACGCGGCCGGGCGCGCGCGCGCGGCGCGTGCCGTTGTCGCCGCTGACGATTTCCGTGTCGGCGAAGCCGACGTGATCGTAATGCGCGCCGAAGGCGACGTACGTGTTCTTCAGCACCGGATCGGACCCTTCAACGATGCCGACGACGTTGTGCGTGAGCTGCGTGCGGACGATCTCGTAGTCGACGTCGACGTTGAACGTCAGCGTGACGCCGTCCAAGCGGAAGGTCGGCAGCGATTCGCGCGCGGCGGCCTTGCGCCTCAAGTCGTCGTATCGCGTCGGCGCGTGACTGAACAGGAACTCGAAGAACGCATCTTTGGCCCTCACGGCCGGCGGAAGGGGCTTGTCCAGGCGCTCGGCGGTCGTGAAATCGGGAACCGGCGCCCCCGCGGCGCCGCTACCACCGTTGGCGCCCTGACCGTCCGCCGGAGGCGCCGCACCCGCTCCGCCGCGTCGGCCCGCCGCCTGCACGTCTGGGCCGATGCTGGCCGCGGCTTGTTCCTCGTCGACCGCAAAGCGGCCCCGCTGCAACAGCAACAGCCGATATTTCTGCGCGTCGACGTCGCTCGGCCCGTCGGCGCCCAGCCACACGACGGCGGCGCTCTTCACGTTTTTATCGCCGAAATCGACGTGATGCTCCGCCGGCACGTCGAGACCATAGCCGACAAACTCGACCCGATCGATCGTCACGCGCTGCTTTCCGCCCGCATTTCTGGAAAACGCGACGCCTTCGCCGTCGGCGAACGTCCGCGTCTCGCTTCCCACTTGCACCGTGACGGTGGAGTGGCTCGTCGATTTGACCCCAAGGACCCGCACCGTTTGGAGATACGATGAGTGATCGCCGGCCGCCTTGACACCCCAGACGCGCAAGTGATCTCCGATATATCCCGCGGCGAGACCGAGGCCGGCGCTGAATACCGCGCGACCTTGAAGCTCGTCGGACGCGACGTAGGACAGCCACTCCATCAAATCCTCGGATTTGATGGGCGCCGCACCGCCCGATGCCGCGACCGGCAGACAGGCCAGTACGACGGCGATCGCAAGCGCACGGACCGGGACGCGGGCACGGCTCATGAACCCCCCTCAGGGCTTACTATAGCTCCGCTTGCCAGGATGAAGTGACTTCGGATAAGGTTTTCCACGGATCGGCTGCCAGCGTGTGTACGCCTGCCCTCTCTTCGCGCTTTCCGGCCCGGTTCGTCCGTCTTATTGTGTTCACCGTACAACTGCGACCGACTCCGACGTCCTGGCGTTCCCGGGATCTCACGCGTTGGCATCGAGCGGTCGCCTTCTAGGGGAACGTTGATTGGCTGTCCGTCTGTTCGTCGGAAATCTGTCCTACAGCACCACCGAGGCTGATCTGCGGACGTACTTCGGTACCGTGGCGCCGCCTTCGCACGTCGTGCTGCCGGTCGATCGCGATACCGGTCGGCCGCGCGGTTTTGCGTTCGTCGAGTTCCTCGATCGCGCGCACGCCGAAGAGGCGATCCAGAAATTCAACGGCCAGCCGCTCAACGGCCGGCCGCTGTCGGTCAGCGAAGCCCGCGCGCGCGAAGATCGAGGACCGGGCGCGCCGCGGCCCGGCGGCCCGCCGGGCCCGCCGGGCTCGCGTCCGGGAGGCTTCAGTCCGCGTCCGGCGCCGTCCTACGGCGGTCCGCGAACCTTCGACCCGGCCGGTGTGCCGTCCGCTCCGCGCAGCCGCAACTTCGGTCCCGACGCCAAGCCGCAGCGCGGCGGTCAGAAGGCGAAGAAGAAGGACGACCAGAAGCCGAAAGGACCAATCCCGGTCAAGAGCGGCAGCCGCTCGTATTCGCTGGACGACGACTCACCGGAAGAAGTGCTGCCGGATTTCGACGATTTCGCGACGAGCAAGCCCGAGGACAAGGAGAAAGAGGACGAAGAGCCGTGACCGTTCAACTTTCTTGTGCCAGCCGCATCGCGTAGATCGCGACCCCGCCGCCAGATGCCGAACGTGTGGGACGACGTGGTGTCGCAGGTCCGCGTCACCGTCGACGACGAGGATTTCCGGCGCTGGTTCGCGTCGACCGCGTACGCCAGCGACGCCGGCGATCAGATTACCGTGTGGGTGGCCAGCGAAGCGATCCAGCGGCACCTCATGAACCACTACCAGGAAACGATCGACGCCGCGCTTGCCGCGATCGGACGCCGTGGCACCGACGTCCGGTTTCTCGTCGCCGGATTCGGCGACGAGGACGAGGACGAGGACGAGTGATCAGCGCGGATCGGCGTCGTACACACGAACGGTGTCGGGCCGCCGCTCCATCTGGACGGCGAGACGCATCTGATGATTCTCGGGATCGACCGCGTAGGTTTCCGTAATTCTTCCGTCACGACGGACCTTTCCGGCGGGCGCTGAGCATCAAATTCCATTATCGATCAATTCATCGACGGCGCCGTCTCGGAGCCGGGCTTCGTCTCCCGGCCGCTCGCCTCGACTTCGTCGAGGATTCGCGCACGCAGCCAGTCGACCGGCCGCGGCTGGCGGGCGACGAACGCCTGCCACTCCGACTCGGTCAGGCTGATTGAGATGACGCGGTCACGTTCGCTGCTCATGTGAATACCCTCGAATCGTCGAACAGCCAAGCGTACATACGGCTGAAGTCGCTGGAAAATAGAATGATCGAATCGAATCAATCTGTGTTGATCATGCATGCCGGGCCAGCCGCAGGCGCCCGCGCACCTCGGCGAACGCCTTCAGCAGCTCGCTGATCATCCGCGGCGTTCGATTCGCGCGTGCGTACACCCACCCGGTTTCGCGGAACAGCTCGTGGCCCTCGATGCGCGTACAGAAAAGTTGCCCCGCGCGCACTTCCCGGGCGATCGCCTGATAGGGCAC
This sequence comes from Acidobacteriota bacterium, assembly GCA_023265175.1. Classification (GTDB taxonomy): domain Bacteria; phylum Acidobacteriota; class Vicinamibacteria; order Vicinamibacterales; family CAVVIG01; genus JAHFUI01. The sequence continues at coordinate 17,161 of JAHFUI010000070.1, forward strand.
GATGCTGATGCCCAGCCCGGTCTTGACCATCGCCTTGATGATCTCCACGTTCTCGGTATCCATCACCACGATCGGCTCGATGTTCTGACTGGCGAAGAAGTGGTCGATGACGCGGCGGGTCGCCGAGCCGGCTTCGAACAGGACGAAGGGCTGTTCGGCCAGGTCCTGCGCCGCGACGACCTTGCGACGTGCCAGCGGATGCGTGGCCGTGGTCATCAGCAACAATTCCTCGCGCAACGCAGGAACGGTCACCAGATCGGATTCCTCGACCGGCAGCGTGAGCAGGCCGGCATCGATTCGGCCGGCGCGGATTTCCTGGACCGATCGACCGGCTGTCGCCACGGTGAGGCGCATGTCAAGATGCGGATGGACGCGCCGAAGATGCTTCAACAGCGGCGGGAACACGTACAAGCAGACGGTCATCCCGCCGGACAGACGAAGCGTGCCGTGCAGCTCACCGGTGCGGTCGGTGATCCGGCCGACAGTGTCCTTGACGTCCTGAAAGACGCGCTGCCCCAGCTGCACGAGGCTCTCGGCCGCCGGCGTCATGCGCACCTGACGGCCGACGCGCAGGAACAGCGGCTCGCCCAGCTCCTCTTCGAGCAGCAGGATCTGGCGGCTGATGGCCGATTGCGACACGTGCAGCCTGCGCCCGCATGCCGTGAACGATCCGGTCTCGGCAATCGTCTGGAGAATCTCGAGCTGGCGCAGATCCATGGGAACAATTGCAGGATGGCAGAATTACAGGATTGCAGGAAGGAAAAGCAGGAAGTTGCCTTCGTCCCTCCCTTTCTGCAATTCTGCAATCCTGCAATCCTGCAAAGCAAGGATCATCGACATGGAGCCACAGGAACTCGCGGAAGTCAGTGAGAAGGCCCACGGGAAGATCGAACGCTCGATCGGGTTGACGATGGCGATCGTGGCGGCGCTGCTGGCGTCGGTCACACTTATGGGCCATCGCCTGCACACTGAGGAGACGGTCGAACAGACGAAATCAGCCGACGGCTGGGCGTACTACCAGGCCAAGAACGGCCGCTACCACATGTATGCCGCTGACGCGCGGCTCGCGGAGCTGATCGGCGCACAGGGGGCGGCGGTGGGCGCCGAATGGACACGGACCGCCGAGCGCGAAAAAAAGGAGGCGGAGGAAATTCGGCGGTCGAACGAGAAGCTCGACGAAGAAACCCAGACGATCGCGCGGCGTGCGACGTTCTTCGACGCCGCGGAAATCTGCCTCGAGGTTGCGATCGTGCTCTGTTCGATCGCGCTCCTCACCGGCTCGCTGCTGTTCTGGCGCATCTCGTTCGTCGGAACCGCGATCGGGGTCGCTATCGCAGCGATGGGGTTTTTCAAATAGAGGCTGGGGGCTGGGGACTGGGGACTGGGGGCTGGAAGAACACGGAGGCTGTTCCAACCTCCAGCCCCTAGTCTCCAGCCTCCGACACATGCACGGTCTTCCGGAAGCTGACGCCGTGCGCTTCCGGTCCGAAGAAGGTCACGAGCGCGCCGCCGATGAGCACGAGCGTCACCAGACCGCCCATCGCCTGGGTGTAGGTGAACTTCTCGCCAAGCGAGGCTTCGACATACGGAATGCTGGCGGCGCACAAGACGCCCAACTGATAGGCGAATCCGGGAAAGAAGCCGCGCAGGTGTCCCGGTGAGAGCTCGTTGATGTGCGCCGGGATCACGCCCCACGCGCCCTGCACGAAGAACTGCATCAGAAAGACCCCGACCAGGATCCAGACGGTATTGTGCCCGGAGAGCCAGAACGGAATCACGACGAGGGCAGACACGAGCGCGATCAGCATCGCCCTTCGCCGGCCGCCGCGATCCGAGTAGTAGCCGAACACCAGGCCGCCGAGGATCGCGCCGAACATCGACAGCACGGTGATGTCCGCCACTTGCGTGGCGATGAACCCGAAATTCTTCAGCAGCGTCGGGTACATGTCCTGGGTCCCGTGCGAAATGAAGTTCATCATCGTCATCAGGAGCACGAGATACAGGAAACGGCGCCAATGCCGCACGAGCGACCGGCGATAGGTCGTCCAGTCGGTGCGGTGCTCCGCCCAGGCCTCGGATTCCTTCACCCGCGACCGAATGAACAGGGACAGCAGCGCCGGCAGCCCGCCGACCAGGAACATCACGCGCCAGCCGTTACCGGGATAGTGCGCGTTGAAATATGGATAGATGGTCCGGAAGACCACCGCGGAGAGCAGGTTGCCGAGCGCGTAGCCTTCCTGCAGCATGCCGGACAACAAGCCGCGCAGTCTGGGCGAGGCCGACTCGAGCGCCAGCGACGCACCGACGCCCCACTCCCCGCCCATGCCGATCCCGAACAACAGGCGCAGAACGATGAACGTCGCGTAATTGGGCGCCAGGCCCGACAGCACCGAGACCGTTGCGTAGAAGATCACGTTCAACATCAGCGGCAGGCGCCGGCCGTACCGATCGGCGAGCAGGCCGAAGATGACCGCGCCGACCGGACGCATCGCGAGCGCCAGCGTCAGCGCCAGCGCGATGTCGGGCCGCGATCGGCCGAACGACCGCGCCACGTCGTCGATGACGAGCGTCAGAACGAAAAAGTCGAAAGCGTCGAAGGTCCAGCCGAGAAAGCCCGCCAGCACGGCGTTGCGCTGGTTGGCGCGTTCGGCGCGTGTCATGGTCGCCGTGGTGGGAGCCGCTTGGGGCATCGTCGCCATGGTCGGCGCAGCATATCGTACGCGGACTCGCGAGTCCGGGGCTCCTTATCAGCGAGAGCTGACCGTGCGGCGCCAGTGTGCGAGCTCGGCTCGAAGAGGCGCCCAGTACTGCCGATCCGATCCGCGAGCTCTTTCTTGTTCCGCCTGCAGCGCTCGCTCCACTCCCGCTCGGTCGCCGCGGAGCGCCGGCAGCAGCGCGGGTCGATCGGCGCCCAGCCGGCGGGCCGTCGCGGCGTATCGTCGGCACAGCGCAATCAGGAGGTCGCTCGTGCGCACCTCGCGGAGCCAGAAGGCGATACGCTCGCGCGTCGGCCTCGACGATCGGCGATAGTAGTCCGCTTCGACGAGTCGGCGAAGCATCGGCCAGTCCTTGTCTCGCTGCGTTTTCTTCGCCTGGACCAAATCCTTCAGCGCGAGGACATGCACGCGCCCCACGCCCGGAAGCGACAGCGTTCGCCGGCGGGACCACAACTTCTCAAACGACTCGCATCCATGAAGCGTGGACATCACGTCGATCCGGAGCCCTTCAATGCCGGCCGCCGAACAGCGGAAGTGGCAGGCGTGCCCTCGGAGCAGCACGTCGATGCTCAACGGAGGCACGAAGACCGGCGCGGCGTTCAACTCGCCGAGGGCCATTTGCAAACGGGAAAGATTGCGCTCGTCAGCGAGCACGGCGAGGTCGATGTCGCGGCTGAACTCGGCGGCGCCGTACAGAATGCACGCCTGACCGCCCATCAGCAGCGCCCGGACCCGATGCTTCCGCAAAATAGAAAGGGCTTTGTGAATCGGGCTCTGGCTCAAGCGATCCCCCTAACGCCAGGAACGTGGTCCACAGCCCAGCCGATTGGCGGAACCGCCCCGCCGGTGTAAGCGCCCACCACTCCAGAACCTCCGGATCTTCCAGAAAAGCGTCAGTGGCCTGGCGTCGAGTCATTGGCGGAATGATATCGGATCGGCTTCGGCCATGTGAGATGGATTGGCGCGGATTATACTTCCCGCCGATGACTGAGACGACGATTCCCAACCAAACGCTGAGCGCGCTGCTCGACGCCCTCGACCCGGGCAACCATCGGATCGCGGCGCAGTTTCCCGGCGAGCTGGCGCGCCGGCAGCCGGTGCACACGCTGTACGGCGGCGCACATCTCTTCAAGGCCGATGCCGCGCCGAAGCTCGGCGCGATCGCCCTTCGCACTCTGCAGGAGTACGCGCCGGACGCTGACGTCCTGGCTGGCGCGCTCGACTGCGATCGTGAGCTGGCCGCAAGAATCTACCCCCGGGTCGTCGCCAAGCTCCAGCGCGAACCGGTCGAGGATTTCCGAATCGATTTCGAGGACGGCTTCGGAAATCGCGCGGACGAGGAAGAGGATCGATTCGCGCGCGAGGCCGCCGGTGAGGTGGCCGCCGCCCTTGCTCGCGGCACGCTGCCGCCCGGCATCGGCATCCGGATCAAGCCGCTCGGCGACGAGCTCAAACGGCGCAGCCTGCGGACGTTCGATCTGTTTCTGACCACGCTTCTCGACGCCGCCGGCGGCACCCTGCCGCCGAACTTCGTCGTGACGCTCCCCAAGATCACGGCGCCCGAGCAGGTGACCGCGCTCGCCTCGGCCTGCGACGCCTTCGAATACTGGCGCGGCATCCCGCACGGGACGCTGCGCTTCGAGCTGATGGTCGAGACGACGCAGTCGATTTTTGCACCGGACGGAACAATCGCGCTGCCGCGGCTCGTCAAGGAAGGCCGCGGACGCATCGTCGCCGCGCATTTGGGCACCTACGACTACACGGCCGCGTGCAACATCACGGCGGCCCATCAGGACATGCTCCATCCCGCCTGCGACTTCGCGAGGCATGTGATGCAGGTGGCGCTCGCCGGCACCGGTATCTGGCTCTCCGACGGCGCGACCAACATCATGCCGGTCGCACCGCACCGCGCCGCGCCTGAACGGGCCCTGACGAAGGAGCAACGAGATCTGAACACCCGTGCGGTGCACCGCGCCTGGCGACTGCACGCGCAACACATCCGGCATTCGCTGGTGTCCGGGTTCTACCAGGGCTGGGATCTGCACCCGGCTCAGTTGCCGTCGCGCTTTGCCGCGGTGTTCGGGTTCTTTCTCGAAGGTCTCGACGCGGCGTCGGAACGGCTGCGCAATTTCGTCGGCAAGGCGGCGCAGGCGACGCTCGCCGGCGGCGTCTTCGACGATGCCGCCACGGGGCAGGGGCTGCTGAATTACTTTCTGCGGGCGATCAACTGCGGCGCGGTGACCGAGCAGGAGGCGATCGAGATGAGCGGCCTCACGCTCGCAGAGCTTCGCGGGCGATCGTTCGTCAAGATTCTGGCGAACAGGCGAGCGTGACGTTGAAACGAAGTGGGACCTTTAGGCCGCCGCATGGGCAGGCCTGGAGGCCTGAGGGCCTGCACGACACGTCATGTCGCAACGCGCTCTCAGAACTGAAACTGCAGCCCCATGTCGATCTTGCGCGGGTTGACGACCTGGGTCGGCTGGCCGAAAAAGGGCGACGTCATCGTGCCGTTCGGCAGGCCGTAGTTGTAATGGTTCGTCAGATTCTGAGCCTGGACGTAGACCCCGACGCGGAAGCGGGGCTGGTTGTTGATGGCGACCGTATCTGTTTTAACCTCATTTAGAAATCTCGAATTTCTTCGGATCGATCTTCGCGTTGATCCTGAACCGATCGAAGGTCGTCTCTTCGATGGTGTCGGGACCGATGGCGCGCCGCAATCGGAACG
>JAHFUI010000226.1 GCA_023265175.1 Acidobacteriota bacterium
GTTCTTCGCGAAAGAAGGCGGGAACATCACCGACCGGTACCGCGTCGTGAGGATCTCCACCGACGTGGTCGAGATCACCGATCTCGCCGACGGCACGACGCTTCGACTCGCACTGAAGTAGGGCGGGCGATTCGGCCGGCATCTCGCATGTCCATCGCGGTCATCATCAATCCCGTTGCCGGCGGCGCGCGGCCGGCGACCGGCCGCGCCCGCGCGGAATTGGCAGCCGCTGTCGTTGAAAAACATGGCGAAACCGCGGACGTGTCGCTCACCGAGCGCGTCGGTCACGCGCGCGAGCTGACGGCGGCGGCCCTCGCACGCGGTGCACGCCTGGTCATCGCCTGGGGCGGCGACGGGACGATCAATGAGGTCGCTTCGGTCCTGGCATTCGGCGACGTCCCGCTCGGCATCATCTCCGCCGGCTCTGGCAACGGCCTCGCGACCGAGCTGGGCATCGCGGCGAATCCCGAGCGCGCGATCGCAAATGCGGTGCGCGCCAAGGCGTCCACCATCGACCTGGGCGAGCTCGGCGGCCGTCTTTTCGTCAACATCGCAGGAATTGGATTCGATGCGTACGTCGCCGCGCAGTTCAATGTGCCCGGCCGCCTGCGCGGGTTCGCCGGCTACTTGCGCATCGGATCATGGGCGTTCATCAGTTACGTGCCGGCGTGGTATGCGATTTCGACGGGCAACGTCCAGATGACCGTCCGCGCCGTGCTCGTGGTCGTGGCCAACTCGGTGCAGTACGGAAATGGTGCGCGGATTGCGCCGGGAGCGCGGGTCGACGATGGCGAGCTCGATCTGGTGGTGGTCGAGGAGAATTCACGCTTCGCGACGTTCTGCCAGACGCCGCGCCTTTTCACGGGTTCGCTCGCCCGAATGCCCGGCTGTTCGATCAGACGCATCCGGGAGGCGACGATCGCGTGCTCGGAGCCGATGGTGTTTCACGTCGACGGCGAGCCGATCCAGGACGGGACCGAGCTTCGAGCGCGTGTGCATCCGGGGGCGCTCAGGATCTGCGTCTGACAGTCGACAGTCTTCAGTCGTCAGTCTTCAGTCGACAGTCGTCAGTCGTTAGTCGTCGGTCGACAGTCGACGGTCGTCAGTCGACAGTCACGATTGATGGCCAACCGCTTGTCTGACTGGCGACTGACGGCTGACGACTACGATAATCGAATCACGCACGCCTCCCGGATAGCCGGAACCCTGCGAATTTCTACGACCGCGGCATCCAGCACCTGCGTCGCGTTTGGCTCATCCACGTTCACCACGCCGATGGCGCCGCTCTCGCCGCGCCCCAGTGCGAAGCTGGCGATGTTGACGCCGTGACGGCCGAGGATCGTGCCAACCTCGCCGATGACGCCTGGCTGGTCGTCATTGGACAGCATGAGCATCGTGCCGCCCAGCGGCGCCTCGACGCTGACGCCCTGAACCGACACCAGCCGCAGGCTCGCCGGTTCGAACACGGTCCCCTCGACCCATCGCTCGCCCGCGCTCGTCTGCAATTTGACCGACAGCAGGCTGACGAAATCCCGCCGGCGCGAGCTGCGCGACTCGACGACATCGATGGCGCGCTCGCGGGCGGCGGCCCGTGCGTTGACGATCGAGACGCCGCTCGAAAGAATCGGCCGCAGCACACCGGCGGTGGCGCTCGCGGCCAGGATATCCACACCGCGGCTTTCGGCGAGCACGCCGTAGTAGCGGACTCCGATCGATTCGACCCGGGCCGGGGAGAGTTGGGCGGCGATTGCGCCGAGGTTCTCGGCGAGTCGAATCCACGGCTGCAGCGCCTGCATTTCGTTGGCGGGCATCGACGGAAAGTTGACCGCATTTCGCACGGTCCCGTCTCGCAGAAAATCGCGGACCGCGGCCGCGGTTTCCAGGCCCACCAGCTCTTGCGCTTCTGCGGTGGATGCGGCGATGTGCGGCGTGCTGATGACCTGGGGAAGTTTGGCAAGTGACCAATCGGTCGGTGGTTCCTTTTCGAACACGTCCAGCCCGGCGCCCGCGACGATCCCGGCGTCGATGGCGCGGCGCAGCGCCTGCCCGTCGACGAGCTCGCCGCGCGCAGTATTAATGATGCGAATGCCCGGTTTGCAGCGGGCAAACCGTTCGTCGTTGAAGAAACCTCTCGTCTCGGCGGTTGACGGCACGTGGAGTGTCACGTAATCGGCCACGCCGCACAACTCGTCCAGCGACACCAGCCGCGCCCCGAAGCCGTCGGCGATCTCCGTCGCGATAAACGGGTCGTGCGCCACGATGTGCATGCCGAATGCCCGCGCCCGATGCGCCACTTCCTGACCGATACGTCCCAGGCCGACGACCCCGAGCGTCTTTCCACGGAGCTCGCTGCCGACAAACCGGCGTTTGTCCCAGCGCTCGTCCTTCATGGCGCGATCGGCGGCCGGCACCGACCGGGCCAGCGCCAACATCAGCGCGCAGGCGTGTTCGGCAACGCTGATGCTGTTGGCGCCTGGCGCGTTGACCACGAGGATCCCGCGCGCGCTGGCCGCGGCGACGTCGACGTTGTCCACTCCGGTGCCGGCGCGGGCGACGACGCGCAGTTGCGGCGCGGCGGCGAGCAATGCGGCGGTCACGTTCGTCGCGCTGCGAACAAGGATCGCGTCGGCGTCGGCGACGGCGGCAGCAAGGTCGGCGGGTGAACGTCCGGCACAAACATCGATCGTCCATCCACTTTCGGCTCGCAGCAGATCGATGGCAGACGGGGGAAGGTTGTCGGCGACGACGATTTTCATCGGGGATGAGTATAATCCTTGCGTTCTGAATCTCACGCATGCGGCACGTCTCGTCTGCCCTGCTGTGGTGCAAACCGCTAAAACATTCCAGATGCCCCGTCGCAATGCCGTCACAACGTGCCATTTTCCACAGACTTTTCCACAGAACCTGTGTGAATCGCCGGACGCATTCGGGGGAGCTGACCTAAACGGAGTCGTGATTCGAGGCGTGATCTTTTTACGTTACTGCTCAGGTACCACAAAGGACACGAAGGACACCAAGGTCATACCGTTTTTTCCTTTGTGTCCTTGGTGTCCATTGTGGTGAATCAGCGTTAGTAATCGAATTGAGGAGAGACGAATTCATGAATCGAAAAGTCACAGTCGTTGGTGGAGCGGGGAACGTCGGGGCCACGGTGGCGCGTGGGATCGCGGACAAACAGCTTGCCGACGTCGTCGTCATCGATATCGCCGAGAAGAAAGCGGCCGGCATCGCGCTCGACATGCTCGAGGCGTGTCCGGTGTGGGGCTCGGACGCCCGCGTCATGGGCACCGCCGATTACGCGGAGAGCGCCAACTCCGACATCGTCGTCATCACGTCGGGGATGCCGAGGAAGCCCGGCATGAGCCGCGACGATCTGCTGAACGTGAATTACAAGATCATGCAGCAGGTGACGGAACAGGTCGTCAAGTACTCGCCCAACTGCATCATCATCCCGGTCGCCAACCCGCTCGACGCGATGGCCCAGGCCATCTACAAGTTGAGCAAGTTCCCGCGCGAGCGCATCATCGGCATGGCCGGGGTCCTCGATTCCGCGCGCATGCGGGCGTTCATTGCAAAAGAGCTGATGGTGTCGGTTGAAAACGTCCACGCGTTCGTGCTGGGCGGACATGGCGACACGATGGTCCCGCTGCCGCGGTACTCGACCGTCGCGGGCATCCCGATTACGGATCTATTGGACAAGGCGACCATCGATCGGATCGTGGCGAGGACCGCCGGCGGCGGAGCGGAGATTACGAATCTGGTCGGCACGAGCGCGTGGTACGCGCCAGGCGCGTCCGCCGTCGAGATGGTCGAGGCCATTCTGCTCGACAAGAAGAAGATCCTGCCGTGTTCGGTGTTCCTGCAAGGCGAATACGGGGTGCGCGATCTGTTCGTCGGCGTGCCGTGCAAGCTGGGGGCGCGCGGGCTGGAAAAAATCATCGAGATTACGCTCACGCCGGAAGAGGACGCCGCGTTCAAGAAGTCGGCGGCGGCCGTCAAGGAGCTCGTCGACGTGATCAAGGTGTAGTCGGATGACCCCACGAAGAGGTCTCGCTGGTCTCCGGGAACGCCAAGCACAGTGCGCGAAGCCGTGGCAACGCTTCGCCTGTTGATCTCATGTGCAGTCCTCGGCCCAACGACCGCGCTGAGCCGCAGCGCGAACTCGCGCACCAGTCGCGCTATCGGCTCCAGCGCGCGTTGTTAGCCAGCCCTTCCGCAAGAGGATCCAGCCAATCGCGCGTGGCCAAAATGGAATCCGCGGATCAGACCGTCAGTACGGATTTGCTGTTGCGCTCGTTGTTTCGCCTTGGCGGCAGTCGTCGCGACGTTGCGCGTCTCTTGAGCCAGAAGCCACGAACTCACGCAGCCTGAGGGGGAGTAGCGAAATACCTTGTACAGATTTCGCATGAAGCGTACGCTCGCGTGCGATGGTCTCGCCGACGCAAACAACTGGCGCGCGTCTGACCGCGGAGGAACGTCGCTGGGTGAAGGTGCTGTGGACGCTGAATGAAGCGCAACCGCGCTGGTTTGTGGCCGACACGGCCCTGGATCTTGGCCGCGGAGGTGTCAGTCGACTGTCGCAGGTCACCGGGATGTCCCGAATGACCATTACGAAAGCCATCAAGGAGGTGTGTGGACGTGGCGCGCTGCAGCCGGCCGCGATAGGCCGCATTCGTCGCGCAGGCGCGGGTCGGAAGCGAATCGAAGAGTCTGCCCCCGAGGTGACAAAGTTGATCGCCCGGATCGTGGAAGAGACGACCGCGGGGGATCCGATGAGTCTCCTGCGGTGGACGAGCAAGTCGACGCGGACGATCGCCGAGCAGTTGGCGCGGCTTGGCTACCGGATTGATCCGAGCACCGTGGGACGTTATCTCAACGACCTGGGCTATTCGTTGCAAGCGAACGTGAAGACGAAAGAGGGGCCGCAACATGCGGCGCGTGACAAGCAGTTCCGGTACATCAACCGGTTGGTCAAGGCGTACATCAAGACTGGAGACCCGGTGATCTCGGTGGACACCAAGAAGAAGGAATTGGTAGGCGAATTTCGCCATGCCGGTCGGACATGGCAGCCCCGCGGCGAGCCGGTCGAGGTGCACGTGCACGATTTTCCGCATCTGGGCCGCGGTAAAGCGGTGCCCTACGGCGCGTACGACATCGCGCGGAACCGAGCCGTCGTCAACGTGGGGATCAGTCACGACACGGCCGAGTTCGCGATTGAAAGTATTCGGCGGTGGTGGCGGCTGGACGGCCGGCGGCTCTATCGCGACGCGCACCAACCCTTGATCTGTGCCGACAGCGGCGGAAGTAATGGCCCCAGGCTGTGCGCGTGGAAACTCGGCCTGCAAGTCCTCGCCAACGAGATCGGGATGCCGATCACGATTTGTCACTATCCACCAGGGACGAGTAAGTGGAACAAGATCGAGCATCGGCTCTTCTCATTGATCAGCCTCAACTGGCGAGGCCGCCCGTTGGTGAACTACGAAACCGTCGTCAATCTCATCGGCGCGACCAAGACGCGCACCGGACTCCGCGTGAAGGCCGTGCTTGACACCAGGACCTATCAGAAGGGCCTCACAGTCGAAGCGGAGGCGCTGCGCGACGTTCAACTCCGTCCGCACCGGCTTCATCCGGACTGGAACGATACGATCGAGTCCTTATCGGCATAATGTCCAATGCATTTTCCTTCAGGCCCTCCTCCTAAGAAACTGTACCGTCTCGGGACAGTTTAGGCTGACGCAGGGTACATGCGCATGTCGCGCAGGAGGAGGACCGATGCGATTCTACAACCGACAGCACCAGTACTCACCAGTACTCCTGCGGGATCGATTTGCACGTGAAGACGATGGAGGTGTGCCGCCTTGACCCGACCGGCCAGGTGCTCGTGCACCGGAACGTGCCCTCGACGCCGGCGGCGTTCCTCGAGGTGGTCGGGCCGTACCGCGCAGATCTCGTCGTGGCGGTCGAATGCATGTTCACCTGGTATTGGCTCGCTGACCTGTGCGCGGCCGAGGGCATCACGTTCGTGCTCGGCCATGCCTTGGCGATGAAAGCCATTCACGGTGGCAACGCCAAGAACGACAAGATCGACTCGCACAAGATCGCCGTCTTGCTGCGAGGCGGGATGCTGCCCCAAGCATATGTCTATCCGGCGGCGATGCGCTCGACGCGAGACCTGCTGCGCCGGCGTCTGCACGACGATGCGCTGGTCACGGACTTGGAGCTCACGATCGTGCGCGCGGCCAAGCGCCAGGATGGCGACGCCTTCCATCGGCTGAAGTCGGTGCCCGGGATCGGCAAAGTGCTGGCGCTGACGATCCTCTATGAGATCCACGACATCGATCGGTTCGATCGCGTCCAGGCATTCGCCTCTGACGCGCGCGTGATCAAGTGCCGGAAAGAATCGGCCGGTAAGAAACTCGGCACGAGCGGCGCCAAGATGGGCAACGTGCATTTGAAGTGGGCATTCTCCGAGGCGGCGGTGAGCTTGCTCCGCCACAGCCGCGAGGGCCAGCAGCTCCTCGCCCGTCTCGAAAAGAAGCACGGCAAAGGGAAGGCGCTCTCGATCCTCGCGCACAAGATCGGGCGCGCGGTCTACTACATGCTCTCGCGAGGCACCGTC
>JAHFUI010000071.1:0-9456 GCA_023265175.1 Acidobacteriota bacterium
GAAGCCCTGCAGCACAAACTCCAGCCGGTAGGGGCCCACCGGCAGGCTCGGAATGGTGTAACCGCCGGTGGCATCCGAGACGGCCGTCCGCGTGAAACCGGTGTCGGCTTGTGTGGCCGTTACGGTGACGCCCGGCAGGACGCCGCCGCTCGCATCGCGGATCGTGCCCGCGATCGAGGCCGTCGACCCGGCCTGCGCGAAGGCTGGCGCACACGCCAGTAGACAAGCGAACAGGCTTCCCAGCAGGTGCTTGATCGTCCGGATCATGTCGCTCCTCCTCATGCGTACTACTTTGTCAGAGCCGAAGTTGCAGTAACCGTTATCGCGCTTGATGCATCCATTCGAGATAGCGAGGCCGACTTGCGCGCTGCTCACGCTCAATCTTAGGGGAAGATCCGTGGCGTGGGGCCGCTGTGCCCATGCGGGAAGACTGTTTCCGGGAAGAGATTGTTGTCCTGGCAGATGTATTCGAACAGTTCAAGTCCTTCGGTCCATCGCAGGTTGAATCCGCTCGTCCATGTTGCGGTATAGGCGCCGGGATCATCAATCGTTACTTCATATTTCAAGGTCCGGAAATCCGGGCGCGTGATACGTTCGATCAGATGAAGCCGGCTGGTATGCGGAAGTCCGTCCCGGTTCATCCAGAACTTTTCGTTGAAACCCACGGTATCGATGACCAACGCGTCGCCTTCCCAGCGGCCGATCGAGTGTCCGTAGTAGCTGGGGACGAGATCGCCAGGGTGGTCTCGGCCATCCATATAGACAATCCGGAAGGAATGGGGCCCGCCGATGTCCATGATGAAAACACGTTTGAGGTCGGGCATGTCCACAATCTCGACGCCGTAGGGTGTTATGAACTGTCGCGGCCCGCCGGAGGGTTTACAGCGGGCGTGCGGCTCGTATTTCAGGATTTCGGCGTGGCGCCCGTTCACCAGCGCTCTTGCCCAGGGCTGGAGCGGCACGTCATCGATGTGGATCGGTGCGTTCTGGGTCGTGCGCGGCTCGTAGCTGTTTGGGTTGACTGCCAGCCGCCCGTCTCCCTGCCAAACGCCTTTCTGGCCCGGCGTTGGGCCGAAATTGATCCGGCCATCCGGCCAACGCGGCGCTGGGGCAGCCGGTTGGACGGCCTGTCCCCCCCGCGCCCCGCGGGCATTCTGGGCCATGGAGGGTTCGGCCGCCAGCAGTGCGGCCATCACCGTCCCGAACGCCACGGCCATTCGATCTCGCACTTCTACCTCCCCGGACAGATCAAGGGGTGTTCGCTGCGCAGCATAGTCTACAAGGAAATCCTAACCGTGTACCACGTGATTGCCGAATTCAGACGCCGCGACTACTTTTCGACCACTTCTCGATTGACGCGATCCACTGATTCCTATAAGACTAGTTCCACCTTTATCACAGCCCCGCTCCGCGCGGGGGCTAGCCGTCTTGACTGAAAACTTGACCCGTTTGGTGCAAGTTTTGGGACTCAAGACGGCTAGACACGGGAGGGATGGCAATGAAGGCCTGCGCCTTGCGTTTATTGGTTTTCAGCCTTGGAATATTCCTGGCGGAGGTTCAGGCGGCGGCGCACCACGAGATTCTGGCGAAATTCGACAGCAATCGACGGGTGACGCTGCGGGGATTTGTCACGGCGATCGATTGGAAGAATCCTCACGTGCACGTGTTCATCGACGTGCCGGACGGCGCGCGCCGGACGAACTGGGCCATCGAATTGGAGAGTCCTGTCGATCTGGAGAAGGCGGGTTGGGGTCGGGATACCCTGAAGGTCGGGGATGGCGTCGCTGTGCAAGGCTTTGCCGCCAGGAACGGAAGTGATCAGGCGTGGGGCAACTCGGTTGTCCTGGCCAGCAGCGGAAAGAGAGTGCTGGACGCGTCGCAGGCGCAGGTGCCGCGAAGCAGCGCGGCGCCGCGGCCGGCTCCGCGGGGACCCGATGGCTATCCGAAACTAGGTCCGCTTCCCACCGAGACCGGATACTGGGCAAGGCCGAGCGCAGCGATGCTGGTCGAGACCGGATCCAATGTTCAGGCCGGCGCTCATGGCCTGTTGCGCAATATCGCAGACGCCGCCAGGGTGGCGCCTTTCCAGCGCTGGGCACGGGATCTGTTTGAAAACCGGCAGCGGAATTCTCTGAAAGATGACCCACTGTTCTTGTATTGCAAGCCGCCAGGAGGACCGCGCCAGTTTCAGCTTCAATACGGAGTTCAGTTTGTCGAGGACTACGAACGCCAGCGCATCTTTGTCCTCATCGGCGGCGGCAATCAGAACTTCCGCATCATCTATATGGATGGGCGCACCCAATTGGGGCAGCTCAGGGGAGATTCCGACAACCCTCTCTACTACGGACGTGCGGCGGGCAAATGGGAAGGCGATACACTGGTTGTCGATACAAGGGGTTTCAATGAAGGGTTCTGGTTCTCAAATGGCGGTCTTCCCCATACCGAGCGCCTTCACTTGATCGAGCGGTTCTCCCGCCCCGACTGGAATACTCTGAAGTATGAGGTGGCCATAGATGATCCGGGCGCGTATACGAGGACGTGGTCCAGCGGTTGGACGCTGCAATGGGTTTCCGGTTCGGATTTGCCGCCATATTATTGCCAGGACAACAGACCGTGAATCCTCAGGAGACACGCGATGAAACTCGGTATTGGAACTGGTTGGATTTTCGTGGCAAGTTGTGTTCTGGCTTTATCGCCGATCGTGGGCGGGTCGTTGTTGGCGCAAGGACGACGGGGACAGCGGGCGCCCGCAAGACCGACGCCGCACTTTCCGGATGGCCGCGTGAACCTGGGTCCGCCTGCAAGAGAAACCGGCATGTGGTTTCCCATTGACGCCCGCATTTCCGTTCCCGACAGCGGAATAGGCCGCGGTCCAGGAGGAGCTCCCAACGCTCCGAGGTATCCGAACCTGAAATACAGTCAGGTGCCGTTCCAGCCTTGGGCAAGGGCGTTGTTCGAGTACCGTCTCGACAATCCCTTTGAACCACACACGCGCTGCAAGCCTTCTTTCGGTCCGCGCGAGCTCATGACGCCTTATGGGGTCGAGTTCATGGATGTCCCTGAACTGAAGCGCATGTACCTCTTCGACGTTGGCGGTCCCCACACCTGGCGGACCATCTACATGGATGGCCGGCCGCACCCCACCAGGCTGAGTCCCAGTTACTACGGCCACTCGATCGGGCATTGGGAAGGCGAGACGCTGGTCGTCGACACGGTCGGCTTCAATGAAACGTTCTGGCTGGATCGCGAGGGTTCGCCGCATACCGAGCAACTTCACCTGATCGAGAAATTCACGCGTACGGACATGGATACCTTGAAGTATGAGATGACCGTCGATGATCCGGGCGCATATACAGCGCCATGGACAGGCGGTTTTTACATGCAATGGACCGCAGGCACGGAACTGTTTGAGTACATCTGCCAGGAAAACAACAGAGCGCCTGAGTTGATGATCGGCGCTGAAGAGTCTGTGGACCGTGGTAGTCGAATTGTTCCGTGAGGGAGCACGCTTTTTTAGTCGCGCGCGGAGTCTAGGAGCGTGTCTGAGTAACCGGAACACGCTCCTAGTAGGCCGGCTTCGCCGGCGAAAAAGCCAATGATTTGGAACCGACGCGCGCGTAGCGCGCCTACTAGGAGCCCGTTTCGGCATTACTCGGACGGGCTCCTAGGCGGTAGTTGGTTCAAGTCTGCCCGGGTCGCCCCTGCCGCGCCTCGTAGGTGAACGTCAGATGATCGTCGGCCGCGCCAATCGTCACCGTGCCGCCGTGCTCGAGCTGCCCGAATAGGATCTCGTCAGTGAGCGGATCGCGCACCTCGGTCTGCACCACGCGTCCGAGCGGTCGCGCGCCGAAAACAGGGTCGTAGCCTTTCGCCGCCAGCCAGGCCCGCGCTTCCGACGTGAGACTGATGGCCACGTGCCGTTCGGCGAGCTGGCCCTCCAGCAGCAGCACGAACTTCTCCACGATGCTTTCCATCGCCGCCGGCGTCAGCGACCGGAAGGTGACGATGGCATCGAGACGGTTCCGGAATTCCGGGCTGAACACGCGCTCGATGGCCGCCTTTGATTTGCTCGCCGACGTCCGCCGCAGCGCGTCCTGACCCCCGCGGTCCGCAAATCCGATGTCCTTCGCGCTCATCTCACGCGATCCGGCATTGGACGTGAGGATCAACACCACGTTTCTGAAGTCCGCCTTGCGCCCCGTGTTGTCCGTAAGCGTGGCGTGATCCATGACCTGCAGCAGGATGTTGTAGATGTCCGGGTGCGCCTTCTCGATCTCGTCGAGCAGCACGACGCTATAGGGATGCGTGCGCACCGCGTCCACCAGAAGCCCGCCTTGCTCGAAGCCGACGTACCCCGGCGGCGCGCCGATCAGCCGCGCGACGGCATGCTTCTCCATGTACTCGCTCATGTCGAAGCGCGTGAATTCGTTGCCGAGCAGGATCGCCAGCTGTCTGGCCAGTTCCGTTTTGCCGACGCCGGTCGGTCCCGTGAACAGAAAGCAGCCGGCCGGCCGATCGGGTTGACCCAGACCGGCCCGGGACCGCTTGATCGACTGCGCGACCAGGTGCACCGCTTCGCGCTGGCCGAAGACGACCCGCTCGAGCGCCTCTTCGAGCGTCCGCAGCCGCTCGCGATCAGATGACGAAGCCTGACGGGCCGGGATGCGCGCGATCCGGGCCACCACCCGTTCGACATCCGGCGCATCGACGACGACGCTGTCGCGATCCGCGGAGAGCCGCATCACCGCCCCGGCCTCGTCGATGAGATCGATGGCGCTGTCGGGCAGCCGGTAATCGCGAAGATGGCGGGCGGCGAGCTTCGCCGCCGCCTCGAGGGCGGCGTCGGTATAGGTCACGCCGTGATGCGCCTCGTAGCGGCTGCGCAGGCCCGCGAGAATCCGGACCGTCTCCTCGATTGATGGCTCGGCGATCGCGATCTTCTGCAGCCGGCGCGCGAGCGCGCGATCCTTCTCGATGTGCTTGAACTCCTCGTACGTCGTCGACCCGATGACGCGGAGATCGCCGGAGGTGAGAATCGGCTTGATGAGCGTCGCGAGATCCATCGTGCCGCCGGACACCGCGCCCGCGCCGACGGTCGAATGGATCTCGTCGATGAAGAGGATGGCCTTCGGGCGCGACGAGAGGGCCTTGATGACCGCCTTGAAGCGCTCCTCGAAGTCGCCGCGGAAGCGGGTGCCGGCCAGCAGCGCGCCGGTGTCCAGCGCGAAGACTTCCGCGTCCTTCAGGGCGCCCCGAACATCGTCTCCCAGCAGCCGTGTGGCGAGGCCTTCGGCCATCGCGGTTTTCCCTACGCCCGCCTCACCGACGAAGACCGGATTGTTCTTGCGGCGGCGGCACAGGACTTCAATGGTCCGCTGCAATTCATCAGCGCGGCCAATGAGCGGATCCAGCAGACCCTGGCGTGCGCGATCGGTCAGATTCAGGCAATAGGCGGAGAGCGGGTCGCGCGAGGTGGTCGGCCCTTCGTCTCCCGTTCCGGCGTGCGCGGCACGATCGGAGGCGTCGCTGTCGCCTGGTGTGCCGGCGACCGGAACCTTGGTAATGCCGTGCGAGATGTATTCGAGCACGTCGAGCCGCGTGATGCCCTGCGCCGCGAGCAGGCGAGCGGCCTGCGTCTTCGGCTGCTGGAGGATGGCGGCGCAGATGTCACCGGCCTGCACTTCCTGCCGCTGCGCGCTTTGCACGTGCAGCACGGCGGTCTGCAGCGCGCGGGCGAAGGCCGCCGTCTGTTCGGGCTGGCGTTCCTGTCCGCGTGCGAGCCGCTCGATCGACTCGTCCAGGTAGGCGTCCAGGTCGCGTCGCAGCCGCGGGAGATCGGCGCCGCAGGCGCCCAGAATGCGCTCGCCGTCCGGGTCGTGCGCCAGCGCGTACAACAGATGCTCGAGGGTCACGTACGCGTGCCGGCGGGACACCGCCTCGCGGTACGCGATGGTCAGGACGATTTCGAGCGATGTGGAGAACATGGTGCCTCTGTCATTACCCTTCTTCGAGCACGGCTTTTAGTGGATACCCCGCCTCGCGCGCCATCGTGGTCACCGTGCCGACTTTCGTCTCGGCGATTTCCCAAGGATACACACCCGCGATCCCGCGGCCGTTGAGGTGCACGTGCATCATGACCCGAAACGCCTCGGCCGGAGATTTCTGGAACACGGCTTCGAGCACGCGGATGACGAAGTCCATGGTCGTGTAGTCGTCGTTGAGCAGCACGACCTTGAAGAGCGTCGGCTCCTGCTTCTTCGTCTTTGGCGCAATCCGTTCCTTGACGGCTCCGTCGGTGCGTTCCTGCTGATCGCCCACGGATACAGAGTAGCATCCGCCGCCGGGACCCGTCTCGGCCCGCGTAGTGGGTCATCAGTTTGAGTCTCGCGAGAAGCGGTCATTGGGCGTTGCGGACTTGCTGGAACGTGCGCTGCGCACGGTGGAATCGAGTGAGTAGACAACTCCTGTGCCGAGCGGCGGCCCGAAACTCGCCCGAGAGCGCGAGGAATCCCGCCGGCTCTGCGCGGCCGAGGCACCTCGTGCGGCGACGCCTCGAACTCGCGCGATCGGCGTAAGCGGATAAAACGCGTGCACAGGCGGGCGGGCCGCGGCGATCCTGATGTACTCCCGATGTCGCGCATGGCCCGAGACGGTCTGTGGTCATCACTTGGACGCTCAAGCCAGCTCAATCGCCGCGGAGGGCGACCGGTCAGACCGGCGCAGGAATCCGTCGCACCAAGGGCTGGCCCATAAATATGGTAAAGTATAAACGCATATGAAAACGACGATTGACTTGCCGGATGACCTTTTCATCGCAGCCAAGCGCCGGGCTGCGGAGGATCGGAGCACCTTGCGGGCGATCGTCGAGCGCGGGTTGCGCGCCCAGCTCCACCGCCCGCCGGCCGGCCGGAAGCGCCTTGGCCGGTCCGCGATCCGGTGGGTCACCGTCGATGGCGGCTTGCCCCCGGGCGTCGATCTGCAGGACCGTGCGGCGATGCACGACTGGCTCCGCAGCCGGTGATTGCGATCGATACGAATCTGCTCGTCTACGCGCACCGCTCGCGCACGTCTGAGCATGCGCGGGCCCGGAAGGCCATCGACCGCGCTGCCGCGGGGGACGAGGGATGGGGCATCGCCGCCGCCACCGTCACGGAGTTCTGGGCGATTGCCACGCATCCCGCCTCTGCGGGCCGTCCGTCCACGGCGAATCAGGCTGCGGCGTTCGTGAGGGCCCTGGTGCAGGCCGGCGCGCAGATCTGGCTCCCGGGGCCTGGCTTCGGCGATCGTCTCTTGCAGCTCGCGACCGACCTCGACGTCATCGGCGCACGCGTGTTCGACTTGCAGATCGCGCTCGCCGCGTTCGAAGGTGGCGCGACCGAGTTGTGGACGCACGACGTCCGGTTCGTGAAGATCCCGGGACTGCGCCTGCACGACCCTCTGTAAGTGAGCCTCGCAGCCGGCACGCGCCTCGGCCCCTATGAAATCCTCTCGGCGCTCGGTGCCGGCGGCATGGGCGAGGTCTACAGAGCCCGCGACACGCGGCCCGATCTATTAAGGATCCCCCATCATGCCTGCAACCGCGACCGATTCCCTGATCTTCCGTGACATGTTCAGCACCGAGGCGATGCGCCGCATCTTCGCAGACGAGGCGCGCGTGCAGTACTACCTGGACGTCGAGGCCGCGCTGGCCCGCGTGCAGGCCCGCCTCGGGATCATCCCGCAGGAGGCCGCCGACGAGATCGGCCGCCGCTGCCAGGCGGACCAGTTCGACTACGCACTGCTGAAAGCGCAGACCGAGCGCATCGGCTATCCCGTGCTGCCGGTCGTGCAGCAGCTCGTCGGACTCTGTCGCGGCGGACTGGGCGAATGGTGCCATTGGGGCGCGACGACGCAGGACGTTACCGACACGGCCACGGTGATGCAGATCCGCGACGCGCTCGCGTTGGTCGAGCAGGATCTGCTCGCGATCTCCATCTCGCTGGCCGGCCTCGCACAACGCTACCGCGACACGCCGATGGCCGGGCGCAGCAATCTGCAGCACGCCGTTCCGATCACGTGTGGGTACAAGGTGGCCGTGTGGCTCGCGGGTTTCCAGCGCCACCTGGCGCGGCTGCGCGAGCTCCGCCCGCGCGTGCTGGTGGGCGAGCTCGGCGGTGCGGCCGGCACGCTCTCGTCGCTTGGCGCGGACGGGCTGAGGGTGCAAGCGGCGCTGTGCCAGGAGCTTGGGCTCGGCCAGCCGGAGATCGCGTGGCATACGATGCGCGACCGGATCGCCGAGGTCGGGTGCTTTCTCGGCCTTGTCACCGGCACGCTGGGCAAGATCTCGATGGACGTGAAGCTGCTGATGCAGACCGAGGTCGAGGAGGTCTACGAGCCGTTCGCCGAAGGCCGCGGGTCGTCCAGCACCATGCCGCAGAAACGCAATCCCATCTCGTCGAGCTACATCCATGCCTGCAGCGCGATGGTGCGGCAGCACGTCGCCGCGCTGCTCGACGCGATGGTGGAAGATCATGAGCGTTCGACCGGGCCGTGGGAGATCGAATGGATTGCGGTGCCGGAGATATTCTTGCTTTCCGCCGGCGCGCTTGCGCAGACGAGATTCCTGGTCGGTGGGCTGCAGGTCGATCCCGAGCGGATGCGGAAGAACCTCGACCTGACGCGCGGTCTGATCGCCTCCGAAGCGGTGATGATGGGCCTCGGCCCCGCACTCGGCCGTCAGCGCGCGCACGACGTGGTGTACGACGTCTGCCGTCAGGTGATCGCCAGCGGCCGGTCGTTCCTCGACCTGCTCGCCGAGGACCAGACCATTGCGCCGCACATGGGGCGCGCCGAACTGGCGAAGCTCGTCGATCCGGCGAGCTACCTGGGCCTGTCCGGCGAAATGATCGACCGCGTGCTGGCCGCGCAGCCCTGAGCCGCAGCGATAATCGGTGCGATGCTGCACAGGAAGGACACTGCTGACCGTTGGACCATTTCCGAGACGACCGTCTCAGTCTATTCTGGCAGCTCGTTGATCGCGGCCGTTCTGGTGCAGGACGGCGGCACTTGCACGGCCGTCATTCCCAACTTCAAACGTGATTTGTGCGTCGACCACCTTCAGGAAATAGTCTTTCTCGCTTTCCGGAAACACCTCGAACGCCGGTTGACCCGTCAGTTGCGCGAACAGGTGGCCGCCGTCGCGACTGACGGTCAGAAAGACTGCCGGGGCGAACTGATACCGGCCGACGTACCCGTCGAAGAGTTTCGGATCGACAGTAATCTCGGTGTGCGTCTTGGGTGGCGTCACTAACGGCGAATTCTGCGCGAGCAACGGCGTCTGCGGGTCGAGGAGGTGACGGCCAATGTCGTCCGGCCCGGCGACGGTTCCCGCGTTCGAGAGCACGACCACACCGGTCCGGGCTTTGGGGTCGTAGCCGATGAACGTCCGATACCCGCCTGTGCCGCCGTTATGCCAGA
>JAHFUI010000071.1:9556-22312 GCA_023265175.1 Acidobacteriota bacterium
CGCGTCCTGGGCCATCTCGCGCGCCTCCTCCAGCGTGCGGCCATAGCTGACCACGCCTGGAAGTGCCGGGACGTGGGTGCCGCCAGGTCCTCCAGAGCGGAGACGCTAGCCCGCCGGGTCCGGCTGGGCGCGATCACGAAGGAGCGCCAGGAACGCGAGCAGATCCGCGGGCCCGTCTTTGGCCGCCGAGATGACATACTATACGTCGCGTCATGGCTGACCACACTCCCCCTGAAGACAGGAACCTCCAGCGGGCATCGAAGCTCGATACGACCTCCCTCAGCGACGCGCTGGATCGTCTGGGCATTGCGGGCCAGTGTCTCGATATCAAGCCGCTGGACCACCGTTTCCGGCTGACGGGCCGCGCGTTCACGGTTCTGTACGGACCAGCCGGCACACCGCCGGGCACGGTGGGCGACTACATCGACGATGTTCCGGTGGGGAGCGTGGTCGTGCTCGATAACGGCGGCCGGGAGAACGCGACGGTCTGGGGCGACATCCTGACGTGGGTCGCCTGCCGGCGCGGTCTCGCGGGCACGGTGATCGACGGCGCCTGTCGCGACACCCACGTGTCGCGCGAGCTGGCGTACCCGATCTTCAGCCGGAGCTACTCCATGCGGACCGGGAAAGATCGAGTGCAGGCGGACGCGATCAACGGGCCCGTGAACATCGGCGACGCGCGCGTCGACCCGGGCGATCTCCTGCGCGGCGACGCCGACGGCGTGCTGGCGATCCCGCGGGCGCACGAGGACGCGGTCCTTGCGGCGGCCGAAGAGATCGATGCCATCGAACAGCAGATTCGCGCGGCGGTCAACGACGGGCGCACGCTCGCCGACGCACGGAGACAGCTCGGCTACCACCAGCTTCAGAACAGACGGAAGTAGCTAATTTAGTAGGTCGGCTTCGCCGGCGAAAGAGCCAATGACTTGGAACGGACGCGCGCGCAGCGCGCCTACTAGGAGCCCGTTTCGGCGTTACTCGGACGGGCTCCTAGCCGGATCACTCGCGCCGCACACACGTCATGCCGCGTCTCCTGTGAGAGCCCTCAGCCGCAGGAGCCGGCGCGCGTTCCCTTCGTAAATCTTCCGGCGGTCCGCGTCCGAAATCGACAGGGCGTCCAGATCGCGGATCGTCTCGCGGATATTGGCGGTCCCCTTCTCCGGATCGAATGGCATGTCGCTGGCGAACAGCACGTGATCGGATCCAAAGAAGGCCAGGCCGCACTCCACCGCGTGCCGGGCGCCGAAGAGCGCCGTGTCGGCATAGAACATCTTGAAGTAGTCGAACGGCCGCTTTTTCAGCCGGCGCGCAAACACGGTGAGGTCTTCATCGTCAGTACGCGCGCCGAGCTGATCGAGGCCCGGCCCGATGCGGCCCGCGAAGTACGGGATCATGCCCCCCATATGGTGCGTGATGATCTTGAGGTCTGGAAACTGGTCCAGATAGCCGGCGAAGACAATCCGTGCCATCGCCACGCTGGTTTCATATGGCCAGCCAAAAACCCACCACAGCTCGAGCTTCGACCGATCTTCCGTCGGGTAGTCGGCAAACGCGCTCGTGCGGCTTGGATGGATCCAGATCGGCAGGTCCGCTTCCGCCATCCGCTGAAACACGGGCAGGAAGGCCGGATCGTCGAGCGGACGGCCGCCGACGTTGCTAAAAATCTGGATGCCGGTCGCGCCGAGATCGTTCAGAGCCCGATCGATTTCCTGCACGGCGGCGTCCGGATTGTTCATCGGCAGCGACGCGATGAAGCTCGGAAACCGATCCGGATGCTTCGCCACGATCTCAGCCATCCCATCGTTGGCCATGCGCGCCAGCGCAGGGGCGTCGGCCGGGCCCGCCAGCGCCTCGATGGGCGGAGCGGCGAGGCTCAACACCTGCACGTAGTCGCCGAACTGGTCCATCATGCGAAAGCGCAGTGCGAGATCCAGCATCACAGGGATCTCGCGAATGCGCTTCTGCATGTAGGCCCCGCGGCCGGCGATCGTGCTCATCCGCTGATAGTACGCAGGCGGCAGGATGTGGCAGAAGATGTCGATCTTCATCCGACTATTTCACCTTCTTGATCCAGGCGAGTATGGGGCCCGACACGATCGTGTCTTTCGTGTCGATCGAAAAGACCTCCGACATGTGGCTCTCACCCTTCGCGAACAGCATCGCCGGGCAATGCGCGGAGCCCTCTTTGCACAGCTCGTCGTGCAACGTCTGGTTGAACGCGCTCATGCTGCCGTCGATTCCCGGATCCAGTTCCGCGGTGGCGAGCATGATGGCGACCTTGGTCTTCTTCAGCTCAGGCAAGCTCGATCGCGCCAACTGCGTTTCCGGATCGACCTGACCGCGACCGCCACGGCCGCCGGCACCAGCGGCAGCGCCACCCGGTCCACCAGCTCCGCCTGCGCGACCCGCGCCACCTGGCGCACCCCTCGCCGTGCCGGGCCCACCGAGCGCCACGGCCGCGTCGATGCCGCAGGCACTGCCCGCGGCCCCCGGCCCGCCAGGCGCCGCTGCGGCACCCGGCACACCTGCCCGACCGGTGCCGCCAGCCCCTTGAACCTGCACCGGCGCGATATTGAATTGTCCGGACATGAAGATGGCGCCCTTCACGCCCACGCCTTTCGGTCCGTACAGTTCGGGTCGTCCGATGTAGGTGCCGAGCGGTCCGTTGCCGGCCGAGTGCGCCCAGATGAGCATGCGGTCGGGATTGCCTTTGTACTTGGCGATGTTGTCCTGCAACCATTGGATCATGCGCGAGACGTCTTTGCCGCCGTCATCCCAATTGCCCTGACCCGGATGGCGCTGCATCTGGACGCCGACCATTCCGTTTTTCGTCGCCCATCGCATGATGTTGTCGTAGAACGCGTTCGCTTCCACGGACTGCTGCTCGATCTTGTTGCCGGCGCCGCCTGGAACGTAGATCAAGACCGGACGTGATCCGCCGCCCTTGTCGGCCGCGAAAATGTCGACGACATCTTTGGCATCCGGACCGAAGGACACCTCGCGCGCGATCGTGATGCCCGGATACAGCGGCGTCACCTTGCTGTTGACATCGTTGGCCGGCATCAACGGCCGATAGAGCTTCGCCGTGCAGGCGGGATCCACGATCTTGCCGATCTTCAGCAGGCCGGCCTCGATATCCGCCGGCACCTGCGCCCGAGCAGTCCCTGACGCGACGCATACGATCATTGCGGCCGCGCTCAACACATACCGCACGCTCTGAGAATTCATATGACCTCCCGGTCCGGTTAGAGTCGTTTTCACAACGACGTATCACGAAGGCCCGAAGAATCCACGAAGGTCACGAAGTCTTCTTGGCAAGACGCTTCGTGTCTTCGTGTCTTCGCAATGTAGAGGCTTGGGGATCAGCCGCTACGCTGACGCGAAAACCGCCATAAAAGCCGGACACTACCTATTCATTCAGTTCCCCGATCTCAGCTTCGAGTACGCCTGGTCGAACAGCGCCAGCCGCGCGGTGTCGGGCGACGCTTCGGCCTCGATCTTGTCGCCGAGCACCATCGCGCGGCCGCTGGTTCTGTCTTTAATCGCCGGCCACGCGGGCAGTCCTTTACCGTTCGGATCACCGGTGGCGGCGAAGTTCACCCAATACTGAGCCATCGTGTCTTCCAGCTTGCGGTCCACGTCGTTGCCGTTGGGGGCCGAACCGGCGCGCCTGAACACGTACGCGATTTCCACCGTGTGCGACGCGCCCCTGCTCGGCTGACCTGGCGCCGTGACCGGCTCGCGCGTGAAGTAGTAGAGATACGCCTTCTTCTTGATCTTGGCCTGCGCCTCCGCCCAGATGCGCATGTGCCAGTTGGCTTCGTCCCTGAACGATGCCAGCGACGAGGCGACGGCCTCGGTGTCGGAGCTGGCGGGATACAGCTTGAGGAACGTATCGCCCAGATCGCCGAAGCGCTGCTTCGACTGCGTCGTGAACTGATCGGCGGTCGAATTTTGGCGGCCGAAGAACGTGCCTTCATCCTTATTGGATCCGACCATCAGGTCGACGTCCTTCTGCTTGCCGCGGGCGAACGTCACCGACAAATCCTCGGGGATGTACTTGCCGTCGATGATCAATCCCGCCCCTCGGAGGTCTCGCTGAATCTCGTCGGCCGGCTTCGCGCGCAGATCCGCCAGTCGGCTGACGCCCATGGCCGTCACCGCCTTCGCGCCCGCGTCCTCGGCTTGCGCCAGCGTCCGCATCGCCGCCATGCCCATGCCCATCCATCCGCCGCTTTCGGCAATGGCGCGCTGAAACAGTCCCTTGCCTTCAGGCGATCCGACGAGGCCAGACACGAGGAATGCTCCAGCCGATTCGCCGAAGATCGTCACGCGACGCGGGTCGCCGCCCAACGCGGCTGCGTTTTTTTGGACCCACTGCAGCGCCGCGAGCGCGTCCATCATCCCGTAGTTGCCCGACGCGTTGTGACCCGACTCCTTCGACAACTCGGGATGCGCCAGCCAACCGAACGGACCGAGGCGGTAATTGATCGTGATGACGACGGCGCCTTTCTTGGAAAGCTCTTCGCCGTCATACCGCGGCTCGGATCCAGAGCCGCCGGTGAGACCGGCGCCGTGAATCCAGACCATGACCGGCAGCCGATCCGATGCGGACTTGGCCGGCGTCCAGACATTCAGAAACAGACAGTCTTCGCTCGTCGACTGCTGCGCCACGATGCCGGCCGGTGGCGCCTGCGCTCCGCGGCCCCCGTCACGGCCCACGTCGCTGCCTCTACCCTGCCGGCCGTCGCCCGCACCCTGACCTTGGCGACCGGCGGCTACGTCTTGACGACCCGCACCACCATCGGCCTGATCGCCAGGCGCGGCGGCGCCGCCGCGGCGGCCGCCGCCTCGTCCTCCCGCGCCCGCGCCACCTCGTCCAAGAGCTCCGCCACCGCCTCCGCCCTGAAAGCAGCGGGCGCCGTACTCGTCAGCCTTCCGCACACCTTCCCACTTCGCGACGGGCTGCGGCGCCCTCCAGCGCAGCGCGCCGATCGGCGCGGCCGCGTACGGAACACCGCGGAAGATGCGGACCTCGCCGCTCGAACCGGTCGTGCCGGAAATCGCACCGCTATCGAGACCCACGGGGTCAGGAACGATCGCGGACACGAACGCGGTCAGCGTCACAACGGCTCCCGCGATGGCGACGAGCAAGACTCGCTTCATACCGATCCTTTCAGCAGGCTCGAACGAACTACCGCCTGAAATGCGGTAGACTCCGCGCGCGACTGAAAGTCGCGACCGCGCCGCCTGCGAGCGGTAGTTCGTTCATAGTTACGACGCGCCGAGTATGGCAACGGGATCGCGAGCTGTCAATATGACCGGCGAGGCTGCGCTTCAGACCGACGAGGAACATGACGGTTCAGGCGCAGCCTCGCCAGTATTCCACCTTTATCACAGCCCCGCTTCGCGGGGGCTGGCCGTCTTGACCAAAAACTTGACCCATGTGGTGCAAGTTTTGAGACTCAAGACGGCTAGTTGGTTGACCTGACCGAACGCGGCGATTAGTATCTCGAACGATAAGGGTCCGTCTTTGACTGGCACTAGGCCGTTCTGAACCGAGGAGATGCGCGTGATGAAACCAGGGCTCACGATTCTGCTGGTCAGTGCCGCGCTCTTGACCGCGACCATCCGATGCGCGGCGCATCACTCCTTCGCCGCGGAATACGACATCAACAAGCCCTGCAAGATGACCGGAACGGTCACCAAGTTCGACCTGACCAATCCGCATTCGTGGATTTACATCGACGTCAAGGACGACAAGGGCGAGGTGAGCAACTGGGGATTCGAGACCGCCAGTCCGAACTCGCTCTACCGCCGCGGATTCAAGAAGGGGATGATTACGTCCGGGATGGTCGTCACCATCGAAGGCTATCTGGCCAAGGACGGCTCGCACGCCGGCAACGCGCACGTCCTGACGATGCCGGACGGGAAGATCATGCAGTTGGGCAGCGAAACGAATCCAGGATAAGAATAACGCGAAATGCAAAATGCAAAACGTTTGACGTTGCCCCTGTCGGCGCTCCTCGCGTGCGCCGCATCTGGATTCGCGCAGACTCAAGCTCGGTACATGGCACCGCGCACGATGGACGGCAAGCCGGATTTGCAAGGCATCTGGATGACGCGGAACGCGGCTGCCTTCGACGTCAGCGAGGTGGCCGAGGGACGCGAAATCCCCTATCTGCCTGCCGCGCTGGAACGGGAATGGAAGGCCGACCGCGTCGATCCGATCGCGCACTGCTCCATGCCCGGCGTGCCACGCATCACGTACATGCCCTTTCCGTTTCAAATCCTGCAGCGACGCGGCTACGTGGTGTTCCTCTACGAATATCAACACGACCACCGCATCGTTTCGACGACGCCGCGTGCGCATCTCGAGGACATCGACTTCTATCTTGGAGACTCCGTCGGCCGCTGGGAGGGCGACACGCTGGTCGTCGACGTGACGAATCTGAGCGACAAGAGCTGGCTCGATTCAGCCCGCCACACGCACAGCGACGCCTTGCACGTGATCGAACGCTACACGCGCACCGCCCCCGACACGATCGCTTACGAAGCCACGATCGAAGATCCGAAGACGTATGCGCGGCCCTGGAAAATCAGCATGCCGTTGCATCGCATGGCCGAACCGGGCTTCGAGTTGCGAGAGCAAGAGTGCATCGAGGGCGACAACGGACGGGCGATTCACCCGCCGTACCGCCCCGCGCCAAAATCCTAAGGGCCCGCTGGCCCTAAGAAGGACATCCGCATGAGACTCGGTTGGCTCGCGCTCCTCTTCACGATCGCGTTCCAGACGTCGGGCGCATTCGCCCAGGACCAGTCCTATACGCCGGCGCGGACTCCCGAAGGCACGCCGAACCTGGAAGGGATCTGGCAGCCGCAGAGCAGCGGGGCCGCGTATTCGATTCTTCCGCATCCCGCCGGCTTCCTGCTCGGCGCGGGCTCGAAGACCGGCGTCGTCGAAGGGGGCGTCCTGCCCTATCAGCCGTGGGCGGCCGAACTGGTGAAGTATCGTCTCGAGCACATGGAAATGGACCCGACCGGGCACTGTCATTACGAAGGCGTCCCCCATTCCATGTATTTTGCCTTCCAGATTTTCCAGGGGCCGAAAGACATCGCGGTCGTCCACGAGAACATGCACGCGTGGCGGATCATCCACATGGACGGCCAGCATCCCAAGGACTACCTGGCGTGGATGGGCGATTCACGCGGCCACTGGGAAGGGAACACGCTGGTCGTCGACGTGGCGAACAACAACGACAAGAGCGTCTTCGACATGGCCGGCCACTTCCACAGCGATGCGCTGCACGTCGTGGAGCGCTTCACGCCGACCGGGCCGGACAGCATGCTCTACGAAGCGACGCTCGACGATCCGAAAGTCTTCACGCGGCCGTTCAAGATGAAGTTTCCCTTGCGGCGCGCGGCGAAGGACTACCAGATCATGGAAGCGGGCTGCTTCGAGGGCGAGCGCGATCAGGTGCACATCAAGGAAGGCCTCGCGACGATCCCCAATCACTACGAGCAGAAGCTGAATACCGATCCTGGCGCCGCGGACAACAAGCCGGACAAGAAATAGACGCGCTATATGAAACAACTCTTCCTGCTCGTTATCGCCGTATCAATCCTCGCCGCAACCGCACTGGTGCCCGCCGCGGTCCCGGATCCCGTCACGCTCGACACCGGCCTCGTGTCCGGCACGTCTGGTTCCAGCGCGGACGTCAGGGTCTTCAAAGGCATTCCGTTCGCGGCTCCGCCGGTGGGAAACCTTCGCTGGAAGGCGCCGCAGCCGGCCGCGCACTGGGACGGCGTCCGCAAGGCCGACCAGTTCGGACCGCGCTGCATCAGTTGAACGCGACGAAGACTCACTAGCTTCCGTTCAGCGCCGAGTCACCACGAAGGACACAAGGTGGTGTCCATTGTGGTGGATCAGCGGTCGACGTTTATGAGCGTCCTCGACAACCCGGCCTGGTCGGCGCTGACGACTCATCAGGCTCATCTCGCGCGAGGCGGCAGCCTCGCGCGCCGATATCCTGACGATGTCGCGCCGATCGCCGCGCTCGGCCGGCCCGAAGATGCCGCCCTCGAAGCGCTCGTGAGTCTGATCCCGGAAGGCGACTGGATCTCGCTGCCGGCGACGCTGGAGGGCATCACGGCGATGTTGCCGCCGCAACTCGCGATCACGTTGGAAAAGCAACTGGTCCAGATGGTGTGCGAGACCCGGGCCGATCTTCGCAGCGGTCGCGGCGCCACGCCCGACGCTGTTTCGGCGCGCGGCGTCGAGCTGTGCGTGCTCGGCGAGGCCGACATCCTCGAGATGCTCGCCTTGACGAAGCTCACTCATCCGGGGCCGTTCCGATCGCATACCTATACGTTGGGTTTGTACCTGGGCATCCGCGTGAACGGCCGGCTGGCCGCCATGGGCGGCCAGCGCATGCACGTGCCCGGGTACCGTGAAATCAGCGCGGTGTGCACGCATCCGGATTTCCAAGGCCGCGGATACGCGCGCACCGTCGTGGCGCGGTTGGTGACCGAGACGTTTGACCGAGGGCTGATTCCGTTCCTTCACGTGGAAGAAACGAACGAGCGCGCGCAGGCGCTGTATCGCGATCTCGGGTTCGTCGAACGGACGCGTCTGCCGCTTCTCGTTGTCAAGCGCGAGCGGGACGGTCGAGGCGGCACGGCCTGAAGGCCGGAACCGGTAGCGGACTATCGCGATGCCATCGTGTAGCGGACGAGCACGTCCTCGACGAACTCCGCGGTGATGCGTCGATCGCCACTATTCAACGTCAACGTCGTCAGTCAAGCGAGCCTTCGCGACGATCGGACGTCATCACCATCATGTTATTTCACCGCGTCGGCGCCGGCCTTCGCCGCCTGACCGTCCTGATCGCTTGTGCCGCCGGAAAGCCCGATCGCGCCAACGATCTTGCCGTCCATCAGCAGCGGCACACCGCCGTCCACGGGCACGGCGCCTTCGAGCGCGAGCAGGCGAAGACCGACGCCGCCGGCAGCCAGCACGTCCTGCAGCGCCCTGGTCGGACGCTTGAAACGCGCGGCCGATCGGGCTTTGTCGATCGCGATCTTGACGCTCGCCGCCTGCGTACCGTCCAGCTTCTCGAAGTACACGAGGTCGCCCGACGGATCGACGACGGCCGCCGCCATGTTCCAGTTGTTCTTCCGCGCTTCGGCCAGCGCCGCGGCGGCAACCTTCTTCGCGTTCTCACCGGTGATCGGCGCGCCGTACGGGTTCGGCAGCTGGGCGAACACGGTCGCGGCGCACAGCATGAACACGATGGCACAAACGGACTTCAAAGCAGATCGGGCTAACATGTTCCTCTCTCCCGCGTTTTGGAACCACAAAGAACACAAAGATCACAAAGATTCATGCTTTGTGGGCTTCGTGATCTTTGTGGTTCACAAGGCTTGCAAATCGTCTGCCTCGTTACTGCGGCGGTGGTCCGCCTTCCCCGGCCGCGGTCCCCGCGCCAGTGGCCGCGTTGATGTTGCCCTGCACGGCTTTGCGTTCCCTGAAGATGCCGTTCTTCGCGTCTTCCGCGAGCGCGCGATCTTCCGCGCGCTGCCCGCTCAGGACGTTCCTCAGCATGTAGTTCCCCTCATGGCAGTCGTACGGCAGAAGCTGAAAGCCGGCCGGCGAGATGAGCGGAACCGAGATCTTGAACGATCTCGTGTACGTCTTCGGATCGTCGATATTGATCTCGTACATCAGCGTGTCGTCGGCGCTTCGCGTGAAGCGCTCGATGATCTTCATGTCGGCGCTGTGGCGGAGACCGTTGCCGTTCAGGCCGATGCTGGTCCTGTCCGTGAGATTGGTGGTCTCGACGACGAGCGTGTTGCCTTCCCAGTGGCCGCGCGAGTCGCCCATGTACTGGCGGATCTTGTCGCTGATGTGCGGCCGGCCGTCGAGCGGGATGACCCGCGTGTCGTGCACCATCTCGTAGCTGATCACCACTTCGTTGGGCGTCTGCAGGATCCGGTTGCCGTTGCCATAGACCACCGGCAGCACGGAGCCGACGATGCCGCGCGTGATGCAGCGGTCGTAGTTGGTGAAGTCCGACGGGCTCTCGAATGGGCCGTCGCCGAAGGTGCCGCGGTCACGCGATGCCCTTCGAGCCTCGGCCTGCGGCGTCAGCGGGGGCATCTTGCCGTCGCCATCCACAATCAGCGACGTCTGATTGAAGGACTTCTTGAGCCACGAGTTGTCGTCGCAGAACGCGCCGCAGCGGTCGTCGGAGCGCTTCCGCGTCGCCTCGTCGCGCTTCAGCTTGTCCGCGAATTCGGCGTCGGTCAGCTCCACCCGGCCCGCGAACTGATCGGGACGCGCGAGCGGAATGCCGATCGCGCCATCGCTCGTCCAGGTGCCGGAGATGTCCGGATGACCCCATGGTGTCTTGGGCGCCGTCCACGCCTTCGCCGCAGTCTTTGCGGCAGGCGCCTTCGCAGCCGTCGACGACGTCTGTGCGGCGACCGGGCCCGCCGCAACCGCGATGACGGCGAGCACACCCGCAGAAGCCAACAATCGCTTGCGCATCATGCCCTCCCCGATTACCCAATTACCAGATTACCCAACTACCAGATTCGAGCGATTAGAGCCATGCTTGGTCCCTATTCTACAATCGCTTGCCAGACGGCGTTCTCGAAATCGCGCTGCAGCGGGCCGGTGGCGGTCTGCATCATGATAATCGACACCATGTTTTCCTTGGGATCGATGTTCACGTTGCAGCCGTACGCGCCCGCCCAGCCGTACGTCCCCGTTCCGACGCGCAGGTCGGCCGCGACCGGGTCGAGGACCATCTGCACGCTCAACCCGAAGCCCATGCCCCGGGCCGGCCGCCCGAACTGCCCGTTGACCATGTCGCCGGTGTGATTCGACGTCATCAGCTCGATCGTCTTCGGGCTGAGGAATCGTTTGCCGTTCAGCTGACCGCCGTTCAGCATCATCTGCGCGAACTGCAGGTAATCGGAGGCCGTGGTCATGATGCCGCCGGCTCCCGAGAAGTACACCTTGCTGACGCCGGTGTCCTGGTTCGGGTTGCGCACAAGCTCGCCCCCCTGCCTTGAGTACAGCGTCACGAGGCGCGCCGCGCCGTCGGTTGAGGGGTAGAAGCCGGAGTCCTTCATCCCGAGCGGCTCGAAGAGACGCTGTTTCAGGAACTGCTCGTAAGTCTGCCCCGACACCACTTCGATGACGCGGCTCAGCACGTCGAAGCCGGCCTGGCCGCTGTATCTCCACAGCGTTCCGGGCTGGAAGTCGAGCGGCACGCTCGCCAGCGTGGGGATGAACGTCGCGAGCGTGTCGGTTGGCGCACGCTGGGGCGCCATGCTGTTTCCGAGACCTCCGCTCACCAGGCCGGACCCGTGCGTCAGCAGATCTCTAATCGTGATCTCGCGACTCGCTGACACCGTATCGAAATCGGGAGCCGCGCCGCGCCCGCCGGTACCAGGGGCGCCACGACCGCCGGCGGCCGGAGCGCCGCCGCGGCCGCCCGCGCCTCCCGCCTGCGCGCCCGGCTTCGGCACCGCGACCTTGTTCAGATTCTTGAGCTCCGGGATGAACCGCGACACCGGATCCGTCAGGCGAATCTTGCCTTCCTCGACGAGCATCATCACCGCGGCGCCGGTGATCGGCTTGGACATCGACGCGAGCCGGAAGATGCCGTCTTTCGGCATCGGCTTTTTCGACTCGATGTCCATCAGCCCTTGCGCCTCGAAATGCGCGATGCGGCCTTTGCGCGCGACCAGCGTCACGACGCCCGACAATTCTTTCGCATCGATGTGACGCTGCACGGCCTCGTGCACCCGCTGCAGACGCTCCGACGACAAACCGACCTCCTCTGGCTTCGATGCCGTCGGCACGAGCGCCATCGTCAAAGGAACCGCGACGAGAGCGACGGCGGTCAGCCGCGTCCAGCCATCACCCGTGAATCCACATGTCATGAGGCCTCCTTCAGAATGGGGTTGGCAACACTATAACCAAGAACGAATCGTCGAAGACGATTCGTTCTTGATTATGGTGATGAAGGATCGCTTCGTGACAGGGTGTCTGATGCCGGGCCTGCTGCTGGCGCTCGTTGCCACCCCGGCGTTCGCGGGGCAGGCCACCGACCCGAACATAGACTTCGTGTGAGCCCTCGCACAGTTCAGCCTCGGCCTGGACGGCGCGTTTGCAGACGAGGGAGACAGCATTCGTTCGGGCCTCGAATCGATGAATCGGGCGCTCGAACAGTGGGACGCGACGATTCACAGGTCCGAAGTCGCAATGACCGTGGAGGCCGCCCGCGCTGAGCCACGTGCGGCGGCCGGGATGCACGCCGCCCTGGGTGGCGCGTACCTGGATCGCGGTCGGATCGCAGACGCCAGGATACCGTCCGCCGCCTCAAGATTGCGATCGAACTGGAGCCGGCTCGCGCCGAATAGCATCGGATTCTCGGAGGGGTGTATCTGGCGGACCAACAGTACAGCGAAGCGATCGACGAGCTCACCACCGCCGTCCGGCTCAGCCCGGGAGACGAACGTACGCAAGGGCATCACGGAGCACGGAGCGGAAGGCTCTCGCGCGGGGCGGGGGATAGAGGCGGAGGCTAGAGGATAGGGCCTGGAGGCTGGAAGAACACTGAGACTTTTCCAGCCCCAAGTTCCCAGCCCCCAGCCTCTACTCGTCTTAGAAGTCGACCGTCACATTGAACCGCGCAAACCGCGGATTGAGTATTGTCGTCGGTCTCAGCCAGCTGGCACCGT
>JAHFUI010000072.1:0-12021 GCA_023265175.1 Acidobacteriota bacterium
CCGCGCTATGGATCGACCACTGGCCCCTGGACGACTTCCATGTTCGTCGAGGCTGTGTATCAGAACTTGCGCGGCCCGTCCGGTACCACTGAGCGGCGGCCGCGGTGAGGAGGGAGGGATCATGAGGCGTCATCATCGACGTGAAGTCGTTGTCGGTATCGTCCTGACGGCGGCGACGCTGTTCGGTACGCCCGCCTTTGCACAGGCCGATCTGAACGGAGGCTGGTTAGGCATCTTTCACGAAGACCAGCCAGAACGGATCCCCGGTCCCCACCTCGGCGATTACCTGGGCCTTCCCATCAACGAGAGTGCGCGGGCATTCGCCGAGGCGTGGGATCCGTCACGACTCACCGTGCCCGAGCATCAGTGCCGCGCGCACTCGGCGCCGTACATCCTGCGCGGCCCGCTGAACATGCGGATCTGGGAGGAACGCGATCCGCAGACCCAGGAGATCGTGGCGATTCACATGGACATCAGCAACTTTCAGCAGCGACGCACGTTCTGGATGGATGGGCGGCCGCACCCCTCGCCGAACGCCGAACATACATGGATGGGCTTCTCGACGGGCCGCTGGGAGGGCGACACGCTGGTGGTCACGACGACGCACATCAAGCAGATGTGGCATCGGCGCAACGGCGTGCCGCAGAGCGATCAGGTCAAGGTCACCGAGCGCTTCGTCCGCCACGGCAATGTGCTGACTGACATCACGTACTCGGAAGACCCGGTCTATTTGACCGAACCGCTGGTGAAGACGACCAACATGCTCCTCAATCCGCGTCCACTCACACCCCAGCAGCTGCTGTATCCGTGTCAATCTGTCATCGAGGTCGCCAGCCAGCCGCGCGGTGCGGTGCCCCACTACCAACCGGGCACGAACCCGTTCTTGAAGGAATTCCGCGAGCTCGAGAACCTGCCCGAAATCGCGACCCGCGGTGGCGCCGAGACGATGTATCCGGAATTTCAGGACAAGCTGAAGGCCGCAAAGGCTCGCTAACTAGGAGACCACCAATCCACTTCCAGCGCGCCCCGCACGAACACCGAGCGGGAGCCGGCACCGTGATCATCGACATGCTGGTTCTCGTCGGCGACATCATCCCGGATGACGCTGATCAGGAAGGACACGCCGCTGTATCGATGCGTCGGTCGTCGTTGAAAATGCCATGAACAAGTATGTCTTGTCACTCAAGGATCTTGGCCAGGGGGATCTCGATCGGTGCGGCGGCAAAGCGGCCGGCCTCGGCGAGCTGATCCGCATCGGAGTACGGGTTCCTGGGGGCTTCTGCATCGTCGGCGATGCGTTGTCGTACCTCGTGGAGACGAACGGGCTCGGCGGGCAAATCGCCAGCCTTGCGGCCAGCCTCAACTTCGACGACTACCATGCGGTGGAGCAGAACACCGGCACCATCCGATCGCTGATCGCCTCGGCGAAGATCCCCGACGACCTGGAGCGGGAACTGCGCGACCGGTACCGGGGGCTTGTCACCGAGGCTCAGAAATACGTCGCCGTGCGTTCGTCGGTCGGGGTCAAGCACTCCAGTGTCTCGTCTTTCCCCGGCATGATGGACACGTACCACTACGTGCTCGGCGAAGACCAGGTCGTGGAGAAGATCCGCGAATGCTGGGCGTCGCTGTGGACGGCGCGCGCAGCATACGCGCGGCAGCGGCAGAAGATTGCGCACGAGAACGGAGTCATCGCGCCGATCGTGCAGCTCATGGTCCACTCAGAAATGGCCGGCGTGCTGTTCACGGCCAATCCGATTACCAAGAACACCGGCGAGATCGTGATCGAGTCCAACTGGGGGTTGGGCGAATCGGTCGTGTCGGGAAAGTCCATGAACGATTTCTTCGCCCTCGATAAGGCCACGCTCGCGGTGAAGCAGCGGCGGATCGTCGAGAAGACGGTGATGGTGACGATGGACGACCACGGCTCGGGCCGCACGGAACGGCCGGTCCCGGCGAACCGCGCCAAAGAGCCGAGCCTGTCGGACGCGCAGGTCGCCGAGCTGTGCACGGCCGGCAAGCGCATCGAGGATCACTTCGGGTTCAACGTTGACGTGGAGTGGGCCTTCCAAGATAAAATCCTCTACATCTTACAGGCCCGCAAGATTCGTAATCTCGGCGAAACTCCACAAACCAAGACACACGCCAAGAATTGAGGGCCAGGGGACTCTGGTTTAGGTGGTTTTACATGCGGAGGCAACCATGACGGATCGAAGCATCTCCGCCCTGCGGACGCTGCGGCCTGATTTCGATCAGAAGCTCTTCTGGTTCAGGGACGATCTGCACCAGCCGTATCCCATTTCCCCGATGGGCATGACCACCATCCAGAAGCACCATCCGTGGGGATACCACGTCGCCGCGGAGCAGACGCAGCTTCCGCCCTCGAAGGGCGCGTACGTGAAGATCTATATGGGCAGGGTGTACCTGGGCTTCACCCTGATCGACGACCAGAAAGAAGTGGCGCGGCGTGCCAAGTCGTTCGGCAAGCTGCTCGAGTACTGCAAGGACCACTGGAACACGTACTACCGAAAATACATCAGCGAGATCGTCAGGAATATTCGCACCCTCGAGATCGACAAGGCCGACAGCCTGTCCACGTCCAAACTGCTCGAGCACCTCAAGAAGGCCGAGCAGATGAACCGCCGCGCCTGGGAAATTCATTTCATTCTGATGTACCCGGCCGACGGGCTCTACCTGCAGTTCGAAGCCTACTGCAAAGAGCTTGGCCTCGAGGAAAAGGATTTCGTGACCCTGCTCAAGGGCTTCGAAGGCATGCCGGCCAAGACCGATGAGGAGTTGTGGAAGCTGGCCCAGCTGGCGGCAAAGACAGGCCTCAAGGAGCTGTTCGCCAAGACGCCGGCCGATGCCCTGATTCGGACTCTGGCGCGCAAGCGCGAGGGCAAGAGCTGGCTCAAACGGTTCAACGCGTTCCTGGACGTCTACGGGCACCGGATCAGCGCGGCCCATCTGGACGTGCTCTTCCCGACCTGGAAGGAGAAGCCGACACCGGTCCTCGACACCATCAAGAGTTATTTTCAGCGCATGGATGACGGCTGGAACTTCGACGAGGCGCGCGGCGAGGTCGTCCGGCGCCGTCAGGAGGCGATCCGGGCCTTCGAAACGACACTCGAGCGCGAGAAGAAGTTCGACGAAAAAGCCATGGCGGAGTTCCGGCGATTCCTCAACGCGGCGCAGCAGATCTACGCGTACCAGGAGGACCATGGCTTCTACATCGATCAGGGCTGCACGGCCGCGCTCCACGAGTCGTTGATGGCGTGCGGTCGTCGTCTGCAGAAGTTCGGGTTGCTTGAAAAAGCCGACGAGGTGTTTTTCCTGACCTTCAGTGAGCTCGTCGAGATCCTCGGCGACCTGGCACGCGACGAAAAGATCGGCGTTTACCACCACCTGGCGCTGGTCCCGCCCCTGGTGCGGGAGAGACAACAGGACCGGGAGGCAGCGCTCGCATCCGACGCGCCGCTGACCATCGGGACCGTGCCCGAAACCATGACCGATCCGATCGCCGTCAAGGTCTTCGGCATCATCGACGACGTGCTTCACCCGAAGGGCGAGAAGGAAGTGGTCGAGCGGCTCGAAGGCTTCCCCGGCGCTCCAGGCCTGGTCGAAGGACCGGCCCGCGTGATCATGAGCTTCGAGGATTTTCCGACCTTGCAGGCTGGCGAGATCCTCGTCTGCCCCTACACGGGCACCGCGTGGACGCCGCTGTTCCTCAAGATTGCGGGCGTGGTCACCGACACCGGGGGCATGTTGACGCACGCGGCGATCGCCGCGCGCGAGTACGGCATCGCCGCGGTCGTCGGGACCTGGAAGGCCACCAACTCGATCCGAAACGGCGACATCATCCGCGTGGACGGGGACGCGGGTATCGTCGAGGTCATCAAGCGCGCCTCCTGAGAGACGCCTGCGGCCATGCCGGGTG
This sequence comes from Acidobacteriota bacterium, assembly GCA_023265175.1. Lineage (GTDB taxonomy): Bacteria > Acidobacteriota > Vicinamibacteria > Vicinamibacterales > CAVVIG01 > JAHFUI01. The sequence goes on from JAHFUI010000072.1 coordinate 3,938, forward strand.
GCGTGCCGAGCCAAGGCGAAGCATCAACGTCAGTTCGCGGTGAGGGTGGGATCCCACCGCCAGTGAATGAAATGTATGGAAGTGAAATGGTGCGGGTTCGACTTCGGGCAGTGCATCATGGAGCCCGGCGGTCTGAGGAACCCGCGGTTGTTCGGAGAGATCTACAAAGAGTTGGGGCGGCCTGAACTTATCCCAGACAAAATCAGGAAGTACAGGATATTGAAGGAAAAATACGGGAGCTACGGCGGAATCAAAGAGACGCATCGAGACGAAATCTACAGTTTCGTGCTGGACAGCGATCCGGAAGCCATCGAGCTTTTCAGTCAAAAAGAGCAAGAGCTGCTCGACCTGGGTGATGGTCTAGTAGACGCCTTGGACTACCTCCAGGCGCAAGATATCGAACTGCAGGTTGTGTCCGAGATGAAAAAGACCCTGGGCCCAGTTGGTACCGACATCGTGTCGAGGTTCTTGAAGGGCAAGGGTCTGGTCAAGTACTTCAAGGAACTGGTGACCCCTCAGGGGAAAATCAATCTGGAAACCAACGTGGTCGACCCGAGATACAAGGGACACACGAAAGAGGATGGAACGATCTATGACGTGCTGGCCCAGGAACTGAGGGAACGGGGTATCGAGCCCCATGAGGCGGCCATGGTGGGGGACAAGCCTCAGACCGACATCGATCCCGCGCACGAAAGGGGATTCAAGACGGTGAAATACACGGGCTTCGTCGACTTGGGTCCATCCAAGGCCGATGTCGTCATCGAATCCTTTGGGGAACTCAAGGCCATCTTGAGAAGGAAGGCGTAGGTCCATGCGCCGGCCCACGCCTCAGAAAGTCGTCATCGAGTTTGATGGTGGTGTGAAGACTGAGTCGAGCTTCGACACGCTGCCGGCACCGCTTCAACTCGAGCTCCTGAGACAGCCTTTTGCGAGCTCGCCCAGTCCAGCCCCTGAGCAGGAAAAGTTCCTGTTGCTGGAGTGGGATGACGGCTGGAAGGAGGTCATCGAGGTCGATTCGACCTGCAAAGGTCTCAATCGCTACGCTGTGATCAGCCGTCCGGAAGATGTGGGACGTCTCTCACTCCACAGGGAGGACGGTTACCCGGAGCTGATTGAAATCGGCAGAAAGCCTTTGGGTTTGAGCAGAATTGCTTTTCTCATTGATACCGTCGATACCGTTCAGCCCTCTGTGGAGCGCTCCGTTCGGGAGGGGAAGAAAACCGATCATTTCTATAAATTGACCAAGGGAGGAGATGCGCGCTCCGAACAGATAGAAGCCTTCAAGAAAGCGGCGGCGGCGGAGGGCATCGATCTTAAACAGCTGCGGTCTCAAGATCCGGCCGAGCTGCGGAACCACTACGAAAAGATCAGGCGAAGGATGGGCATCAGGGCCGGCCAGCGACAGCAAGATGTGTGGGACTTTATGGCCTATCTCGCCAAGTACGCGGGCTAACGAGGCCCTGCCTCAGACCGTCGAGCATGTCGTGAGCCGAGCGGAGAGAGGGGCACGGTCTGAGGCTGGGCCTCGTTAGAAATAGTTAATCTAGGACCAGACCTGTCAGGTCCGTCAGCTAGAGCTAGACTGGGTGATTCGTGCGTCGCGCCAATCGTGCGCCCGGTAGAATGACGCAATCAACCCATGAAACTCGAAGACCTTCAGCCGAACGCCGCCATCCGAGGCATCCTCCCAGACGCGCTCGTCACCGTCGTGGGGGTCCAGTGGTTCGGCTCTGAAGCCCTTGAACTGACCTACAGACCTCAGCCGGCAAGGTGGCGAACGAACTGCTGTATCGCCACGACCAGCCACGGTTGGAGATTGTTGAACACGGTCGGCCGTGGAGTTTCGACGGCGACGGCGCCTGTTCCGCCTCGTCTCGGAAGCGCAGCGGGTGTAACGGCGGCTCGCCGCTTTCACGGCACGGTGGCTCTCGACCTGACGCGCGTCGGGCGCGATGCAAGCCGCATCGCTGACGAAGTGATCGCCCATCTCTCCGGCCTTGTGGGCGCTGAGGTAAAGGTGACGCTCGAAATCGAAGCCGAGATCCCCTCGGGCGCTTCGGACCAGGTCGTCAGGACGGTCACCGAAAACAGCCGGACGTTGAAGTTCACGACCCAGGGATTTGAGAAGGAGTAGGTTCTACCGAAACAGCCGCCCCTGGCGGGCGGCCGCGGAGATGGCCACAAGGGCGGGGTGCCTCAGTCGGCGCTCGACCGAGATGGCGTAGAAGCGCGCGCGCACGCTATCCAACTGGCCGATCCGCACGACATCGTGCTGGCGCGTCACGTCCTGTGCGATCGCGCTCGGCGCCGGAAACAACGCCCAGCCGGCCTGCCCAAAAACCTTGAGCAGCGTGCTGTCGTCGAACTCGCCCAATACCGTCGGGCGGATCCCCTGCGCATGGAACCAGTCGTCCAGCGAGCGCCGGAGCGCCGACGTCTCGGTGGGCATGAGCAGCGGCGCCCCGTCGAGCGACCGTGGAAACCCCTTGCGATAACGCTTCGCGAGGGCCTCGGTCCCAAAGAATGCGACGCCACACTCCCCGAGCAGATGACTGAAGGCGCGGATTTTGACGGTCGGCGCCACCGGGGTGTCGGCCACCACCACATCGAGGCTGTGCACGGCCAAGTCGGCCAGCAGCCGCTCGGGCTTGCCCTCACGGCACACCAGCCGTACCGGTTCCGGTAACGCCAGCGCGGGCTGGAGCAGGCGGTAGACGATCAGCTTGGGGACGAAGTCGGCGATCCCCACCATCAGGCGGATCGGCCGATTGGGGGGCCGGCCTTTCAGCGTCTCCTGGAGCTCCCGACCCAGCGAAAAGATCTCGTCCGCATACCGATAGACCGTCTGCCCCGTCTCGGTGAGGACCAGGTGGCGGCCCGAGCGAACGAACAGCTTCTCGCCCAGGGCGTCCTCCAGGGTGCGGAGCTGCCCGCTGATCGTCGGCTGCGCGAGGCCGAGCTGCCCGCTGGCGCGCGCGACGGTGCCTTCGCGCGCGACCATCCAGAAGTAGAGGAGGTGATGGTAGTTCAGCCACTCCATCGAGGAGCCCGTGCGAGTAATGCCGAACGGGCTCCTACTAGGAGCGTGTTCATATTCTCAGACACGCTCCTAGTGTTACTCTGGTTTTTAGATACGTCAATTCGAAACATTCTGTTTCTGGGTGATCTTGACCGCCGCCAGACGGATCCCCGGAAGGTTATAGATAGATTTTGTGGATGCTATAATTCCAAACATTCTATTTGTGGATGCCATGTAGATGCAGTATTTTATGGGACGGAGATTAACGGAAGGGGATTTATGGCACAGCGGACCGTGGACATTCACAACCACCTCTATCTGAAGGACTATCTGACGTACCTGGCGGGCCGCACGGGTCAACGACAGCGCGCCGAACAAACCGGCCCGAACAGCTATCTGCTGTGGGACGACGACGTGGTGGTCGCGCACATCGACCGGGCCGGCCACTACGATGTGGCCGCGCGGATCGCGGACCTCGACCGCGCCGGCCTGGATACCCAGGTGATGAGTCAAACCATCCCCGATCCCTCGGTGCTGCCGCGGGACGAAGGCATCTTGTGGGCGAAGAGGATCAACGACACCTACGCGGAGGCCTGCCGCGCCCATCCCGGCCGGCTGTACGCGATGGCCTGCCTGCCCTACCAGGACGTCGACGCGGCGTGTAAGGAGCTCGAGCGCTGCATCAAAGACCTCAAGGTCAAGGGCATCCAGATGTTTTCCAACTGCAATGGCGACGTGATGTTCGACCCGAAGTTCGACCCCATCTTCAAGATGGCCAGCGACCACAACTTGCCGGTGCTGATGCACCCGACGGTCCCGTTGACGAAAGACGCGATGAAAAAGAGCCGCATCCCGTATCAGCTCTACGGCTATACCGTGGATACGACGATGGCCACCATCGGCCTGATTTTCAACGGCGTCTTCCAGCGCCACCAGGGCTTGAAGATGATTCACGTGCACCTCGGGGGCGTCGCGCCGTATCTGGTGCGGCGGCTGCAGGACTCGTGGAAGGGCTACGCCAAGGAGTGGGGCCTGGAGCTCGACGAAAACCCGGAGGAAACTTACCGCAAGCGCGTCTACCCGGACACGGCGTCGTTTTACCTGCCGGCGATGAAATGCTGCCTGGAATGGGTCGGCCCCGAACACATCGTCATCGGCACCGACTACGCGCACAGGGTCGGCGATCCGGAAGGCGCCATCAAGGCCGTCAAGGATCTTGGGACGCAGGCCAATCTGCCCCAGGACAAGCTCGATCGGATCCTGGGTAAGAACGCGGAAGAGCTGTTCAACCTCCCGACGCTCCCGGCAGGCGTGGGAGCTCCGAAGAAGGCAACCGCCTAGCGCAGAACCAGCGGATCGGCGACGCCGGCTTCACTGAATCCCCTGGCGCGGAGCAGGCAGCTGTCGCAGTGACCGCACGGCTTCCCGCCGGCTTCAGGGTCGTAGCAGCTGGTGGTCAGGCCGTAGTCGAGGCCCAGTTCGACGCCGCGCCGGACGATGTCCGCTTTCGTCATCGAGATGAGCGGCGCGTGCACACGAAACCGCGCGCCTTCCACGCCCGCGCGCGTCGCGACCGAGGCCAGCGCCTCAAACGCCGCGATGAACGCCGGGCGGCAGTCAGGATAACCGGAATAATCGAGCGCATTGACGCCGATGACGATGTCCCGGACGTCGAGGACCTCGGCCCACCCGAGGGCGAGCGCCAGGAAGATCGTGTTTCGCGCCGGTACGTAGGTGGATGGAATGTCCGTGGCCGTCAGATCGCGGTCGCGCGGAACGCTCGCGTCCGAAGTGAGCGACGAACCGCCGATGGGGCGAAGATCGATCGAGAGCTCAAGATGCTTCTCGACACCCAGCCAGTGAGCCACGGCGCGCGCCGACTCGAGCTCGCGCGCATGCCGTTGGCCGTAATGGACGGTCAGCGCGTTGAGCGCGAAACCCTCGGCCTTGACGATCGCGGCGGCGGTGTAGGAATCCAGTCCGCCGCTCAGGAGTACTATCGCCTGCATGAGGTACCGGAATTATAGCCGGCAGATTCAAGGCCAACAGCGAATTGGCCGGCGCGGTTCTTCGCGCGAGCCGGTCAGTCCGGCCGCCGTTCTGATACGATCCGGCGCGCCTTCTCACAACATCTTCTAAGACCTTCTAAGACCGATCTGCCGTATGGAGCAGACCCAACTCGCCTGGATTGCGAATTTCATTTGGGGCATCGCCGACGATGTCTTGCGCGACCTCTATGTCCGCGGCAGGTACCGGGAGGTCATCCTGCCGATGACCGTCCTGCGCCGGCTCGACTCACTGCTCGAGCCAACGAAGCAGGCGGTCCTCGAGATGAAGGCCAGCCTGGACAAGGCCAAGATCGTCCACCAGGATCAGGCTTTGCGGCAGGCGGCCGGGCAGTCCTTCTACAACACCTCAAAGTTCACGCTGCGCGACTTGAAGGCGCGCGCCAGCCAGCAGCAGCTCAAGGCGGACTTCGAGGCGTACCTCGACGGCTTCTCGCCCAACATCCTGGACATCCTCGAGAAGTTCGAGTTCCGCAATCAAGTCCCGCGTCTCTCCAAGGCCGACGCGCTGAGCACGCTGATCGAGAAGCTGCTGTCGCCCGACATCAATCTCAGCCCCAACCCCGTGCTGCACGGCGACGGCTCGGTGAAGCACCCCGGCCTCGACAACCACGCGATGGGCACGATCTTCGAGGAGCTCTTGCGCCGCTTCAACGAGGAGAACAACGAAGAAGCTGGCGAGCACTGGACCCCGCGCGACGCCGTGAGGCTGATGGCCAAGCTGATCTTCCTGCCGATCGCCAAGGAAATCGAGTCGGGGACGTACTTGTTCTACGACGGCGCCTGCGGCACCGGCGGCATGCTGACGGTCGGCGAGGACACGCTGCGTGAGCTCGCCCAGGCCCACGGCAAGCAGGTGGCCACGCACCTCTACGGGCAGGAAATCAACTCGGAGACCTACGCCATCTGCAAGGCCGACCTTCTGCTCAAGGGCGAAGGCGACGCGGGAAGGACGGCATCAAGGATCCGCGCTTCCTGATCCAGCACGCGGGCGACGCGGAGTATTCGCTGCTCACACGATCGAGCGACGGCCAGCTCCTCTTCCTCGCCAACATGCTGAGCAAGATGAAGCACGGCACCGCGCTCGGCAGCCGCATCGCCGAGGTGCACAACGGCAGCTCGCTCTTCACGGGCGACGCGGGCCAGGGCGAGAGCAACATCCGCCGCTGGATCATCGAGAACGACTGGCTCGAGGCCATCGTCGCGCTGCCCTTGAACATGTTCTACAACACGGGCATCGCGACCTACATCTGGGCGCTGACCAACCGCAAACCCGCGCATCGCAAGGGCAACGTGCAGATGATCGACGCCACCAACTGGTTCACGCCGCTGCGCAAGAACCTCGGTAAGAAGAACTGCGAGCTTTCGGAAGAGGACATCCAGAAGATCTGCGAGACCTTTCTTGAGTTCAAGGAGAGCGAGCAGTCAAAGATCTTCCCCAACGCCGCCTTCGGCTACTCGAAGGTCACGGTGGAGCGCCCGCTCCGCCTCAAGGGCATCGACGCCGAGCGCGCCTACACGCCCAAGGAGATCAAGGCACTGCGCGAGAGTGCCGAGCGCCTGCCTGCCGAAGCCTCGGCGCAGGTAGGCGACGAGTCCGCTCCGCCCGTGATCAGGAAAATCCACAAGAAGGGCACGATGCCCGACCCGCTGCACGGGCTGTTCGCGGTCACTGTCGGCGGCAAGCCGTGCGTCGTCGAGTACGAGCCCGACAGCGACCTGCGCGACACCGAGCAGGTGCCGCTCCTAGAAGAATGCGGCATCGAGGCCTTCCTGCGCCGTGAGGTGCTGCCGCACGCCGCCGACGCGTGGTTCGATCCGGCGAGCGTGAAGGTCGGCTACGAGATCAGCTTCACCCGCTACTTCTACAAGCCGAAGCCGCTGCGCACGCTGGAGGAGATCCGCGCCGACATCCTCGCGTTGGAGAACGAGACCGGGGGGCTGCTAGGCGAGATTCTCGGAACAACCGGAAAGTAGCGCGTCAACAATGGAGGCCCTCTGACGTCCTGGACGGCTGACCTCGCGTGGCAGGCGGTTCGATTTGAGAGGGTCATGCCTGTCGGGAGGACGGGCCCATCCTTCTGGAATGCGTGAGGGGCACCTCAGTTCGGCGCAAGGGATCGCGTTTCGTGACCAAGGCCATTGGCCTGCCAGAAGTACAGTCGTTTTCTCTGGTCCACGAGCTTCTGGGAGCTCGATTGGCCCGAGCTTACGGACTGGCCGCACCGAGAACAGAGGTTATTTCAATCTCATCAGCCTTGCTCGACGCGATCCGCCCGGACCTCGACGAGACCGGCGTTCGACTAGACCCGGGGCTCGCCGTCGGTTCCGAGCTCGTCCCGGACCTAATGCCATTTGCGGTGCCGGTGCATCTGGCCGACAACGAGCTCGCGGAGGCCGCCGCCATCTACGTCTTCGATCTGCTCATTCAAAACCCTGATCGCTCTTTGACGAGCCCCAATTGCGGTCGTGTCGGAAGTCGAATCGTTCCGTATGACTTCGAGACGGCTTTCAGTTTTCGGTTGGCCGTGGGCCGACCCGATCCGTGGATGGTCGGCGAGCTCCCGTTCGCAAAGCATCACCTGTTTCACAACGCCTTGAAGACAGCTATTGTCGACTGGCCGTTTGTATTCAGCCAGTTCAGGGCACTGCCGACGACGGTGGTGGCCGACGTGTGTAGTACCATTCCGGAGGCTTGGGCGGAGGTTGCAGATGACGTCCGCGCACACCTCACTTCCGTCATCGATCACTGGTCCGAGTTCGAGCGGCAAATCAGCAAATCTCTGGGGAGAGTTCCATGACGCATCAGGTGTGAGTCAATCCGATGGCCGAAAAATCGCGCCTGCTCGCTGTAGACCACGACACCCACGTTCAGGCCACGAACGCCTGTCACGGGCATTCGCCACATTTGACGGCCCCGCATTTCGGCGCGCCGTGGCGAACTTGCTCAACGTGTTCGGACACGCGGAGCGGAGCTTCTCGGAGACGCCACTGTTGGT
>JAHFUI010000072.1:12121-22187 GCA_023265175.1 Acidobacteriota bacterium
ACGAACGCCTGTCACGGGCATTCGCCACATTTGACGGCCCCGCATTTCGGCGCGCCGTGGCGAACTTGCTCAACGTGTTCGGACACGCGGAGCGGAGCTTCTCGGAGACGCCACTGTTGGTGGGCGATCGTTCGTTCACGGAGTGGCTGCGGGCCCTCATGCCGGATGTTGGCGGCAGTCTGTCGTTCACTCCTCCGCGACATGGGATCGCCGAGGATCTGAAAGAAGAAGTGTCCGTCCTGTTCGAGCGCATGGTGGAATCCCAGAAGGCAAAAGTCGACGAGGCGCCGCGTAGGGATGACGCGCAGGTCTGGCGAGCGTACGAAAAGGCACTCGCGCCGGGCGTGTCGCAGCATCTCCGCTCGAAGTCGTTCGCCACCCCGAGCATCAAGGTAGATTTCGAGCACGCCGTGAAGAACGGGGCATGGCACGTGATTCAGCCGGTGTCGATGGACTTCAAGCAGCCGGAGTCGATGCAGCGCAAGGCGTCCCAGTGGGTCGGCACCGCAGTGGGCCTTCAACGTGTCGCCGATCTCGGGACGATCTTCTTCTTGCTGGGTGAGCCCGAGAAACATCGTAAGGCCTACGAGCGTGCGAAGACTCTGCTCGATCAGGCGCCAGTCCAGCACGAGATCATCGAAGAGCGAGATGCCGATCAGTCCAATCGCTAACTGCTGGCTCTGATGGAGCATCGGGAAGAGTAGCCACCTGTGGTTGCGAGCCTCTCTCCACATCGTCCGCGCGGTCGCCATGCGCGCGTTCGGCGCTTTGGCGATGGGGCGGTCGTATGATCGCCGACCTCAAGCCCTATCCCAAGATGAAGGACTCCGGTGTGTTGTGGCTGGGGGAGGTGCCGGGGCATTGGGAGGTACGGCGGCTGCGGAACGCCGCACCAGGGCCGTCGATGGGCTTTTAGTCTGTCGAACGCCAGCGCCGTCTATGCACTTTTTGGAAAGGATCTCGCGGCATTATCAGAGGTCGACTGGAACGCAGTGGCCGCAAGAGACTTTCGACCGGCACCCATCAAGGAAGGCAAGCAAGCCGAGTTCTTGGTGCACGAGCGATTCCCGTGGAGACTCGTCAACCGGATCGGCGTACACTCTGCGGCGACCAGGGTCCGCGCGGTTGAAATGCTCGGTCAGGCTGCGCATCGACCGGTGGTCGAGGCTCTTCCCGACTGGTACTATTAGAGAGGACGTCGCCATGATCACGTACACGCACGGCAACATCCTTGGCACGGACGCAGAAGCGCTCGTCAATACGGTCAACTGCGTGGGCATCATGGGTCGAGGAATTGCCCTCCAGTTCAAGAAGGCTTTCCCGGACAACTTCAACTGTCGATGAGGAGGCGGAGAGCGAGGCCAAGCCGGTCGCCACCTTCGAGTTGAAGAACAGCCTGACGAAGCAGACAGTCCAAGACGCGGTCGAGCAGTACATGCGCGACCGCGACGCTCGCGAGAAACTGTTCGAGTTTGGCCGGTGCGTCGTCCACTTCGCGGTGGACGACCACGAGGTTCGCTTCTTCACGCATCTCAAGGACAAGTTTTCCTGGTTTCTGCCTTTCAACCTGGGCTGGAACGACGGCGCCGGCAATCCGCCCAACCAGGATGGCCTCAAGACCGACTACCTGTGGAGGCGCATCCTCACGCGCGACGGCCTGACCGACATCCTCGAGAACTACGCGCAGGTGGTCGAGGCCAGGGATGAGAAGACCGGCAAGAAGAAAGCGGTGCAGATCTGGCCGCGGCTCCACCAGCTCGATGTGGTCCGCAAGCTGCTGGCCGACGCCGGGCGGCACGGGGCGGGCCGGCGTTATCTGATCCAACACTCCAATATTCCGTGGACCGACGCCGATCGCGTCCATAGGCTGATCACGGAGGACATCCCGAATCGCGTCGCCGCGGACAAGGCCTATCAGAACGCGCGACAGAACTCGGACAAACAGAACGCCCGCATCGAGCACGACAAGGCGCTTGCCCGTGTCATGACCGCGGTTCTGAAGGATGACACCGAACTGTTCAAGCAGTTCATGGACAACGACTCGTTCAGGCGATGGCTGACCGACACGTGTTTTCGATAACGTACACCTCTTAGGGCTACGCTTCGACCAAGTGCCCCTCGTCGTCTTTTCGGAGCAGTCACGGCCGAGATTCTCACGAAGGGTTACCGAATTACCAAATTACCAGATTACCCAATTACCAAATTCAGACCCCTCGGGTAGTGGGTGTCCAAATGAACTTGTGCAGCTGGAGCTGTAAACGCGCCGGGAGGCGGTCCGCCAGCATCCATTCGGACAACAGCCTGGCGTCGAGCACCCCGTGTACCGGTGAGATCGACACGGCGGCGCACCGTGACTCGAGATTGCGGCTCTGAATGACCTGGCGTGCGAACTCGTAGTCCGCACGATCCGCGATGACGAATTTCACCTCGTCGTGCGGCCCGAGGCGATCGAGGTTCGCCCAATCGTTCTTGTCGGCCTCGCCGCTGCCCGGACACTTGATGTCGACGATCTTCACGACGTCGGCCGGCACTCGATCGATTGGACGATGGCCGCCGGTCTCAAGCATCACGGTCCGACCGCTGGCGAGCAGCCTGTCCATCAAGGGATAGACGTCTTCCTGCAGCAGCGGCTCGCCGCCGGTAATCTCCACGAGCGGGCACTCGTGGCGCTCGACGGCGGCGATCACCTCGTCGACCGATTGCTTGCGCCCTTCGTGAAAGGCATACGGAGTATCGCACCAGGTGCAGCGCAGGTCGCAAGCGGTGAGCCTGACGAAGACGCACGGCCGGCCGGCGCGCGTCGATTCACCTTGGATCGAATAGAAGATCTCGTTGACCGTCAGCATTGCAGCGTTCAGATTTCAGATTCCATTATCCTATGGGCGTGCAGCCGGGCTCGAACCTGCGCATCGGCACGTCCGGCTGGAACTACCCGGCCGGCCGCGGTACGTGGAACGGGATCTTCTACCCGCTGCCCCGTGCGCGGCGGAAGGGCTTCGACGAGCTCTCCTTCTACGCCGAGCACTTCAACACGGTCGAAGTGAACTCCACGTTCTACGGACAACCCAGGCCCGACGTCTGCCGGGCATGGGCGGACCGCACACCGAACGGCTTCGAGTTCTCGGTGAAGCTGTATCAGAAGTTCACGCATCCCGAGATGTTCGAGCAGACGCTCGCTCGGAGCCTGTCGAAGGCTGTCACGGAAACGACTCCCGACCTCTTTTCCGTCGCGCGGCCCAACCAGGCGGATCTCGACGAGTTCCGACGCGGCGTCGAGCCGCTGGCGAAGGCCGGCAAGCTCGGGGCGGTCCTCGCCCAGTTTCCACCAAGCTTCAAGGAGGCGCCGGCCTCGCGGGAGTACCTCGCGGACCTCCTTCGCGCCTTGCACGGATATTCGGTCGCCGTGGAGTTGCGACATCGAAGCTGGAGCGACCGGATCGGGGAGACTCTCGCGTTGCTCAACGACTTCGCCGCCGCTTGGGTGCAGATCGACGAGCCGAAGTTTCGCTTCTCAGTCCGGCAGAATTACCTGCCAAACGTGAAGGGCTCTTACTACATGCGCCTGCACGGCCGGAACGTCGCGAAGTGGTGGCGCCACGAGGCGGCAGACGACCGGTACGACTATTTGTACTCGGCTGATGAACTGAAGGAATTTTCCGAGACCGCGGATGCCGCGCGAACGCTGGTGAAGAAACTGTATCTCTACACCAACAACCATTTCTCGGCGAAGTCGGTCGCCAACGCCTTGATGATCAAGAAGCAGCTCGGCCAGCCGATCGAGGGCGAATACCCGGCGGAATTCGTTTCCAGATATCCCGAGCTCTCCGGCATCGTCATTCCCGCACGTACATCTTCCGAATGACGTCGCCTCTCTGAATTTTCTCGACGACGTCGATTCCGGAGATGACGCGGCCGAAGACAGCATAACGGCCGTTCAGATCCGGCCGATCATCGAGCGTGACGTACATCTGGCTGTCGGCGAGCGCCGGGTTGCCCGGATGCGCCAGGGCGACGGCGCCTTTGACGTGCGTGCGTTTCTTGCTGATTTCCGCGGCGCCCACTGGAGTGCCGCTTCCAGCCGATGCTCCACGGCCCCAAACGCCCTCATTGGAGAGGTCGCGCGACTGAGGGTCGCCCCACTGCACGACGAATCCGGACAACGCCCGATGGAAGCGCTGACCGTCGTAGAACCCGCGTCTGACGAGCTCCAGTACGTGCTGCACCGTTCGCGGCGCTTCTTCCGGATAGGTTTCGAACGCAAACGCGCCTTTGGCCGTGTCGACGACGATCACCGGCGCGCCGCCGTTCTGCGCGGCGTCGAACATTGGCCAGCCGCACGCGAGCATGAAGAACGCCGTACACCACGCTCGCACGACGCGCGTCATCACACGGCAACCTTCTTTAGAGCCGACCTGTTCGCGCTGACCCCTACCTGCGGACAGTGTTCCCGGATCACGCACTCGCCGCACCGCGGATACACAGGCCGGCAGACATTCTGTCCCCAGGTGACGAGATAGAGATTGATGTACGGCCACCAGCGCTGGTCTGTCGCGGCATAGAGGCTCTGTTCGGTCTCGTCAGGCGTGCGCGTGGTGACCCACGCGAGCCGATTGGAAATCCGGTGGACGTGGGTATCGACGCAGATGTTCTTCACGCTCTGGAACGCGAGAATCAGCACGAGGTTCGCGGTCTTGCGGCCCACGCCCGGCAGCGTCAACAGCTCCTCCATCGTCTTTGGCACGCGGCCGTGGAATCGATCGACGAGGATCTGGCACGTGGCCTTCACATGGCGCGCCTTGTGACGATAGAAACTGACTGGGTAGATGAGGCGCTCAATCTGTTTGACGGTGAGTCTGGCCATCGTTCGCGGCGTGTGCGCCACCTTGAACAGCCGGGTGGATGCCGCGAGCGTCGTCGCATCCTGCGTGCGGGCCGACAGCAGCGTCGAGATGAGAACCTGGAAGGGATCTTGCTCCTGGCTTTCCGAAATCTTCTCGATGGCCGGCAGATCAAGGCCGTCGATGGCCCGCGCCAGCGCGCCCATCACGGATCCAACATTTCTCATCACGCGTGGGGCCCCACGTTCATTCACTCGCGCTCGCGTGAAGCAGCCCGTTTCATTCCAAGACGGGCGTCAGCGGCGGGCGTCCCGCGAGGACGGCTGCGACGTTGTCGGCCGCGAGATTGGCCATCGCGGTGCGCGTTTCGGTCGTGGCGCTTGCAAGGTGAGGAACGAGCAGCACGTTTTCGAACCGCAACAGGTCGGGATGAACAGCGGGCTCGTTCTCGTATACGTCGAGCGCCGCGCCGGCAATCAAACGTTCCTGAAGCGCCCAGGCGAGCGCGGCCTCTTCGACCACCGGTCCACGCGCTGTGTTGACGAGATACGCCGACCGTTTCATCCGCGTGAGGGCCTTCTTGTCGATGAGATGGCGCGTGGCGGACGTCAGGTTCACGTGGAGTGACACCACGTCGGAGGTATTCAACAGGCGATCGAGCGACATCTTTTCGAATGGTCCTTCCACCGTGGCAATGTCGGTGTAGGCGACGCGCATCCCGAATACCGGCGCCCGCACGGCCACCGCGCGCGCGATCCGGCCGAGCCCGACGAGCCCGAGCTGCTTGCCTTTCAGCTCCGTCCCGAGCATGAAGTCGAGCGCCCACCCTTTCCATTCACCGCGGCGAACGAGGCGATCGCCTTCGGCCAGGCGCCGCGTGATCGCGAGGATCATGGCCCACGTGAAGTCGGCCACCGACTCGGTCAACACATCGGGCGTGTTGGTGACGACCATGCCACGCGAACGCGCGTAGGCAACGTCGATGTTGTTGTACCCCACGGCCACGTTCGCAATGACTTTCAGCCGCGTTCCGGCGTCGATGACGCTCTTGTTGATGTCGTCGGTCAGGAGGCAGACGAGCGCATCTTTGCCGGCGACGCGCTGCCCGAGCACGTCCGGTGGCATCGCGCCCTCCGTATAGAGATCGACGGAGCCGAGATCGTGCAGCCTCGCCATGGCCAGAGAGGGAAGAGCTCGGGTAACAAGAATCGCGGAACTCATGGTGAATTTGGTTATCTGGTCATCTGGTCATCTGGTCATTGTTTAAATCGAAAAGAAATAACCAAATAACCAAATAACCAGATAACCAAATGGTCAGTGTCCATACGACTGGCAGTAGCCGCAGCGCGTGCAGCGAACCGGCGGCTCAATCAGGCACGCGCCGTCGCCATCGCCGCCGCGCAGGACCTGAAACAGCCCGTGGCTCGGATGCCCGCCGGGCGGCTGGATCACTTGCGGCGCGGCGGTCTCATCGCGCAGGTGCCGGGCGACCGACTCACGTACGAGCGCTCGAAGCTCCTGGTCATTCATGGATGTCGACCGTGTCGATGATGCCGACGATTGCGGCGTCGACCGGAGCGGCCTTCCGGCCAAACGTCTCGCCCGCGGCGCGACCTTCCAGCACGACGAGCACTTTCTCGCGGACTCCGGCGCCGACACCGTCCACGGCGAGCAGCGCCGAGCCCCGCGGTGTATCGTCCATGTTCAACGGCTGCACGAGCAGCAGCTTGGCGCCTTCGAACTTGCGGTGTTTCTGCGTGGAGACGACGGTCCCGATCACTCGTGCGATCTGCATCTCTCTTAAAGTGAGGATGTGAGAATCTAAGGAAGTGAGGATGTAAAGATCCATCGCGTGGCCTCGTTACATCTTCACTTTCTCACTTTCTCACATCCTTACTTCTCCACGTTCCAGTGATCGACGATGCCGACGATGCTGGCGTCGACCGGCGGCTCGACCGGGTAGAACGGAAACGTCGCCTCCTTGCCGCGGACGAAGAACACTTCCTCGCCGACACCGGCGCCGATGGCATCGGCCGCGACGAGCGTACGGCCAGCGTTTGCACGCTCGGGGGTCAGCGGCTGCAGGACCAGGAGCTTGATGCCGACGAGGTTCTCGTCCTTGTGGGTCGCGACGACATCGCCTATCACGCGGGCCAAATGCATCTCGAAATTTCAGATTGAAGATCACTGCTGTCCAAATTAGCGCGCGGATTCGTAACTTGGACGGGTTAAGTCGTTGAAAACGCTAGACGATCGCGCTCGAACGAAAATGACACCTCCCGGTGCTCGCAGATGCTGTCCAAATTGGCGGCCGGACGGCCACCGGCCGTCGCAGAGCCGATTTCCGCTGAGAAGGCCGATTCTGCGGGCTTCCGGAGGGTTCGCGCCGCCGCCTGGGGCGCGAGCACGAGCGAGATGCTGTCCAAGTTGCGAATCCTCAAGAGCTAATTTGGACAAGAGTGATCTGAAATCTTCAATCTCATGGTTCATTGATCTCGATCTCGTCGACGATGCCGACGATTGCGGCGTCCACGGGGCAGTCTTTCAGCCCCGAGGCCATCCGAGCGGAGCTCCCGCTGACGATCAGGACGGTCTCGCCGACGCCTGCGTCGACCGTATCGATGGCGACAAGGTAGTTGCCTTCAGATTTGCCGCGAGGATCCATCGATCGCACGACCATCAGCTTGTTGCTGACGAGCCGCGGATCCTTTCTGGTCGCCACGACGGTCCCGACGATCTTCGCGAGCAGCATGTCAGTCGACAGTCGTCAGTCGACAGTCGACAGTCGACAGCATCCTGGCTTTCATGCTTTGGCCGTGGTGGCTTTGCCGATCGGCAGCGCGTCCTCGAGGTTCGCGTGCGGCCTCGGGATGACGTGGACCGACACGAGCTCGCCAACCCGGCGCGCGGCAGCCGCGCCGGCATCGGTGGCCGCCTTCACGGCCGCCACATCGCCGCGGACGATGGCCGTCACGTAGCCGGCGCCGATCTTTTCCCAGCCGACCAACGTGACCTTCGCCGCCTTGACCATGGCATCGGCGGCCTCGATCATGGCCACCAGGCCCTTGGTTTCGATCATCCCGAGCGCCTCGCCCATTGCTGACTCCTTGTAATGCAGAATGCAAAATGTTCGCAGCGTGAGCATTATGCATCATGCATCATGCATTGTGCATTGTGCATTGCACGCGCCGCCCGTCACCGCAGACTGCGGATGGCTTCTTGAATCAATGTAGAGAGCTCGCGGTATGTTAACCGAATTTCCGCTTCATCACTTGGTGGACCGACTGATGAGCGATCCTGCATGTCCAGCAGGTCTGGCACGAGCCGCAGTCCCCGGCCCTCCGGCGCGTCGACGACCTGACACGTGGCGTCCTCACCCGTATCCGGCGGATCGGCGCAGATAGGCGCGGGCGCCTTGATCCCGTACGTGCCGCGAAGTCCCTGGAGCCGCTCCACCTCTTCACGCGCGATGAGGTTCTCGCGGCCCAGGAGACGGGCCACGAGGCTGATCTTGGCGAAGTGCTCGATGGTCTCCATCTTGTAGTACGCGGCGAACAGATCGCCGGCGACCGTGAGCGCGCCGTGGTTCGCCAACAGCATGCCGTCGTGCGCTTTGATGTACTTGCGCACGGCCTGTGGCAGCTCGCTCGTCGACGGCGTCGCATACTCGGCGATCGGGATGCTTCCCAACGTGGTCAAGACCTCGGCGAGCACCGGGCGCGTGAGCGGAATGCCGGCGACGGCGAATCCTGTCGCGATCGGTGGATGGGCGTGCACGATCGCCTGCACGTCCGGACGCTGACGATACACCTCCAGGTGCATCAGCATCTCGGTCGAGGGATCGCGGTCGCCCTGCAGCTTACGTCCATCGAGATCCGTGATGCACATCATGTCCGGGGTCATGAACCCCTTGCAGACGCTTTTCGGCGTCATCAACAGGCGGTCCGGACCGAGCCGCACGCTGATGTTCCCGTCATTGGACGCGGTGTACGCGCGCGCGTACAACCTCCGGCCCACCTCGACGATGTCGGCGCGCAGTGTGCCTTCCGGTGTCATGCGGTTCGCGCCCTATACGAGTCGCGGCAGACCGTCGAACAGAAGAAGATCCGCCGACGCCCGTCGCCGAGCGTCACCGCCCGATCCGGCACCACGAACGTGCCGCACACCGGATCCCTAACCATCTGCACGCCGCGACTGGGAAATCCCGTCGTGCTCCGGCCGGTGACGCCCTCGATGATCCCGTCGACCACGCGCCAGAACGTACGCGCAGCGAGAACAACCAGGATGAGCACGAGGACGAAGCGCAGCATCAATCACCAGGCTTCTGCGTCGCGCCGCCGCTAATGCCGGTATGCGCCGACTGCAGGCTGTCGAGTGCGCGCTTGGCCGCCTGCCCCTCGGGGCTGTTCGGAGACAACGTCATCACCTTCTGCCAGGCCTGGACAGCGCCGTCCAGGTCCTGCTTGCCGAACGCCCGGACGATGCCGAGGTTCAGCAACGTTTTCGTGTGATTGGGATCCAGCTTGAGCGAGTAGTCGAATTGCGCGAGCGCCTTGTCCGGCCGGTTCGTGTAGTAGTAGCACACGCCGAGGTCGGTGCTGATATTGACGTCGTTCGGCGCCAGTTTCACCGCCTCACCGTACCACTGAATCGCCTCATCGTAGCGTTCCGCGTCGAAATACAGGTTGCCGAGCTGCGCGCGCGGCTGCGCGTTGGACGGCTCGCGGCTGGCCACGGACTTCAACGCCGTCACCTGCGATTCGTCGAGCAGCGCGGCGCGAGTGCCGCCACTCTCGGCGGCCGGAGCGGCCGTCGTGGCCGGGGCGGCTGCCGCCGCGGGCACGCGCGGCGCGGCCTGCTGCGTGCCGATCACCCAGCCGGCAATCAAGCCGAACACAACGCCCGCGAGGGCGAATGCGATGGATTCTGTTTTCATGGAACCACAACGGTCACGGAGAAACAAAGATCATAGCAGCGGGCCCGGAACACAGTCCACTCCAAGGCGACTTTCACAACCGCGTATCACGAAGTCACGAAGCTCACGACGGCCACCACTGTTTATCAACCATGCATTACGGCAGCATTATGGCCCGGTGTCTCCTGGGGCGAGCACATCAAGGTACTCGCGGACGACGGTCGAGAGGCCCCTGAACAGGGCGCGTGACACGATCGCGTGGCCGATCGAGACCTCATCGAGGTGCGGCAGCGTGCGAAAGCGCACCAGGTTG
>JAHFUI010000227.1 GCA_023265175.1 Acidobacteriota bacterium
GCGAATGCCGCCCGTGTGATCGAAGTGGTGATGAGACACGATGACCTCGGTCAGCGGCTTGCCGGGCACCGTCGACCGCGCCCGATCGATCAGGGCGCGGGTCCATGCCTGGCTCGACGGCGCCTCGAACATCGTCAGGTGATCGGCGAACTCGAAGAGGACGGAGTTCGCGCCGCCGTTGCCGTGCAGGAGCCACACGCCGCGGGTCACGAGTGTCGCTTCCGGAGCCGGAGCGCGAGGCGCGGGCGGCGCGGCCGCGCGAACATCGGCCGGGGCGGACAAATCGTCGATCGTCTCGTCGACGCCGTACTTGTCCACATAGAGCTTGTTCTGCACGACGTTCCGGAAGTCGATGACGGTGTTGTAGCCCATCGGCAGCAGCACGCCCTTCACCGGGAGATAGCCGGTGAACGACGTGCGGAACGTCACGTCGCCGAGATTCTCGTCGTGCGCCATCCAGCGCACCCAGGCCGGCACACCCGATGAGCCGTCGATCGCCAGCGTCATGGATTCGCCCGTCGCGAGCGTGACGTCGCCGAGCTGAAGCCCGCCCTGCGTACGAACGTTGCTGACCCTGGACGAGGGCTCCAATGCGGCGCGAACGAGCACGACGGGGTTGTCCAGCATGTCGATGCGGCGCGCCCGCACCGCCTGGTCGTTGGCCCGGGCCATGCGGTTGTTCTGCGCGCCGTTGAATGCCACGTCGCCGTCGAGGTACGCGACGGCGGCGTTCGGCGCGCCGAGATAGCCGGCGAGTCCGGCGAAGACGAAATTCTGGTGATTGCGCTGGCGCACACGCATCCGCATGTGCTCGAGGTCGATCGTCTTCTCGTATTCGGGGATGCTCACCCACTTCTGCGGCGCGTCGGGCGACGCGGAGATATTTCCTCCGCCGTTCATGTAGGCCAGCTCCCCGTATCCGGCGACGGTGATGTTTCTGATCGAGCGAATACGCTGAACGCCGCCAAGCGCATCGGCGGCGCGCGTGATCATCGCCGCGGGCTGCAGTTGTCCCCCGGCCGACGATGCGGTGGTCGCGGCGACAAAGAGGGCAAGTACGGACAGCACACGCCGGCGGCTCATCGTGACTCCCTGTTCAAGGTGTCGCGCGGGGGGGGCTCCGGGCTGCCCGCGTTCGGACCGCCAGCGAGCAATTCCTCGCTCCGCTCGTTTTCGATCTTCAAGACCAGCACGGCTTCGCCACCGGCGCGCGACGGCGCGACGGTCACGACAACCTTCGCGCCGAACTGCATCGCTTCCAGCGATCGCTTGCGCGTCCATCCGTTCCGCAGGAGTTGCGCGGGGTTCGGCAGCAGCTCACCACTCCAGTGCGCCACCTTGCCGGCCTCGTCGGTGACGTCGAAGAAGAGCTGCGCGTGCGGGTTGACGTACTTGAATTCCGTGACAACCGCTTTCGCCGTCCATTGTTTCGAGCGGTCGCAGTTGATGTTCGTGCCGTGGTGCGCGGCAAGCGGCGCCGCCATGGCGGCGACCGCGATGAGCGCCGCGACGGCCTTGATGACTTTCATCGCCCGTTCCTCCCCGCCGCAGGCTTACCGGTTCCTGCGGGATCGCGAATCACGCGGTTGAACTCGTTCTCGTTCGCGGGCGCGCAGAGATCCTCGAGCAGCGACGGCCAGCCGGACTGCTTGATGAAGTCCTTCGGCAGCAGATGCATGCGCTTGGTTTCGCCGACCCACGGCTTCATGTAGTACTTCGGGTCGGTGATCGTCATCTTCAACTCCAGCGTGTCGAAGTTCGTCCGCGTGTATTCCTCGTGCAGCACCATCTGGTCGCTGTGCGGGTAGCCGAAGTAATCGATCCACGTGCGTTCGTCATAGCCGCTGGACTCCACGACGAGCGTGTTGCCCTGCCAGCGCCCGGTCGCATATCCCCACCAGCGCGGCAAATCGATGTCGTCGGGCTTCAGCTGCGCGCGTCCGTCCGTCCAGATCGTGCGGAGCCCGTAGCCCCACTCGAAGTGCTGGTAGATGCGGTCGGGCAGCGCGATCAATTCCAGCGGATCGGGATAGAGAATCGCGCGCGGCATGCCCATCGGGTTGCAGGTGCCGTAGCTGTCGTTGCCGAGCGCCGGCGGCTGCGCCCGCCGCCGGCCGATGTGTTCTTCGGGATGCGCCTTCGCGTCCGCGCTGCCGTTCGCGCGTCCGTACGACGGGATGTTGCGATCGAACGCCGCCTGGCCTGCTGGCGTGAACTCCGGGAACTCGAAGCTGTAGCCGCTCGCCGCAGTCGCGGCATCGGCCGCCGCCGCCAAATCCGTTCCCGTTCGGCGACCAGATGCCGGCCAGGTCGTGCGAATCGAACGGCATGTTCGAATCGAACAGCTTCAAGTACCCCGGGCCGCCGCGCCCGCGTCCCTGCGGCGCGCCGGGCACCGCGCCGCCGCGTCCGCGTTCCTGCGCCTGCAGCGTCACCGCCACCATGCCAACCGCCGCGACGATGCAGAGCTTCTCGTGTAATCGCATATCAGAACACCAGCTTGACGGCCAGCTGCACCTGCCGGGGCGCCGCCGCCGTCGTAATCTGTCCCGCCGTCGGATTATACGAGGCGCCACCGTCGGCCGTAGCGATGAAGATCGTCGGGTTCGGCCCTCTGTAGTTCACGCGATTGAAGAGGTTGAACACCTCGAGCCTCAACTGCACGTACGTGCCACGGTTGCCGAACGCCACGTTCTTGCTGACGTTGGCGTCGACGGTGAAGAGCCCCGGCCCTTTGAGCGAATTCCGGCCGACCGAGGTTCCGAGCGTGCCAGCCGCAGGCAGCACGAAAGCCGTGGGGTCGAAGTACTGCGTCACGCACCCGCACGCCGCGTCAACCGAACCGCCCGACACCACGTTGTCGAGCGCTTTTCCGGACGCGAGGTTCGGGCGCTGCCCCGCCGTCTGGAGTCCCGACTGGTCGAACCCGATTGCGGGATTGAACGGCGCACCGCTCACCGCGCTGACGATCGTCGCGACCTGCCAGCCGTCGACCAGGCGGTTGCCCTGGAACGGCAGCAGATACACGACGCTCGCGCGCAGGTTGTGCGTCCGATCGATCTGGCAGGGACCCTCGTCGTAGCTCAGATCGTAGGGGTTGGTTGCGACCTGCCCGCCCTCGAACGTCGAGTTGCCTGACGAGGTATCGCGGCAGCGCGACAGCGTGTACGACACCTGCGACTGAAGGTTCTTCTCGAACCGCCGGTTCAACGCCGCCTGGAACGAGTGGTAGCTCGACGTGCTGACGGTGTTGCCGCTGGTCAGCGCGGCGAAGGTCGGATTGATTCGTGCGTTCGACACCGTCTGCGCGCCCGCGCGCGACCCGTACACGACCGTGCCGTCGGCCAGCGTCCGGGGCGTCACGGGATTGATGTCGCGCTGCTGCTGCAGCTGATCGCTGTGGCTTCCCACGTACGCGAGCGTCACGCTCGTGTTCGCGAGGATCTCGCGCTGCACGTTGACGTTCCACTGCTGCAGCCGCGGCGTGCCGGTGACGTCGTAGTCGAGACCCTGGCTGAGCGACAGCTGCGACGCACTCGGATTCGGCGTCGGAAACACCGGCACCGGGATGCCGGGAATCGGGATCCGTACCTGCACGCCGAGGGCAAACGGCGGGTTCACGCCGTACGCCGGGCCCAGCCGGTTCGCGGTAATCGGGCTGTGGAAGACGCCGTACCCCGCTCGAACCGACGTCCGATGCGAGCTCGACGGATCCAGCGCGATGCCCACGCGAGGCTCCCAGTTGCCGAGCGTCGGGTTGTTCATGAACGCGTTCGTCACTGACGTGAATCCGGTCGATCGCACGCCGTTGACGAGCGTCTGAGCTTTGTCGAGCGACGCGTTGCCCCGGGGATCGTAGCGAAGCCCGAGATTCAAGGTCACGCGCTGACCCAGCCTCCATTGATCCTGCGCGTAGCTGGTCAGCCGCCATTCCTCGATATTGCGCGCCGCGTCGGTCTGCCCTGGAAGGGCCCCGAGAAACAGCGACGGCTGGTTCGTGAGAAACGCCGTCAGGCTCGGAAACGTCCAGGCGCCGTCGCCAAACAGCGGCAGGTTCACGAACGTCGTCTGGCGTTCGTATTCGATGCCGAGTTTGATCGAGTGACCGGACCCGGTCCACGCCACGTCGTCGGCAACCATCGCGCGGGTTTGCCGCTGCGTGAACGGGAGCACCTGGTTGCCGCCAAGTCCGACGACGCCGGATCCCGCCGCGACCGTGCCGTCCATGCGGCCGGGAAAAAATGTCAGCAGTCCGTTGTCCAGATCGGTTCGTGACGCCCCCTCCTGCGTCCGCGTAAACCCAGCTCGCACGCTGTTGAGCAGTGTCGGCCGAACGACGCGGCGCACTTCGGCCGTGACGTAATGATTTCCCGTGTCGTCGCTGCTGTTCCACAACGGGACGGGCGAACCTGAATTCGGCTCCGCCACCGAGGCGACGTCGCCTGCGTAGCGGACGAACAGCGATGTGCGATTGGTCACCGTGTAGTCGACGCGTCCGACGAAGAAGTTCTCGCTGCCCTTCACGCTGTTGGTGACGTCGGTCTGGCCGACGCCCTGCGCCGCCTGTGCCGCCGTCTGCCGCGTCGGCATCGGATAGAGCGCGAGCACGGGCGCGACGGCGGGGTTCACGCCGACGCGGACGCCGTTGATGACGCCTGTCCTCGCGTTGGCATCAGGGACGGTGATGACCTGCGTCGTGCCGATCGTCTGCCGGAGGCCTTCGTAGTTGAAGAAGTAGAACGCCTTGTTCTTGACGAGCGGCCCGCCCTGGCTGACACCGAACTGATTCTTGCTGAGCGTCGGATCCGTTCGTCCCAGCAGCTGGTCGAAGTAGTTCGAGGCGTCGAGCTTGTTGTCGCGGACGTACTCGAACACGGAGCCATGGAACTGGTTCGTGCCCGACTTCGTGATCGCGTTGATCGCCACGCCATTGCCGCCAAACTGCGCGCTGTACGTATTCGTCAGCACCTGATACTCGGCGATGGCGTCGACGCCGAGCGTCGTGCCGAGCTGGCCGGAGCCGCTGCCGCGGTTCCAGTAGTTCTGGACGTTGGTGTTGTCCATCAGGAAGACCTGGCCTTCAGGACGCGCGCCCGATACCGTGTACTGCGGCTGCCGGCCGAAGAACTGCTGAAACAGTCCGCCCGCGGTTGCCGGCGGGACTTCGTTGGCACCGGGAGCCAGCACAATGAGCCGCGAATAGCTGCGATCGACCAGCGGCAGCTCGGCGATTTGCTTCTGCTCGACCACCGTGCCGAGCGCCGACGAGACCGTGTCCACGATCGGTGCGGCGGCGGTGACGGTGACCGTCTCGGACACCGCGGACGGTCCGAGGGAGAAGTCCACGACGACCTGGGCTCCCACGACGACGCGAATGCCAGGCCGGATGACCTTCTGGAAACCGGAGAGCGACGATTCGACCGAGTACGTGCCGGGCAGCACGTCCGTGACGGAATAGCGCCCCTGCGGATCCGAGGCCGTAGTCTGCACCACCCCGGTCTCGGTGTTCGTGACATTCACCGTGACCCCGGGCAGCACGGCGCCGGTCTTATCAGTGACGGTGCCGACCAGCGCGCCGCGCACGGCCTGCGCCATGGCGCCACGCGCCGCGACGATGGCAACAACAACAAGCACGCCGATAACCACGCGACGAGCGGCCAGCATTCGCAGCATCACACCTCTCCTCCAGTATAGATATGCCGAGCGTTGGCGACTATCGACCTGCGTGGCGGTGGGACAAAATCGTTTGTTTGGATAGCGGTAATCGGCGCGCGCGATACGCTCGCCTGACTGTCTACTTGAAGGGAGCGGCGGGCGGGGGCTGCCGGAAACGGGCGGAATCTATGGCGACATTTGTCTGCACGTCGGCGAGCTCGATCGTCGACTGGCCATCCGTCCACGTCGTCGTGATCTTGAACGGCAGCTTCGTCCCCTGCACCGCCCGGTAGTCCGAGAAGTCGATCTGCGTCGGGACACGCCCAGCCGCCGTGTCGGTGAACCTCAGGAGGCGCACGAGCAGACCGGACTCCTCATCGAAGTACAGACTGACCGGCGTCTGCCCGGCCTGTGGAACGCTCTGGACGACGTAGATGTCTTTGTCTTCGATGGTCGTCTGGGTGACGCGCCACCGCGCGAAGTCCTGCTTAAGCGTAATGCCTTCCGGAAATTCGCTGAGGTGAGGAGAATCCTCTTGTACTGGCCTCGCGAAACCTGTACTTACACTGGGGATGGCCACCCATTCCCCGACTCGCAAGCGAACGTCGCCTCGTCGGCGCGGTCCGGCCAAGATGCCGGCGTCGGAAGCCCCGGGGGGATTCCTCAA
Organism: Acidobacteriota bacterium; assembly: GCA_023265175.1. Lineage (GTDB taxonomy): Bacteria > Acidobacteriota > Vicinamibacteria > Vicinamibacterales > CAVVIG01 > JAHFUI01. The sequence continues at coordinate 6,323 of JAHFUI010000227.1, forward strand.
CGCCTGGGCGCACATGGTGCCCAATTGGATGCCGCAGCTGCCTCGCCGCCGCGGCCGCAAACCGCGCGTGCCGCTCGATCAGATCCTGCAGGCGCTCACGTTTCATGTCGCGGAAGGCGCCGGCACGTTGGCCGAGCACTTTTTCGAGCTGTTCCAGGAACCGTTCGCGGACAGTTCGTGGGGCGATCGGCGCCGCCGCCTGCCGTGGGAGGTCTTCGCCGATCTGATGCGGCGGGCGTTGCGCCCGATCGCGAC
>JAHFUI010000228.1:0-1683 GCA_023265175.1 Acidobacteriota bacterium
ATCCGGCTGGGCGCGCACGGCGTCCTCGAGCCACGCGCGCGCGTCCACGTAGCGCCGCAGGCGGACCAGCGCGATGGCGTAGCCGAATCGCGCCTCGGCGGCTTGCGGGTTGATTCGCACTGCCTGGCGGTAGTGGGACAGGGCCCCGACTTTAGCTTCCCCCCTCTGGGTGACGATGCCTGGATTCAAGATATTGAATTGCCGGAGGCTGATGGCGAGCAGGGCGTCGGCAAGAAAGGAGGGCGCGCCTGCTAAATTAGCAAGGCAGGCAACATCTTATTGCTCGGCGACGGTGTGCACTGGCGTGAGCGACGTCTGATATTTCCGAACGGCGCTGAAGAGCGCTTCGGCAATCCGCTGCCGGTAGGCGCTGCTCTTGAGCAGCTTGGCTTCCTGCCTGTTGGTGAGGAACGAGATTTCGGCGAGCACGCTCGGCATCGACGCGCCGATGAGCACGACGAACGGCGCTTGTTTGACCCCGAGACTCTTCACGGTCTTGTTCGGCCCGCGCAACCGCTCGACCATCGCATGTTGGACGAGCGTGGCGAAGTTGCGGGACTCATCGAGCTTGTTGTTCAGCGCGATGGCCTTGACGAAGTCGGGCAGCGCGCCCATCGCCTGACCGGAGGCGGCATTCTCGCGAGCGGCCACCGCGGCAGCGCTGAGGTTGTTCGCAAAATTCAGCACGTACGTCTCGATCCCCCGTGCCTGATCGTTCGCGCTCGCGTTGGCATGGATCGAGAGGAATACATCGGCGCCCTCCCGGTTGGCGATCGCGGTCCGCTCCTGGAGCGGCACGAATTCGTCGGTTGTGCGCGTGAGGATGACTTCGACGCCGTCCACCTTCTCGAGAAGCTTCTGCAGGCGGAGCGAGACGTCGAGGACGAGCTCCGCTTCCGTCACGCTTTTGCCCTTCGCGCCGGAATCGTGTCCGCCGTGTCCCGGATCGATGACAATCCGAGACACGCCAAGCCCGAGTTGTCGCGCCATCGAGAAGCTGCTGCCAAGCTTGGACGTCGGCCCTGGGGCTGATGAAGCCGTGGCGGCGAGCGGTGGCCTGGCAGGCAGGACATCGGACGACTCGGCGCCCGCGTGAGCGAAGGCGTCCGCGATCGCGGCAGCAGCCACGGGGTTTGCAACCGGCAGACGTGGACTCCAGTCAGCAGCGAGCCCGCGACTGCTCAGCGCAACGACGTAGGCATCGTCGAGCGCAGTTGACGCGGAAGGCGCCGTGGAGGGTAACGTGCGGCCCCAGTCTGATTCGAGACGGTGACCGGTGAGCGCCGGCCTCGCGATCTCTCGAGCAGAGTGCGGCGTCGGCGCGTCGGCCGGAGGGGCGACGCGCGAAATCGCGGCGAGAGCGGCAGGCGCCGCGACGGCGATCGCCGGGGCAGCCTCGCGCACGCAGTCGATGACCAGGCGGTACGGGTTGTAGAGCGGATACACGCTGTAGCTCGACACGCCCATCGCGTCGAGCACGACACGTGTCGTCGCACCCGGATGACGCCCAATGCGGATCTGGCGAACGACGTCACCGTCGCGGTCGAAACGAAGCGTCTGCTCCACGAGCCCAGGGGCCGCGCGCGTCGAGGAGAAATCGATGAAGATCCGCGCGGGTCCTGAAATGCGCTCATCGTGAAACGACGCGACCTCGGCGTCGATCTCGATCGTCACGCGAACCGC
>JAHFUI010000228.1:1783-6574 GCA_023265175.1 Acidobacteriota bacterium
CTTGCTCGTCGGATATTCCGTGACCAACAGTCGGAGGAACCGCACGCCGGTGTCCTTGTCCCGCGGTTGACCGAAGCGCTCGAACGCGTCGAGTGAAAGACGGCCGGCTTGCCAGAGCGCGTTGTCGCTGTAGCTGCTCGCGGGGTAGTGGCGGACGACCGCCTCGTAGGACGCGACCGTGTCACGGATCGCCTTGAGCATCGACTCGGATCCCGACGGATTGGCGAGCGCGACGCGGACGGCTTTCTCTTTCGCCATCGCATCGCCGTACATGCTCCGCGCAGGCGGCGCGGCCTGGGCCGGGAGCGCAAGGAGCGCCGTACACGCGATCGGGACGAGATGTCTCACGATGGTCACCGTCACGTCATCGAAGCTGCGCGTCCACCTCGTCGAAGTACTGCTTGTCGACGAGCACCTCGCGAGCCTTGGCGCCGTCGGCGGGGGAGACGAGGCCTTCCATCTCCATCATGTCCACGAGACGCGCCGCGCGGCTGAACCCGACGCGCAGCCGGCGCTGGAGATAGGAGATCGACGCCTGGCCGCTCTCGACGACAATGCGGGCGGCCTCGTCGTAGAGATCGTCCTTGTCCATCTCGATGCCTTCGCCGAGGGTCTTTTCTTCCGCCGTGATCGTCTCGTCGTAGGTCGGCTTGCCCTGCTTGCGCAAGTAGCTCGCCAGGCGCGCGCTTTCCTGCTCAGAGATGTATGGCCCGTGCAGCCGCACGAACCTGGAGGACGCGGGCGGAAGAATGAGCATGTCGCCCTTGCCGAGCAGTTGCTCGGCGCCGTTGCCGTCCAGAATCGTACGCGAGTCGACCTTCGACGACACGCGAAACGAAATGCGTGCCGGCATGTTGGCTTTGATCAGCCCCGTGATGACGTCGACGGAGGGGCGCTGCGTCGCGAGGATCAGGTGGATGCCGACGGCGCGCGCCATCTGCGCCAGCCGCGCGATCGATTCCTCGACTTCGTTGCTCGCCACCATCATCAGATCCGCCAGCTCGTCGATCACGACGACGATGAACGGAAGCGGCTTCGGCTGCTCACCCTCGGGCGGCGTGCGCGTATCGCCTAGCATCTGACGGACGTTTCGGTTGAACTGGTCGATGTTGCGAACGCCTTCAGCCGCCAGCGTCTTGTACCGCTCCTCCATCTCGCGCACCGCCCACCGCAGCGCATTGGCGGCTTGTTTGGGGTCGACGACGACCGGTGTCAGCAGATGGGGGATGTCTTCATACATCCCCAGCTCGAGCCGTTTCGGATCGATCATGATCAGCCGGACATCGTCTGGTGTCGCGCGGTACAGAATGCTCGTGAGCATCGCGTTGATGCCGACCGACTTGCCGGCGCCGGTCGATCCCGCAATCAGCAGATGGGGCATCGTCGCGAGATCGGCGACGTAGGGCTCGCCGTGAATCGTCTTGCCGAGCGCGAGCGTGAGCTTGGATTGCGATCGGCGATAGACGTCGGATTCGAGGAGCTCGCGCAGCGAGATCTGTTCGCGCGCCGCGTTGGGAATCTGAATGCCGACCGTCGACTTGCCCGGGATGCGGTCGATGAGGACCGACTCGGCCTGCATCGCCAGGCACAAATCTTCGGCGAGACTGGTGATCTTCGCGTACTTCACCCCCGCATCCGGCTTGAACTCGAACGTCGTCACGATCGGGCCGGGATGAATCTGCGTCACGGTACCTTCCACCGCGAACTCCCGGCACTTCTCTTCGAGCAGCCGTGCGCCGTCCATCAGATCGCGCTCGTCGATCTTCCGCACGGTCTTCGGCGCGTCGAGCAGCGCGACCGGCGGGAGGACCCACTCGCCCTTGCGTCGCTCGGCGGGCGCCTTGGCCGTCGGTTCGGGATCCGAGAGCGGCAGCGGGGGAGCGGGCATGCTGACTTTCGGAGGTTTGGGCGGCGCGAACGACCTCGAGCCCGCGGCTGCCGGCTTGAGCGGCCCGAACGCGAACCGTTCGTCGTCCACGTCTTCCTGAGCGGCATCCGGAAGCGGCTTCGAGCGCTTCAGTTGCGCCTCAGAGGCCGCCGCAGGCGCGGCAGCCTTGAGGCCGTCCTCCGCGGCGGCTTTCTTGGTGTGCTTGGCGATCACCTCGCGGCGCTGCTTTTCGCGACGGCGCTCCTCACGCCATTCCCGCCACGAGTCCATCGACCGCGACGCGCGGGCGACGATCGCCCGGCTCAGCGCCTCGAAGAGCCGTCCCAGTGAAACCTGCGTCGAGACGATGATGGCCAGAACGATGAAGGTGAGGATGACGATCACCGAACCTGTCCGGTTGAGGTACTCGGACAGGACGTTCGAGAGCCAGTCGCCCGCATATCCGCCGGCGCGGAAGCTCCGTCCCGCGATCTCGATGGTGCCGAACACGAGGCTGAGAAATGCGCTGAGGCACGTCACGAGAAGCGAGGCGCCGAGAGCTTTCGTGCCTGCCGCCTCGAGCGCCCGGCACCAGAAGTAGCTCCAGCCGGTGATGACGAGGACCGCCGGGATGAAGTACGACCCGTAGCCGAAGAGCTGGAGTGACAGTTCGGCGAGAAACGCGCCGACGCGGCCGACGAAATTGTTGACCGGAGCGCCGGCGGCCGCCGCGGTGCTGAAGAACCAGACCGGGTCGTTCGGGTCGTAGCTGGCCAGCGCAATGATCCAGATGAGCGCGGACGCGAACAGCGCGATCCCGACGAGCTCGCTCACGCGACGCGACGTGGTCGATCCACCCACGGTCAGATCTCCATGATGATGGGCAGCACGAACGGCCGGCGGCCCGAACGTTTGCGAATGAAACGGCGCAGCTCGACGCGCAGCTTCTCTTTAATCAGGCCCTGATCGGTGCGTTCTTCCACGCTGGCCTGCTCGATGACCTCCGCGAGCACGCGGGCGCCGTCGGCGAGCATCGTCTGGCTGTCTTCCCTGTCGTCGATGACGAAGCCGCGCGTGATGATCTCGGGCACGCCCTCGAGGGCGCCCGTCTGCTTGTTGATGGCCACGACCGGCACGACCAGGCCGTCCTCCGAGAGATGGCGGCGATCGCGGAGCACCTCGTCGCCGACTTCGCCGGTCCGTGTGCCGTCGATCAGCACGCGGCCCACGGGCGCCTTGCCCGCGATGCGCGCGCCGTCGCGATCGAACTGCACGATGTCGCCGTCCTCGGCCAGCAGGATCCGCGGTCTTGGCTCGCGCCCCCCGAACACGCGCTCGGCGATGCGTGCGTGCTGCGAGAGCTGCCGGAATTCGCCGTGGATCGGCACGAAATAGCGCGGCTTGACAAGCGACAGCATCAGCTTCAGCTCTTCTTCGCTGCCGTGGCCCGACACGTGGACGTGCTTGATGCCTTCGTGAATGACGTCGGCGCCCCGCCGGGCGATGTGGTTGATGACGCGACCGATTGCCTTCTCGTTGCCCGGAATCAATCGTGCCGACAGCACGACGGTATCGTCGGGGCCGATCTTCACGCAGCGGTGATCGTCGATCGCGATCCGCGACAGGGCCGACATCGGTTCGCCCTGCGAGCCGGTCGTCAGGCAGAGCACGTCCTGGGCCGGATAGGTGCCGACGTCGGCATCGCGGATCTGCACGCCGGCGGGGATGCGCAGATGGCCGAGCCGCTGCGCGATCTCGGAGTTCCGCACCATCCCTCGGCCGACGAACGCCACCTTCCGATTGAATTGGGCCGCCAGGTCGACGAGAATCTGCATGCGATAGATGCTCGACGAGAAGGCGGCCACGACCAGACGTCCGTTCGCGCTGGTGAAGATCTCCTCGAAGGCATCCACGACCTCGCGTTCGGAGCCGGTAAAGCCGCGCCGGTCGATGTTCGTGCTGTCCGCGAAGAGCGCGAGCACGCCCGCCGCGCCGAGTTGGGCGAACCGATGGATGTCGAGATGTTGGCCGTCGATCGGCGTCTGGTCGATCTTGAAATCACCGGTGTGAATCACCACGCCAGCCGGTGTGTGAATGGCGAGCGCCACACAGTCGGGGATGCTGTGGGTGACCCGAATGAGCTCAATCTCAAAGGGGCCGACCGAGATGCGTCCGGGCGGACCCAGCGCAGTCAATCTCGCGCGTGGTACGTCGATGCCGTGTTCCACCAGCTTCGGCTCGACGAGCGCGAGCGTCAGCGGCGTGCCATACACCGGGCCGTCGATGTGGGGCAGGACGTACGGCACGCCACCGATGTGGTCCTCGTGCCCGTGCGTCAGCACGAGCGCCGCGGCCGGCCCTTTCTGCTGCAGGTACGTCAGGTCTGGAATGATCAGATCGACGCCCAGTAGTTCCGGGTCAGGGAACATCACACCGGCGTCGACGACGATCGTCGTGTCGTCCCAGGTGAGCGCGAGCATGTTCATGCCGAACTCGCCCAGGCCGCCAAGCGGTACTACTTGAAGCATCTGCGATCGGGAGTACGGACCTGCGCCGAGGCCGTTCCAGGCAGAACGTCTTCGACGAAGGGAGCCGCGATGCGGCTCGATCAGGCTGCTGGGCGCGCCTGAATCAACGGGCGGGATGACACGGCCGGGCGGGCGCATTTTGACCCGCCGTAAAACCGGACGTACGTATGACTTAGCGCAAAACTATAGCACAGCTCGACCTACCTCGACCAGCGGTTCATCTCCGGCCTCAATCCCGAACGTGTCGGCCAGCCGAACGAGCTCTGGAACGGTGAGCGTTTCCGGCCGGCGCTGGCCGTCCAGCGCTGCCCGGTCGAGGGCGACGGCGGGCGGCAGGCTTGTGCTGAGGGGAAAGGCCTTGAGCGCGTTTGCCAGCGTTTTTCTCCGACGCGTGAA
>JAHFUI010000073.1 GCA_023265175.1 Acidobacteriota bacterium
GATCCAGGCCGCGCTCGGGCCGCGCGTGGATTTCGAACTCCGCGCCGGAGCTCCTGGCCCCGGCGGCGTTCCCGATGAAGAACTGCCCGGGCACCTGGAGATTGGGCACGTTCACCTGCAAATCGCTCCAATCGATGGAGAAGGCGGCGGCGCTCGCCGTGAGCCGATCGGCCAGCGCCGAGGTCTTGACGCCGGCTTCGTAGCTCCAGCTGTGCTCCTGACCGTAGGCTTCGGCGCCCGCAGGCGATGCGGGATTGAAGCCGCCAGCCTTGAACCCGCGCGCCACGGTGCCGTACACGCTGGTGTTCGGCACGACGCGGTAGGCGACCGCGAACTGCGGCGAGACGTCGGAGAAGTCCTTCTCGGGCGTGCGCACGGCCGAGGGCGCGATGGCGGGCGTGAAAAACGTGTTCAGGTTCGCCTCCTTGTGCTCGCGGTCGGCGCGCGCGCCGGCGACGAGGTCCAGGTGGTTCGAGACCGTGAACGTCGCCTGGCCGTAGACGCCCACGCCGCGATCGTCCAGCGTTGACTGCGGCGAATGCTGGTCGACGGGGACGCCCAGGGACGGCGACAACACGAACGGCGAAAAGCTGTTGACGGCGTCCTGCTCGTAGCGCTGCGTGAACGCGAACAGGCCGCCCTGCCACTTCAGCGTCACGCGATCGGAGAGCACGACGGGCGCGGCTTTCGCCGAAGCGACGCGCGCCTCCTCGGTGAACTGGAAGTCCCTTTCGGCGTTGGTACGCGTGATGAGCGGCAGGGCCGTGTAGTCGAGGTCGGTCAGATCGTCGGTCTTCCATTTCAGGAAGCCGGTGGTCGTCGAGAGCTCGATCGTCGGCCCCGCGTAGGAGACCTGAACGGTCTGCGCCAGGATGTCCCGATGCGTGAAGCCTTCGACGTTGCGTGAGGCGTGAAACGGCGTGGCGCGCAGGCTGCCGAGATCGTTGAGCGCGTAGTCGCCGTCGCGGGCGCGCTCGGCGTTGAACAGGGCCCGCGCCTCCCAGCGCGCGGCCGGCTTCCACAGGAGCTGGCCTTTGCCGAACACGGCCGAACGGGAGTCAAGACCGTGGCCGGTGACGTCGTTTCTCGTGAACCCCTCGCGCGACGAATAGCCGACGCCCGCGCCCACGGCCAGCGTGTCCTTGATCAGCGGTCCGGACGCCGAGGCGCGCAGATCGCCGGCGCGGAAGTTGCCGTACGGGCCGACCAGCCCGCCGGACCATGTCCGCAGCGACGGCCGGCCGCTCGTGATGTTGACGATGCCGCCCAGCGCGTTGCGGCCGAACAGCGCGCTCTGCGGGCCGCGCACGAACTCGATTTGATCCACGTCCACGAGCTCGAGGCTCGAGGAGTTCGCGTTGAGCTGCGGGACACCGTCGATGTAGCTCGTGACGCCGGGATTGCCCGGGCTGGCCCCGACGCCGCGAATGCGGGCGTTGCTCAGCTTTCGCGCAGTGAACTCGTTGAAGAAGGTGTTCGGGGCGTAGCCCGCCGCGTCACTGATGCTGCGCACGCCTGCCTGCTCCAGCGTCTCGTGCGTCACCACCGTCATGCTCAGGGGCACTTTCTGTGGATCCTCTGCCCCCTTCTGCGCGGTGACGGTGATCGGGGGCAACGTGAACTGCACGCCGGACTGCGCGCCGGCACCGGCCGGCGCCATCAGGAGGGCGAGCAGCCCGCAGCCGGCGCGTCCGGGAAGGCGTCTGAGAGGGAACATGCGCGGATTCTCCCTGGATCTAGAGCACGAATTGCAGCCGGAGCACTCGGCTCCAGAACGCGGCGCCATCCGGCACCGGATTTTTCGCCGGGTCTTCCACACGTTCCCGGATGGCATTGAACTGCAGCTTGATGAACCGATTGAGGATCCAGTTGACGCCCACGGTCAACGCCCGATCGGCTTCGCGGAAGATATTTTCGGTGCGCGGTGTACGGGTCGGCGTGGCGGTACCCTCGCCGCTGCTGTCGTACCACAAACGCTCGAATCGGCCGACCACCTCCACCGCTCCAATGCCATCCCGCAGAAAATCGGTGTCTGGTTTCAGCGGGCGGACCTTCTGCTCGCCGGTCACAACCCAGGTGCCAGAAACATACCAGGACCGCGCCCGGGCGGGGGGAAGATCCTGGTCGCGGAGCCCTTGCTGCAGGCGGTCGTCGTTGACCAGCGTGAACTCGGCCCGAGCCGACACCGGTCCGGCGCTCCAATCGACGTCACCCTCCCACCGGCGGCGTTGGCCTTTGACATAGACGGCCTCGTAGAACGTGTCCTGCGTCATGATGGTCCGACCGCGAAGCCCATTGGGTCGAAACGAGTCGTCCGACAACGAGCTGACCGTCACCGCGCCCCCGACGTCGAGTCCGGACACGCCGAGCGTTCGAAACGGTGTGCCGGTGAGCCGTGCCGCAAACGTGCGGTCGCCGCCCTGAATCTTCTTCGAGCGGGCGTTGTCGCCGTCGTGCGCGAACATACCGGTCCAGTAGTTGAGGCCCCGCTTGAAGAACCGCCCGTGGACCATGACGCCAATGTCGCGCGCCGGCGCCAGGTAGTTGGCGCCAAGCGATCGATAGACGAAGTCGTTGTGCGTCACGCCGGTGAGCTCGTCCAGGCCGAACGGGACCTTGAACTTGCCAATCTGGATCTGCGCGTCCTTGATGTAAGTGACGTTGACGTTGACGTCCTTCCACTGGGACTGAGGCGTCAAACCCTCCAGAATCTCCTTTTCGGTCAGTTCCTTCTCGGTAAACTCGCGCTCGATCTCGTACTCGATGTGCTTGAAGAGGTTCCCTTGAAGCCCGAACCGACTGCGATGGAGCTCGAATGTCTGGACCTGGCCCGTGATGGGGTCCTTGAGGCCCTTGGCGTCCGGGTAGGAGGCACGCACGTCCTCCTGTAACTTGGCTTCGAGATCGACGCGGGCGACCGACCCGAATCGCAACGATGGATGCTGCTTCCACACAAACCGGAGGCCGCCTCCCGTTGTGTCGACGGCGTCCGGGTCGATCGGCTCATCGGGCGCGGGCGCGTCGGTCGCCGGCTTGGCCTTCTTCGGCTTCTTGACCCTTTTCGGCTTCTTCGTTGACGTCGTCGTGTCCTGCCCGGCGCCGGCCGCACCGGACTGGTAAGCCCGGACGTGTGCCGTCGGAGCAATGTTCGAAGGCGTGCCGCAGACGAGTGCTGCGGCCAGTAGCTCAATCAGCACAGTGCCTCACCTGCCCCCTTGGCGGTATCGATTCCGCCTTCGGTGGGGACGGAGTTGATCGTTCGAAACAACTCAATGACATCGGCGACGGCCGAGGGATCGTCGAGGACAATCGCGACCTCGCGGCGGAAGTCGAGGCTGAGGGCGGCGAGCGCCAAACCGCCGACGACCGCGAGGCGGTCGTCGATCAGCATGATCTTGCCGTGGGACCTCAGCTCCCCGAGCCGCTTCGAGCCAAAGACCTCGACGGTCAGGCCCGAGGCGCGCCGCTCCTTCAGAAGGGTCACGAGATCCGGGTCCGACAGCTTCGCGTCGATCAGACGGATGCTGACCTGCGCCTGATCGATGAGCGCGGTGAACTGCCGCCGTGCCCGTTCCGGCCCCACAATCAGCCGGCTGGTGAGGGTCTCGGGCAACGGCTGAGCGTCGCGATCGGCCGCGGCGAGCTGGCGCAGCCCGGCCACGACGGCAGGATCGTAGGTCAACACGACGGCGTCGCACGTCCGCTCGAAGCACTTGCCCGTCAGATTCAGCGACGCCACCACGGCGGGGCCGTCGTCGGCGACGAGATACTTCGCGTGATATTTCACGACCGGGTCGGTGTACTCCCACACCGACGCGCCTGTCGCCTCCAAAGCGGCCCACAGCTTCTTCAGCTTTTTCTTGCCGCCCTTCGCCCGCGACGTGAGCAGGATGTCGACAGCGACGCCGCGGTCGACCGCGCGAGCCAGCTCCGCGATGATCTCGGGGTCGTTGCACCGGAACAACGACAGCGTGATCTGGCGTTGCGCCTGACGAATGACATCGAGAATTGCCGGACGCCGGTCGGCGACTGATGCGATGACCCGATCGGGGGGACCGACGGCCGTTGGAGTCCTCATGTGCGCTCGCGTTTCGGATGTTCCCAGGTGACCGACTTGACGCCTGCCCCAGCGTCCATCAACTGGTCGCTCAAGTCCTCGAGCGATATCCGCGGATCGAGCCAGGTGTGATACTTGACCGTCACGTCGTCGGCCTGCGAGATCTCGCGCGGCTCGAACACGATCTCGTTGCGCGCGAACACGCCTTCGACGTGGGTGGTTGGGAACTGGCGGCCGTCGGCGATGATTTCCACCGACATCACACGCGATTTTTGCACCGCCACCCGGTCGAGGGCAAACAGCGCCACGCACAGGAACGCGGTGCCCAGCCCGGCCACCGCAAACGCACCAAGGCCGGCCGACATCCCAAGCCCCATCAAGAGGAACAGGATCGTCACATCCTTCGGATCTTCGACCGGCGTACGGAACCTGATGATGCTGGCGGCGCCGGCGATGCCGAACGCGCGCGCCAGAGAGTTTCCAATGATGATCATCATCATCGCGCCCGACACGCACAGCAGCGTCTGCGCCTGTTCCATCGAGCGGCTGCGATCGCGCGACGCGGGCTGATGAATCGCGGTGATGAGCTGGCCAATCAGCGCCGCGACGACGAGCTTGAGCAGCTCGATGAACGGCATGAACGGATGCAGCGGAATCGCCGCCGCGCCCTTCTTGCCCGATGTCAGCGCTTCTTCGACGGCTTCACCGATACCGGTCAGCTCGACCGGCCACCGGAGCCCGGCCCAGACCAGCGCGCCGCAGAGAATCGCGCCCACCGCCGCGACACGAATGGTGCGCCAGGGCAGCGTGGCGAGCCGCGCGGCGTCGACGGAATTGTAGATCTCGAACACGCCGCTCAGGTGCGAGTCCTCGAGCTCCCGGGCGACCTCCGGCGTGAGCGACGCGAGCCTGAGACTGCCGCCGATCCGCCGCGCGCTCGTGTGCCCGCGCACCAGCGCGCGGATGCCGGCGTCGTCGACCGACGGCACGCCGGCAAGATCGACGACGAGATGCCGGTAGCCACTCCGAATCAGTTGCTGCACGTGCCGCTCGAACGCCTCCGCCGACCCCCCGGCGGTCAACCCCTCCATGGGGGACAAGACCAGACGATCGCCTACGGGCCGTCTCACAGCCGACATGCCACCTCTTCACGGGAGCTCGGGGCCAACGTTCGGTTGTACGATAACGCGCGCACTATACACCAACCCTCGCCGGCCGTTGAACCTGTACGGCGTTCAACGTTACTATTACGCCAAGTCACGTAATGGACAACCCCTTCATCTACGGCGAAATCGTGCCGGCCGCGGCGTTCGTCGATCGCGTCGCGGAGCTGAATCGCCTCGTCGGCGATCTCGACGCCGCCCAGAAGGTGTTTCTCATCTCGCCGAGGCGGTACGGCAAGTCGTCGCTGATCCGGCGCGCGCTGGCGATCATGTCCCGCCGCGGAGCGCTGACCGTGGAAGCGACCGTCAGCAGCTTCAGTTCGTACGTGGCGTTTCTCGAAGGCTACACACGCGCGCTCGTCGCGGCGGAAACCCGGTCGGAACGCGCACGCACGTGGCTGAGGGATGCGATCCGATCGGCGCGCGCCGAGGTCCGCGACAGGCCAGAGACGACCTCCCTCAGTGCGCTGACCGTCTCGTTTCCCACCGTGCGGGGCGAGCGCGACATCTCGCGCCTCGCCCAGGAGGTATTCGCGCTCCCCGCTCGCCTCGCCGAGCTCCGCAACCGCAAGGTCATCGTCGCCCTCGACGAGTTTCAGGCGATCGGCGGCTTCGACGGCGGATCCGTGGAGCACGCGATGCGCGCGGCGGTGCAGCACCAGCGGGAAGTGGGGTATGTATTTGCCGGGTCGGAGCCCAGTCTCATGGAGCGCATGCTCGGTCCGAAGCGTCCGTTCTACAAGGCCGGACCGGTCATCCGGCTCGATAAGATCCCGGCCGACGAGTTCGCCGCCTTCATCGACACACGGTTCAAGCAATCGGGCATCACACCCGAGCCTCGGTTGGGGGTGTCGATCGTCGAGCTCGCCGGCAACCTGCCGTACGACGTCCAGCGCCTCGCGCACGAGACCTGGGATGAGCTGCGCGCGGCCGGCCGGCGCCGCGCGACCCTCGATGATCTGCATCGAACCCTCCGCCGCCTCCTCGGCGAGCAGCAGACGATGTTCGAGGCGCTGTGGCAGAGATTGACGCTCGCCCAACGCGCCGTGCTTCGCGCCGTGGTGCTTCAGGACGGTCGCGGACTGCTGTCGGCGGACGCCCGCACACGCCATCGTCTCGGGGGTCCCTCCACGGTACAGGCGTCTCTCGGCGCCCTGCTGCGGGACGACGTCATCAATCGGGAGCCGGACCGCTACGTCGTCGTCGACTCGCTCCTGCGCGAATGGGTCGCCCGCCAGACGTTCTGAGCGCGGCAGCCAGTCCGTCTACTCTTACGAAGGCCTCACCACTTGATCAACACGAACCCGCGGAGAATCCTTCCCACGCTGTTCGTGAACTTCCCGAAATTGCGTGCGCCGGCTACTGGATACACCTCTCGCGGGTTGAAGTGGTTCGTGGCGTTGAACAGCTGGATCCCCACGTCGGCCATGCGGTCCCGGAACGTGACCGTCTTGTAGGCGATCAGGTCAACGGCCATGAACGCGGGAAGCGAAGCGGAATTGGGCGCACCGGCGTACATGTAACGCGGGTCGACAACCGAGTACGGAAACCCGGACCGCCATTCCAGGACGGGTGACGCCACCAGCCCCAGCGGCAGGTTGACCGTCCCCCACGCCAGCCAGCGATTGGGCGCATCTGCGGACAACCGCGATCTGCCGCCGGGCTGCAGGAGCGGCGCATCGAAGCCGGTGAACAGCGACAAGAAGTCGGTGAGCTCGCCGTGAGCCGACGACCGGACATAGCTGACGAACAACTGCTGCTGTTTGGGCCACGTCTTGCGCATGGACACCTGAAACTCCCGATACGTGCCCGTTCCGTTGCTGCGCAAGGCGAGCAGCCCACCCGCGGGCGGCACGTCGAGCGTCGCCAGGCGCGACGAGCGTCGGCGGGTGAATCCGATCTGCGCGTCCAGCCCGGATGTCATCTGCTTCTCGAGCTGCAGGCTTACGGCGATCGCGTGCGGCAAACGGAGGCGATCGACCGTCGGCTGGAAGACCGCCAGGCTGTCGCGGCCGGTGGCCTCGTCGAACATCCACTCCGTCCGTGTCGGGTACCTGGAAAAGGCCGGCAAGAAGAGCGGGATCTTCCCCACGAAGTTGCCGGCTCCTCCCTTGACGACCGTCAGACCCGCCTCGTCCAGTGCATAGCGGAATCCGACGCGCGCCGACGGCAGCATCCCGTACCGGTTGATCCCATCGACGCGGACGCCGCCGTCGAGCTGAAGATGACTGTTGAGGCGCCAGACGTCACGGAGCGCGAGGTCATAGGGCCAATCATGAGCGGACAATGAAGATGATTGCCCGAAATGGACCGAGCGCACGAGATCGCCGCCCTCGTTCTCCACGAGCACCGGCCCTTCTGCCACAGACCCACGCAAACGGCGCGCGCGGATCGACCCGGACACCGTGACGTCGTGGGAGCCGAACGAGCTTGCAACGGGACGCTCCAGCGCCGCAGACATGCTGTACCGAATCGAATTCCGCGCCACCTGCGCGAACCAGTTGTCGCGCCACCCGGCCGGCGACAGACGAGAGGGTCCATTTCCCGCGGAGCGGATTCTGGAGTTGTGTGACAAGACTCCAAAGCGAACGGTCAGCAGCGACGAAGTGCCGATCGCACTGCGAGTGGTGACGCCCCCAAATATGTCTTCGGCGCTGACATTCGGCGCCGCCAGCTCGTCGCGGCGTGGGCTGAGCCCCTGTGCGTCGGTCGCGCTGGGAAAAATCAATCCATGGAGCGTCAACTGGTGCCGACTGCTGAGCTCCATGTCGACGCGCCCGAATACGCTGCCGCTCTTCTCGACAATGTTCGGCCCGTTGCCCTGCGTGACCTCGGATATGGCGATGCGCTCGAAGTTGTACTCGACCGCACCGAACCAGCGGAGCCGGCCTGAGCGCATTGCCCGTGCCATGACGTAGCGCGGAAAGATGCCCTCGATACGCCCGAACCCCGGATTCTGAAACCGCGGACGTGGCACGAATCCCTGCAGACCGGTCAGATGATCGGGGCCGGGCTTCGTTTCGAGCTTGAACAGCGCGCCCATCAGTTCGCCATATGTCACGTTCATCGGATCACGGAGCACTTCCGCGCCCTGCACGACTTCAAACGCGAGCGTGATCGATGTCACTCCGGTCGCTGGATCAGTCACGTCGAATCCGTCCAGAAGCATGGGCGAATCGTTCGGGCGCGCGCCGCTCAACCGCAAGAGGCCGTCGGAACCGCGAATGACCGATGGCAGGAGCGGCAGCGACTCTCGCGCCTGGAGACGCATATTGGGAAGCCGGGCGATATCGGTCGCCGTCAGCGTGGTGCCGAGCAGCGGTGCCACGGGAGATTCGGCCTGACGGATCGAAGCGATCACGTCGGTCGTCGTGGACGCGCGTGCGATGGGCAGCACCACGCGGCTCGCGTTCGTTCGCGGAACTGTCACGGTCTCGAACCCCGCGAGCTTTGCCACGACCGTCGAACCGCGAACGATCGCGGGGATCTCGAAGGTCCCGTCGGGACCGGTCGTGAGCGTCGCCGTCACCGTCGGGCCCTCGAGAACCTCGACGGTCGCGCCCGGGAGCGGCAGGCCCGTCTGATCCAGGACGGTTCCGCGGATCACTTGCGCGGCCGCCACGGATGGCAGTCCGACGAACAGCACGATGGCGACGCCGGCAGCTCTCAACGACGCGCGCACCATGGGACCTCCACAGTCACGAAGCTGCATTATAGACAGGAATTTCGACACGGGTCACGATACCGGCCTCGGAGGATGTCCGGAGACGCATCCCACGACCGGGCGGCGGAAATTAGCCGTCTTGGTTCCAAAAACTTGCACCAAATGGGTCACGTTTTCAGTCAAAGACGGCTAGCCCCCGCGCAGCGGGGCTGTGATAAAGGTGGAACTAGCGAGGCTGCGCCGGGACGGTCTTGTTTCTCGTTGGTCTGAGGCGCAGGCTCGCTAGCCCTGCACTGACAATCTCTCCAGGAGGCACGCGCATGAAAGTCGTCATCGCTGGAGGCACCGGTTTCCTCGGTCAGCCGCTCGCGCACGCGCTCGCGGCCGAAGGCCGCGAGGTCGTGATTTTCACACGGCGCGCGCCGGTCCCCGCCACGCGTGACGCGCGGTTCGTCACGTGGCATCCGGGCGGGATTGGCGCCTGGGCCGCCGAGATCGACGGCGCTGCCGCGGTCGTCAATCTCGCGGGCGAATCGATCGCCGCCAAACGATGGTCGAGCGCCCAGAAACAGCTGATCCTCGACAGCCGCGTGCAGGCGACTCGGAGCCTGGCGGCAGCCATCCACGCAGCCGCACGCCCGCCGGCGGTGTTCATCAGTGGTTCCGCCGTCGGCTACTACGGACCGCTCGGCGACGAGATCGTCGGCGAGGAACATCCCGCGGGCTCAGATTTTCTCGCGAAGGTCTGCGCGGAATGGGAATCGGAAGCCGTACGCGCCGCCGGATCACGCACGCGCGTCGTCTGCATTCGCACCGGTCTGGTGATTGAGAAGGACGGCGGAGCGTTGCCGCAGATGTTGCTGCCGTTCAAAGTGGGCGCCGGGGGACCGCTCGGCTCGGGCCGTCAGTACTGGCCATGGATCCACCGTGACGACTGGGTCGCGCTCGTGTGCTGGACGATCGCCACATCGTCGGTGACCGGACCGATCAATGCGACCGCGCCCAACCCTGTGACCAATGCTGACTTCTCGCGGGCGCTCGGCCGGGCACTGCATCGACCGGCGTTCATGCCGGCGCCAGCGTTTGCGCTGCGGCTCGCACTCGGCGAAATGGCGGATGCGCTGCTGCTTTCCGGTCAGCGTGCCGCGCCCGCGAAAGCCGAACGTCTCGGATTCCGATTCCGCTACACCCAGCTCGACGAGGCGCTGCGCGCGATTTTCGGGTGAAGGGAGGGCCCGCGCGGCCACGAAAGCACGAAGTCACGAAGAGTCAACAGCAACGTCGCACCCGCTCCATCAGACGGCCGTGAGGCTCGACGTAATCGAGGACGTAGGCAATCTGCTCGCGCAGTTTGCGCCAGTCGCGGCGCCACAAGGCGTGCTTCGCGGATTGATCGTCGCCGCCGAACAGATGGAAGACGCGCGCCGAATTGCTCGAGTAGCCGGCGTCCTTCAGCAGCAGCGCATAGAACAGATGCGACCGCTCGTCTGTCGAGAGGCCGAGCGCCTGCGCCACGCGCATGCCGATGAGGCAGCTCCGGAACGCATGGCCCCGGGCATGACGCTCGGTGAGGTCGAGAGCGTCGGAGAGCCCGGAGAGAATCGACGACAGTCTGAGGGATCTGGCGGTCGGCATCACGAAATGCACGATGACGAATGCAAAATGTCGGCGCTGACCGAAGACCTACGAATCCAGTGCGGCTTTGGATTCGTCGTCAGCGTGCGCCCATTCTGCATTGGGCATTATGCATTTCATCGTCAGATGAATGTTAGGGATGCCTTCCTGAAGTCGCCGCCGAGGAGGGCCCGCGAGTCGGCGCCGAACCAGCCGTCGATCACGCGCGCGTACACCGAGCGGAAGTCGGTCTCGTAGTGCACATCGCCGGCGTTGTTCTCGAGCGTCGGGTTCTTCGGATCCACGTTGAGCACGGGCGCCGTGCCGTACAGCCCGCCGTTCACCTTCCCGCCCATCACCATCATGATGCTGGCGGCGCCGTGGTCCGTTCCCGCGGTGGCCCCGGCGCCGTTTTCGCTGATGCGGCGGCCGAACTCCGAGAACGAGACGAGCAGCGTGTCCTCGAAGAGTCCCTGGTTCCTGAGGTCGGTGTAAAACGCCAGGAATGCGTTGTTGATGGTCGTCATGAGGGTGTAGTACGCGCCGTTGGTCGCGTTGACGTTCTGTGCGGAGTGCGTGTCGAAGCCGCCGATGGTCACGTAGAACACCTTCGTCCCGATTCCTCTGATCATGGCTCCGGCCACCGCCCGGAGCGCCAGGCCCAGCGGGGTGTTCGGATACGTCGCCGTCGGCGTGTACAGCCCGACAGCCGCCACGCGGTCGAGCGTCGCCATCGCGGCCTGTGAACTGTCGTAGACGAACGCGATCCCGGGCCGATCGACGGGCACGTGCGAATTGATGCGCAGAGCCGTTGTCTTCTCGGCGGCCGCCTCGGCGCCGGTGTTGGGGCTCAAGAAGGAGTACGTCCGGGGATCCGCGATGGCAGGGACCGCGACGTGCGATGCCTGCAGGACGTGCGGCGAGCCGGCCGTCGTGTTCCATCCCACCAGCGGATCGACCGGCGACGGGAGCGAGTCGAGATATCGGCCGACCCAGCCCAGGCCCTGCGGGTTGTTCGGATTGGCGGTCGACCAGATGTCGGTCCCCGTGAAATGCGAGCGCGACTGGTTCTCATAGCCGGTGCGCTGCACGAACGCGAGGCGCCCCTGTTCGAAGATCTGCTTAAGTCCCGTGAGACCCGGGTGGAGCCCCAGCGCCACCCGGGACGCATCGGTGCCGACCTGCAGCACGGTGCCGGCCGGCACGGCCAGGTTAGGACGCCGGCTGTAGTAGAACGAATCGTTGTACGGAATCAGCATGCTGAGCGAGTCGTTCCCGCCGCTCAGATTGAAGACGACGAGGTTGCGCGTGTGCGCGCCCTGCGCGCGCGCCATGTCGCTCAAGAACTCCGGTGCCGCATACGTCACCGTGAACGCCGCAACGCCGCCTTTGACGAACTGGCGTCTGGTGATCTTCATAACACCTCTTGGAGGCTGGAGGCTTGGGTCGGAGGCTCGGCCAGGCCCCAGCCTCCAGCCCCAGTCTCTAACCCCTAGACAAACTGATACTCCGGCAGCCCCGCGATGAGGTGAGCGAGACCCGGAGCCTTCGCCTGAAGCTGCGTATCGCTGCCGGTCCAGGGGCCCGTGGCGCGGAGGTAGCTCACCAGCTCCGCGGTGACCGAAGAATCCAGGGACGGAGTCGTCAGCTCACCCAGAAAATGCGACAGCAGCGAGTCCGGCGTTTGCGCGAACGGCTTCGCGGCCCGCGCCAGGTTGAACTTCTGGTTCGAGGCGAGCGAGGCCGCGAAATTCATGCGCTCCAGCATCGCGCCCGTCGAAAACCACGTCTGGCCGGCATCCCACCCGCTCACGTCGGGCGGTTCGTAGAGAGTCTGACCCATATTCGTGAGCCGAATCCGCGCGTCGTCCACGGAATACCCGGTCCACCCGATGTCTTTGATCGCCCGGACGACGAATTCGACCGGCCACGCGTACCGGGCGAAGTACGACCTCGTGTCCCAGAACTGCGGCGACAGAAGCACCTCGCGGACGACCTGCTTCATGTCATAGCCGCTCGACAGGTACACCGACGCGATCCGGTCCACGAACGACGGATCGGGATCGGTGAACTCGCTCACGAAGAATCGGTACAGCTTCGCCGCCAGGTAACGCGCAGTGTCCGGATTGGCGGCCAGCGCGTTGACCAGGTCGATGCCGTCCTGCATGCCGTTGGCGGCCGAGCGGGCTGGAATCGTCTTGCTGCCGTTCGAGTAGATCGGAAAACTGAAGGTCTTCTCGCTCGTCTCGTGGTTGTTGGCGATGTAGGAGAACTCGTAGTGCTGCGCCGGATCTCCGTTCGCGCCGGGACGCGTGAGATTCCAGCCGCTGAAGACCCGCGCGCCGGCGTAGACGTCGGACTCCGTGTAGTGACCAACGCCCACGGTGAAGAGCTCCATGATTTCGCGCGCGAAGTTCTCCTGCGGCTTCGCCCTGGTGTTCGTCCGCCCGTCCAGCCAGACGAGCATCGCCGCGTCTTTCGCGATGTTGAGCAGGATGTCGCGGAAGTTGCCCAGCGCGTTGTCGCGCAGCATCTCAATTTGGCCGCGCACGTTCCCGGGATCCTCGGACGCCTTCGCCGCCATGTACCGGGCGCCCTCAGTCCCGCCCAGCGCGCCCTGGATCTTGTTGTAGCCGGTGGCGAAATGGTTGTGCCAGAAGAGCGTCATCTTCTCCTGAAGCGGACGGTCGCTGTGCACCATGCGGAACAACCAGCGTTGTCGCGCATGGGCGATGTTCGTCCAGGGCATGAACTGACCCTGAGCCGTGATCGCGACGTACCCCGGCTTCGTGATCTTGCCGTCGACATCGTCGACGATGTCGTCGTACTCGACCAACGTGCGGACGGCTTCGGTGATCGACATCTCGCCGTAGAACGCGAGCTCATCGGGAGTCGCCCCGAAGCCCGCCCGCCGCAGGAGATGTTCGGTCCGACGATCGTTGTAACGCGCCATCGCGGTCTCCCAAGAAACGGACTAATCCTTGACGAGGCGATCGTAAGTTTAGCAGCGATCCCCGCCAGGACCAGCCTCGGGCTGCCGTGCGCCGGCCGGCCCCGCGCCGCCGACGCTCACCTGGGCGAAGCCCTCACGTAAGGCCATGGAAACGGCGCAGTATAGGCCCGATGTCGAAATCTTGGTATCGTCGCTTGTGTTGAAGTCCGCAGCCGCGCTGTGGGATAGTTACAGCCGCCTACACTTGATTGATACGCCCTGAGGTGATCGATGCGAGTGATTCTCGCAGACCTGAAATCAAGTCGCGGGTTCGTCAGCAAAGATACCGTTGTCGGCGGCTATGGGTCGCGGCTCGATTCATTTTCGCGGACGACGACGATCATGGCGTACCTGAAGAAGCAAACTCATGATGTGCCCAGCGTCCACATGGCGTACATCGCCGCGATTCTCGCGCGTGCCGGCCACGACGTGAAGTGGACGCGCGGCGAAGCGGTCGACGGCGACCTCGCGCTCGTGCTCTCGTCGCTGGTCGATTACAAGAACGAAACCGCGTGGGCCGACGGGTTGCGCGCACGCGGCATCAAGGTGGGATTCGTCGGCATCACCGCGTCGAAGATGCCGCAGCTGTTCGCGGACCATTGCGACTTCATCCTCAACGGCGAGCCCGAAGCGGGCGTCATGCGGATGGCGCAGGGCGAGATTCCCGAGGGGATCGTCGCCAGCGAACAGATCAGCGATCTGGACTCGATCCCGTTTCCGCGGTGGGATCTGGTCACCGAGCACCGTGCCAAGCACGGCATCAGATGGTCGTCGCGACCGGTTGGCGGTGGCTTCCCGCTACTGGCGAGCCGCGGGTGCCCGGAGTTCTGCACGTACTGCCCGCACCGCATTCTCGCCGGGTACCGCGCGCGCTCGATCGCCAACATCGTCGACGAGCTGGAACGGCTGTGCGACCAGCACCGGCGGCCCTACGTCATCTTCCGGGATCCGCTGTTCACGGAACAGCGGGATCGCTGCCTGGAGCTGTGTGACGAGATTCAGGCGCGCGGACTGGCGCTCACCTTCGAAGCGGAGACAAGGTTGGACCGCCTCGACATCGAGCTCCTCGACAAGCTGTACGCCGCGGGATTCCGTGCGATGAGCTTCGGCGTCGAGTCGCTGGCGCCCGGAACGCTGAAAAAGTCGGGACGGCGGCCGATTCCGGAAAAACATCAGCGAGAGATCATCGAGCACTGCCGCAAGCGCGGCATCGTGACGGCGGCGTTCTACGTGCTCGGGTTCCTGCAGGACGATTGGAACTCGATCGCGGCCACGATCGACTACGCCATTGATGTCGCGTCGACATTCGCGCAGTTCAAGATCCTGACGCCGTATCCCGGCACGCCAATGTTCAAGCAGCTCGAGCCGCTGCTCACCGAGACCGACTGGGAGAAGTTCGACGGCTACACGCCGACGTTCCGGCATCCCAACCTGTCGGCGCGCGAGCTGCGGTTTCTGCTCGGTGCGTCGTACAAGCGGTTCTACATACGGCCGTCGTATCTCGCGGATTTCCTGAAAATCCAGAACACGGCCGTTCGTGAATGGGCCAGCCGGATGGATCAGCGGGTCAACGATCGCCATTCGCGTGGGGAGATCGCCGACATTTCACGTTCTGTTGCATGCTGACAGCCATCTCGCGCTATGGAGCGCGAGTCCTGCCCAATACCGAGGAGATCGTCGCGGGCTGCAAGGCCCGCAGCGAATTCATCCAGGGTCCTCAGATCGCGCAGTTTGAGCACGCCTTCGCCGAACGCCTCGGCGGCGGTCACGCCGTCGCCGCGTCGTACGGACGCATGGCGTTCTACTACGTGCTGAAAGCGCTGGCGCTGCCGCCGGGCTCCGAGATCGTGCTGCCGGCGCTCACCTTCTGGGTCATTCCGGAGCTCGCGCGCGTGGCCGGCCTGAAGGTCGTCTTCGCGGACGTCGACCCGACGACGTTCGCGATGGATCCGCCCTCGCTCGAGCGGGCGATCACCACGGCCACCCGCGCCGTCGTCCCGACGCATCTGTACGGATTGTCGTGCGACATGGACGCGATCATGGCGATTGCGTCGCGTCACGGGTTGAAGGTGATTGAAGACTGCGCGCACTCGCTCGGCGCCATGTTCGACGGCCGACAGGTCGGCACGTTCGGCGACGCCGGGTTCTTCAGCTTCCAGACGCTGAAGCCGCTCAACTGTTATGGCGGAGGAATGGCGCTCATCAAAGATGCCGCGCTTGCGCGCGGCGTCAGAGAGATGGCCGAGCGTGAGCCCTGGCCCGACGACAAGCGGATCGACAACCGGCTGCTCGTCGGCCGCCTGCAACGGATTTTCATCAAGCCATGGGTGTTTTCCATCAGCGCGTTTCCGATTCTCTGGATGTCGTCACTCATCGGCGCGAATCCGGACGTGTACTTGTGGGAGGAGATCCGCTCGCTCGATCCGCTGCCCGACGCCTACCGCGAGCGATTCCCGAACGTGCAGGCCGCGATCGGATTGGCCGCACTGGACCATCTGGACGAATGGACCGAACGGTCGCGGCGCCATGCTCGAGTGATGGATCAGGCGCTCGGCGATCTGCCAGGCATCATCGTTCCGCACGTGCCGCCCAAGCGCACCCATGTCTATTACCAGTACTGCGTCTACGGTCCACAGCGCGACGAGCTGGTCGTGCGCTGCGTCCGCCGCGGCATCGACATCGAGACGCTGCACGTGGACGTCTGCAGCGATCTGGATTTGTTCGCGGGAACGCGGGTCGAACCGCCTGACGCACCGGGCGCGCATCGTGCGACCGGCGCGATGCAGGTGCCGGTCTACACCACGCTGACCGACGATCAGGCGGCGCGCGTCGCGCGCGTGGTCCGCGGCGTCCTGGCGCGAGCGTCCGGGCCAAGGACAAAGAACTAAGAGCCTCTGCGCGTCCTCCTCAGGCCTTCGTGCTAGCCTGACCCGTGCTTTCCTACATTCCGATTTTCGTCCTTGCGGTTCTCGAAGGAGAGGTGTACTACAGCGCGGCCTGCGCGAGAGCTGTCAGAGGAGAGCTGAACTGGCTGCTCGTCATCATCGCCGGCGCTCTCGGAGGCGCGACCGGCGATCAGTTGTGGTTTTACGTGCTTCGCGGACGCATCCACTGGCTCGATCGATATCCTCGTCTCGCCAAGTACCGCGACAGGGTCAGCGCGCGCGTGCACTCGCACGAGACCGTCATGATCCTCGTCAGCCGGTTTCTGCCCGGCTTGCGCACGGCGATCCCGGTCGCGTGCGCGTACGCTGGTGTCCGCGCGGTCAAGTTCAGCCTGCTCAATCTCACGAGCGCGTTCGGCTGGGCGGCGGCGATCATGCTGCTCGTCAAAGGCGGATCCAGGACGCTGCTGGCGTTCGGTTTGGAGGCGTGGTGGGGACCGTTCATTCCGGCGGTGATTGTCATCCTCTTTGTTCGCTGGCTCGGCCGGCCGCGCCGTCAGTAGCATTCTCGAGGTTGGCTACGACATCCGCACGGTGCAGGAACTGCTCGGTCATCGGGACGCCCGGACGTCGATGATCTATCTCCACGTCATGAACCGTGGCGCGCTGGGCGTGAAGAGTCCGATGGATCGACTCTGACGTCTCTGACTGGGATACGCGCGAGCCTCGCGCGTATCCACCGGACCATCGATTGTGCTGCCCGGCTGGAAGCGCACGCGGATGTATCGCTTACGGGCATCCTGCTTCGCCGGTTCTCATTCGTTTCATCCGCCCTGACCCGGCGCTACCGCTCATCCGAGCACGGATGCAGGGCGGATGAAACCCTGTTCGTTGGCCCGACGAAATCCGGACGGACGATGTAAAGTACCGGCGTGCCGGAATTGTCCCGCTTTTTCGGAATAGTCATTCGGATGTTCATGGAGGTCGGTGCCCCTCACCATCGACCTCACTTCCACGCCCTGTATCAAGCCGCCCTGGCCACGTTCGCCCTCGATCCGATCGAGTGCATTGGCGGCGGGCTCCCTCGGACGCAACAGCGCCTCGTTGAGGCATGGGCGGAAATTCATCATGTGGAACTCCTCCGCGACTGGGAACTCTTGCAATCCGGGCGGCCTCCGCTCAAGATTGAGCCATTGCGGTGAAGGGGGCAAGTTGCATGGGTCACGCCATCCATCGTGTGGAGCACTTTGAAATCGTCGCGCCGTATACGCTGCGGCTTCGGTTCGCCGACGAAACTGAGCGACAGATCGATTTCCGCTCAGTCTTAAAAGGCGAACTGTTTGGGCCGCTTCAAGAGCTGAAGGTGTTTAACGCTGTTGAACTTGACACTGCCTTTGGCACGTTGCAGTGGCCCAACGGGGCGGATTTCGACCCCGAGACGCTCCATGACTGGCCGCAATACTGCGAGGAACTTGGCGCGATGGCGCAACGCTGGGCTCAGATTTCCGATCCGCCAGTCGACCCGCGGGCCAACACGCGA
Source organism: Acidobacteriota bacterium (assembly GCA_023265175.1). GTDB lineage: Bacteria > Acidobacteriota > Vicinamibacteria > Vicinamibacterales > CAVVIG01 > JAHFUI01. Next base: position 17,916 of record JAHFUI010000073.1, read on the forward strand.
ATGGAGCCGACGCGCCGCTGAACTCCGACGGCGCGCGGCTCATTCGCAACGTTGGGCTGACGGAAACACGGATACGAATAATGCCCAAGACGAAATCTGTCTGGAGTCCGAATAGCCGAAAGACGGATGGCCTTCGGATCCTGGCGACGAGATTCCGCGGCTGCGGGATGCCAACGAGTTGCTATGACGTCTGAATGCCGTCCTTGGGACCGAGCGAACGGCTTCTCAAGACAGGTCAGGTGGGTTGGGCTGACGACAATAAATGTACGCAAGTTCTGACGATGGTAGAATCATGACGATGGAAACGACAGAAAAGAAACGGGCCATCGAGGCCCTTCGCGCGCTGCCTGAGCACGCGACGATCGAAGACGCCATCGAGCGGTTGTGCTTTATCGCAAAGATCGACGAAGGGCTGCGCCAATCGGACGCGCGGCAGCTCGTGTCCCACGACGAGGTCAAGAAACAGTTCTTGTCGTGAGGGTGCTCCTCTGGACTGTGCAGGCCCGTGCCGACTTGGCGGCCATCAGCGCCTTCATCAGTCAGGACTCTCCTCACTATGCGTCGGTCATCATCGCTCGACTCATTGCCGCGACAGATCGGCTGGTGCCCTTTCCCGAATCCGGTCGAACCGTTCCTGAATTCGAGAATCCGCTGATAAGGGAAGTCGTCCTCAAGCCCTACCGCATCGTCTACAGACTCGTCGGAGTCGACGAGATTCATGTGCTCACGGTGCATCACGCTTCGCAGCGTTTTCCAACAGAACCTTGAACAGCAGCCCAACATCCGCCTGGGGCCGACGCGCCGGCTGTCGTGTGGGATCCTGTCACCGCGGCGCGCGGCTCAGGCGCAACGTCTAGACGGCGGAAGACCGAACTCGGCTGCAGTCCCGCGTAAGGATAGTGAACCGCAACTCGGATCGAAGGATGGGTGATGGCCACAGAACCGCGCCTTGAGCACCAGACCTTCAAGGTCAAGCAGCTTGTTGAGGACTACCGGGCGGGCCGCATCGTGATCCCGGAGTTCCAGCGGGAGTACGTTTGGCGGTACAGCAAGCTCCGCGCCTGATTGACTCGCTTTACCGCGGCTTTCCTATCTCATCGCTACTTCTCTGGCAGAGCACTGAGGAAGCACGCGCACGCCGGCGTGACCCGCGGCCAGTACGATCCGCCCTCATGAATTGGCTGATTGACGGACAGCAGAGAGTTATCACCCTTTCTCGCACCATGAACGGTGATGAGGATATCGACGTGGTGTTTCATCCAGAACAGCAAGAGTTTCGGCTTGCCAACGCGGCAACGCGAAGAGATCCGAACTGGATCCGGGTGGCGGAACTGTGGGACGACGACATGTACCGTCAGCTCAGACGTAACCTCGACGGAAGCCGGCATGCTGACAAGCGGGAGGCGCGATTCGAAGCGCTGCGGCGGATTCTGGACTACGAGATACCAGTGGTCCGGATGGTTGATCATAGCTTCGACGATGCTGTGAAGGCCTTCACGCGAATCAACACGCTGGGTGTTCGACTCAAGAAGGAAGACATCGAGAGTGCGCAAGTGGCGGCTCGTCATTCGGGCTTCATCGCGGACGAAGTCGCGCCATTCTTGAACCGAGTACGTCAGCAGGGTTTCAAGCGTTTGAATGTCATGCACTTGTTTCGCGCCTGCGCATTCGTCGCCAAGCCAGACGGGCGAAACCGAACACCTCTACACGAACTCGAGCGGCGCGAAGTGCTCGCGGCGTGGAAGACGACCGAGAAGGCCACCGAGCAGGCCATCGGGCTCATCAGAAGCGAGTTCGGACTCGTCAACATGGATGTCCTGTGGTCCGGGGCGCTGGTCGTCCCTTTGATTGCGGTGTGTGCGACCGTGTCCCCGCGGCAGCGCGATTCGAAGGAGCTTGCCGGTTGGCTTGCGCTTGCCGCACTTTGTCACCGGCACAGCGGCGCCAGCGAGACAGCACTCGACCAAGACCTTCGGGCGTGTCGCACGCCGGATCCCGTAGGCGGTCTGCTAACCAATCTTCGGGCCGTGAGGACGGCGCTTGTCGCCGAATCTAAGGACTTCGCCGGCGCTCTCGCGGACCGAAGTGGTCTGTTCGCGCTGTACGTCGCGTGCATGAACCGCGGCATTCTCGATTTCTACACGGGTGCCAAGGTTCTTCTTCAGGGCAACGTCGATCGGCATCACATCCTTCCTCGTGCACAATTCTCCGAGGATCTGCGGCCGACAGCCGACAATGTTGCGAACATGGCGTTTATCGCTGGTGATGTGAACAAATCCATTGGACAGGCTGGCCCAGAGGTCTATCTAGCGAAGGTCAAGACTCGTGTACTCGAAAGCCAGTGCATACCGACTGACAGCGCCTTATGGAGGATCGACAAGGCCGAGTCGTTCTGGGAGCCCAGGCGCGAACTGCTAGCCGAATCGTTCAATGAGTATGTTCAGGGGGCGCTTCCTCAACGGCAACGGCGGGCCTGACCTGCCCCGTGGATTCGCCGCCGTCTCCTAAGAAACTACTGCCGCAAGTAACTCACCGGTCTCACGGTTAACGAGTTCGAAACCGAGGGTGGCGGCACGCTGACGGAGCCGACGCAGCACGCGCGTCCGCTGCTGGGCGTCGTAGGCGTCGGCGCCGGGATCACGATAGACCAGTTCGCCCTTTAGGGCTCGATAGACCAAGATGGCGAGTTTTCGAGCGGTCGCGGTGATGGCCTGGGGCTTGCCGATTCGGGTGGCCAAGCGCCGGTAGAAGCCGCCGAGGGCGGTGTGCGTGCGCCCGAGGCTCATCGCGGTCATCCGGAGGATCGCGGCCGCGCGGTTGGCCGACGGCTGCGTCCGGGAACTGAGGAGGCGACCGCCCGACACCTTGTTCTTCGGCGCGAGCGTGAGCCAGGAGGTGAAGTGCTTCTCGGTCGGCCACCGCCCCATGTCCGTGCCGATCTCGGAGAGCAATTTCAGCGCGGTGTAGGGGGCGATGCCGTCGATCTGGGTCAGGTCCACGCCGCCGGTCAGCTGGTGTAAGGGTGTCCGGAGCTCGAAGCGGGGTTCGTTGTCGCGCGGCTTCTTGGTCACCCGCGGGGGCGGCAGCGGCGTCGATGGGGTGGCGATCGCCGCGGTCACTGTCTGCACGTGCGCCTCAATCGCGATGTCACAGGCGGCGAGCTGCGCTTGACACGCGTCGAAGAGTTCGAGATTTTGCGTCAACACGAAGACGTGTTCGGGGCGATAGTTGCCGGTCAGCGCGGCGATGATCTCCGTCTTGGACGCGTGGCAGCGATGATCGCGGTGGGCGGCGAGTTGGGCGGGGTCGCGGCGTCCGGCCACGATATCGCGCAGGATGCGCAGGCCGGTCACCCCGGTGATGTCGCTGACCACCAGGGGCAACTGGACGTTCATCTGGACGAGCGCTTTCTGCATGCGCTGGATGTGCGCCCCCGCGCTCTCGATGAGCGTCTGCCGATGCCGCAGATACGCGCGCAGGGCGACGATGGCGTCGGTTGGTCGAAAGCTCCCCCGCAACAAGCCCACACTGTGCAGCTCACGCAGCCACTCGCAATCCGAGACATCGCTCTTGCGGCCTGGGACGTTCTTCACGTGCCGGGCATTGACCAGATGCACCGCGAAACCGCGCGCCTCGAGGATTTCGTAGATCGGGATCCAATAGACGCCGGTCGCTTCCATCGCGACGCTGGTCACACGGCAGGCGGTCAGCCAGTCCGCGAGCCGCTGCAGATCGCTCGTGAACGTCGGAAACGATTGCACGGGCGTCGGGTCGCGATCGGGCGGCACGGCGACGAAATGCTCGGCGGCGCCACAATCAATCCCCGCGACGTTCGGATTGATGCGTTCCAGCACGGATGGCGAGACACGAGGCTTGCCAGGGCCACGACGGTGATTGTGTTTCATCGGACGCTCCTCCATACTGCGTGGAGCATCCGGGAACAGGGAGGCGGCTGTGGGACATTCTCCTAAACGGGATCACACCCCAGCGGGGCGTGTCACCAATGATGAGGCCGCAACTCCCCGGGCCACGCTAACCGACGGGCTCACCAGCACCAGTGGCGGTTCGGCCTCGGTTCCCGGATGCCCGTGCGATTCTATGCGCGAGCACCCGGATGTCCGGCGTGGCCTCCAGTTTCTGGTGGGATGAGTCGCGAT
>JAHFUI010000229.1 GCA_023265175.1 Acidobacteriota bacterium
GCGTTCAGGCTTCGGTGCCGCGGGCCGCGGCACGATGCGCGGCGGTCCGCTCGGCAGCGGCGCCGCCGGCGTCGTGGGTCGCTGCTCTTCGATCCGCAGGCGGAGCGTCGGCGGCACCACGCGGCCCGGCGTGACGACTTTCGGCAGCGTCACCGGAGCCGCTGCGACCGCGGGGACCGGCTGATCAGCCGGCACGGCCGAGGGCGCGGACCGCATCTCGACGCGCGGTTCCTCGACCGGTGTGGCAACGACGGCCGGCACCTCGGGCTCGGCGATCGACTCTTCGATTGACGGCCGTTCAGCGACCTCTTCGACCGCGGGCTCTGGTTCGGGGATCGGTTTCGCGGTCTTCACCAGGCGCGGTGGCGGCAGCGCAGGCGCCGCCGGCCTCGGCGGCTCGGCCGGCTTCTTCGTGGGCGCGCCCTTTTTGCTTTTGACGGCCGGCGTCTCGGCGAAGATGTCGCCGCTTGGCAGCGAGATATTGCGGTGGCGCGCGAGGCGGTCGACGAATTGGCGCGCGACGACTTCTTCGATCGTGCTCGAGGCGCTCTTGGCCTCGATGCCGTGATCGCGCTTGAGCAGCGCCGTCACTTCCTGGCTGGTGGTGCCCAGCAGCTCTGCGACCTTGTAAATCCGAACTGTTGCCAAGTCTGAACCTCAGAAATGCAAAATGTCGAATGCAAAATGCAAAGACATTCTGCATTTTGCATGATTCATTACCGCGTTAGTTCGTCATGACGGCTCCTGTGCATCGGCGGCCGGCGGTTCGGCCGTCCCGTGTTCGGCGCGCGCAGCCGCCAGAATTTTCTCGGCGGTTTTTGCGCCGATGCCCGGAAGCTCCGACAACCGTTCGACGGTCGCGGCCGCGACAGCCTCGATCGATTCGAAGCCGCCTTCCACGAGCTTCCGGACTGTTTTCTCGCCGATGCCGGCCAGCGTGTAGGGGAGCGCAGTCTCCGCCGGCGGTTCAGCCGTCGGCTCGCCCTCCACAGGTTCGGCGGCGGCCTCGAGCCCTTCGAACTGTGCTTCAACCTCGCGCCGCTTCTCCTCTTCGCTCTTGATGTCGATGCGCCAGCCGGTGAGCTTGGCCGCGAGGCGCACGTTCTGGCCCTTCTTGCCGATCGCCAGCGACAGCTGCTTGTCCTCGACGACGACTTCCATGACGCGCTCGTGATCGTCGACGATCGACACGCGCTGCACTTTGGCCGGGCTGAGCGCGTTCGTCACGAGCGCAATCGGATCGTCGGACCACTCCACGATGTCGATTTTCTCGCCGCGAAGCTCACGGATGATCGATTGGACGCGCGTGCCCTTCATGCCGACGCAGGCGCCGACGGGATCGACGTCGCGCTCGCGCGAGAACACTGCGACCTTGGCGCGGTCGCCCGCTTCGCGGACGGCTCCGCGAATGATCACCGTCCCGTCGTAAATCTCCGGGACTTCCTGCTCGAACAGCTTGATGAGCAGCGCCGGATCGGTGCGCGAGAGGACGATCTGCGGCCCCTTCGCGCTGCGGTTCACGCCCTTGATGACCGTTCTGACCCGGTCGCCTGGCGTGTAGCTTTCCGCGCGCGACTGCTCCTTGCGCGGCAGCACCGCCTCGATGCGGCCGATTTCGAGAATGATGTCACCGTTTTCGAAGCGCTTGACCGCGCCGCTGACGACTTCTCCGACCCGCTGGTGGTATTCGGCGAAGATGTTTTCGCGCTCGGCCTCGCGCACCTTCTGGAAAATCACCTGCTTGGCGGTCTGCGCCGCGATGCGTCCCAGCACTTCGGTCGCCTTGGGAAACTCCATCTCGTCGCCGAGCTCGATGCTGTTGGCGACGTCGTCGCCGTAGAGCGGCCGATACATCTCGCGCGCTTCATTCAGCGAGATCTCGGTCGCGGGGTTGGTCACCTCTTCGACGACCGTCTTCAGCGCGAAGAGATCGACCTGGCCGGTGTCCGTGTTGAACCGCGTCTTCAGGTTCTCGCCGGTCTTGTAATACTTGCGTGAGGCGGTCGCGACCGCTTCCTCGATCGCGCTGATGACCACGTCGGGTTCGATCCCCTTTTCTTTGGCCAGCGCCTCAATCGTCTGCTGCAAAGGATTAGACATTTCTAAAATTCCACTTCCAGGTTCGCTCGCGTAATCACGTGCAGCGGCACGCGATGCCGCCGTCCATCGTCGGTGTCGACGAGCACGTCATGGTCGGCCATTCCGCCCAGCGTGCCCTTGAAGAACGTCTGCCCGTCGATCGCCTCGCGCATCACGAGCTTGGCGCGACGACCCGCGAAGCGCCGGTAGTCGGCTGCGTGACGGAGTGGCCGATCGAGCCCGGGAGACGAGACTTCCAAGGTATAAACGGTCGGCACGACGTCCTCGACGTCGAGGACGGCGCTCAAATCGCGGCTCACGCGCGCGCAATCATCGACGCTGACGCTGTCTTCGGCCGTCGCCGCCGGTCCCGGCCGATCGAGCCGGATCCGAAGGACCATGCCGGTCGCTTCGCGCCGGAACTGCACATCGAAGATGTCGAGGCCGTACGTGCCCGCCACGCGGGCCGCGAGCTCACGAACCTGTTCCACGATGTCCGCGGATGGCATGCCACTCCCGCGTACGGCCAAACCGCGCGCCCTCGTGCGTCGTGTCCGACTTGAGCCGGACCAAACCGCGCCTTAAAACTAAAAAAGTGGGCACGCGCCCACTGGTACTACAGCCAGGCTTTCGAATCTCTAACTATATCATAGCGAAGGGGTCGCCCCGCCTAATGCCGGACTATATGGGGGCGCGCGATCAGGTCGTAATTGCGCGCCGCGACGATTTCCAGCTCGGCAAAATCGCCCGATGTGAAGCTCGACGGATCGCACTCGGTCAGAAACACCGCCGCGTCGATGTCCGGCGCCTGGGTCGAGAGGCGGCCTTTGAGGACGAGATCGTGATCGGCGGGGCCGTCGATGAGCGCGCGCACGCGCTCGCCAATCCGCCCGCGATTGCGACTCCCGACGAGTCGTTTCTGCAGTCCCATCACCCGCGCGCGCCGCGCCGCTTTGCTCTTCGCCGGCACATCGTCGTCCAGCGCGTAGGCTGAGGTCCCGTCCTCATGGGAGTAGGTGAACACGCCGACATGCTCGAAACGATGGTCGTTCACGAAGCCACGCAGCTCCTCGACGTCCGAATCTGTCTCGCCCGGAAATCCGACGATGAACGTGGTGCGGAGCGCGACGCCGGGCACGCGATCGCGAATCTTCGTCAGCAGCCGGTCGTACCCTTGGCGCGTACCGGGCCGTTTCATTCGCTTGAGCACCGGATTGGAGGCGTGCTGCAGCGGCAGGTCGATGTACTTGCACACGCGGTCGCAGTCGGCGATGGCCGAGAGCGTCTCATCATCAATTGTCGTGGGATACACGTAGAGCAGCCGAATCCACTCGAGGCCATCGATGGCGTTGAGCTGCCGCAGCAGCCGCGCCAGCGCGCCGCGCTCGTGCCGGTCGATGCCGTAAAAGGTCGTGTCCTGCGAGATTAACAGCAGCTCTTTGACGCCGCGCTCGACCAGCGTACGCGCTTCGCGAACGATCGAATCGGCGGGCCGGCTTCGGTATGCGCCCCTCAGCGTCGGAATGATGCAGAACGCGCACGTATGGTCGCATCCTTCGGCAACCTTCACGTACGCGTAGTGCTTCGGCGTGGCGAGCAGGCGCGGCGTATCCGCGTCGTAAATGTACGAGGGTCTAGAGGCTGGAGGCTGGAGGCTAGGGACCGGCGACTGGCGACCGGCGACTTCCTCGTGCGCGCGAAAAAATGCGAGCGGCTGTGCGCCGCCGTCATTGTCAATATCAACATCAATGGCCCGCACGATCTCGGGCACTTCGCCCGTGCCAAGGACGGCGTCGATCTCCGGAATCTCGGCCCGCAACTGGTCGCGGTATCGTTCGGCGAGACAACCGGTCACGATGAGCCGGCGACACGCGCCGGTCTTCTTGTGCCCCGCCATTTCGAGGATGGCGTCGATCGATTCCTGTTTCGCCGAATCAATGAAGGCGCACGTGTTGACGACGAGGACATCGGCGGCCGCGGCATCATTGGTCAGCTCGTAGCCGGCATTGCGGGCAAGGCCCAGCATCACCTCGGAATCGACGAGGTTCTTGGGACAACCCAGAGAGATGAGGCCAATCTTCGTCGGCAAACTCCCCATTTTACCCCGAACTATGCTACGTTTCCTTGACATACCGGCCCAGCCCAGGAAGCCCACGATTCAATGACGCACCCGATGCGCGCGGCGCTCGTCCTTTTTGTCGCCGTTGTCGTCGTTCCCGGCGCCGCGTCGGCCGTGATCTCCGCGCAAGGCAATCCGAACCTCGCTGGCACGTGGACGATCGATCGCGGGGCAGGGACGGGCGGCCGCGGCATCGCCGGCATTCCACTGGCCACGACGCTCGTCATCAAGGTGTCGCCCGTCGAAGTGACAGTAGACGGCGATACGGGATCGGGCCAGACGATGCAGACCGCCGCGTTCAAGCTTGACGGCAGCGCCAATCCGGTGCCGGGCCCGCTGGGTTGGGATACCCGCGCCAAAGCTTCGTGGGAAGGCAGCACCCTTGTGGTGATGACGCGGCGATCGATGCAGGGACCGACCGGTACGATGGGCGTCGACGTGAAGGATGTCTACAGCGTCGACGGCGACGTCTTGACGATCGACCGATCGATGGGACGGGTCACGCAAAAACTGGTGTACAGGAAAGGAGTTGCCCGATGAGCATGCGAGTGTTCGCCTCGGTCGGACTGGCGACCGCGATCGCCTTCGCGAGCGTGTCGCCCATTCTGGGGCAGCAAAAGCAGCCGGCGGCTTCCGGCGCACTCAAGCCTGCGACCGCGCCGGCCAAGACATGGACGGCGCCACGCACGCCCTGGGGTGATCCTGATCTGCAGGGGAACTACACGAACAAGTACGAACAAGGCACGCCGTTCGAGCGTCCAGACGAATTCGCCGGTCGCAAGATCGAGGATGTTAAGAAGGACGAGCTCCAGGACATCTTGCAGGAGCGGCAGGACCGCGCGCTGCTGAGCATCACGTTGGCGGGCGGCGATCCGGCGGGAAACCTCGGAGGCCCGCTGTGGTGGCAGGATCAGTTCGAGGTCGGCAAAGGCAGCCGACCCTGGCTCGTGATCGATCCCACGGACGGCAAGATTCCGCCGATGACGCAGGACGGGCAGCGGCGCATCGCGGCCCGGGCCGCGGCGACGCGCGCGACGCGCGGCGGCGGCGCGGACTCAATTACCGATCGCAGCCTCTACGACCGCTGCATTACCCGCGGGCTCCCGGGCTCGATGATGCCGGCCATCTACGGCAACTCGTACGACATTGTGCAGGGGCCGGGGTTCGTCGCGATTCGCTACGAGATGGTCCACGAGACGCGCGTCATTCCGCTGGACGGCCGGCCGCATGTGGGCCAGACGCTCAAGAGCCACATGGGCGATGCGCGCGGCCACTGGGAAGGCAACACGCTCGTCGTCGAGACGACGAATTTCAGGGACGAGAGCATCTATCGCAACGGCAATCCGGCGGCGATGAAGGTGATCGAGCGCTTCACGCGCGTCTCGCCGACGCGCGTCGAGTGGGCGGTCACCATCGACGACCCCACTACCTGGACCCGGCCGTGGACCTTCGCGATGCCGCTGACGATGAACGACAACGAACGGATCATGGAATACGCCTGCCACGAGGGAAATCGCGCGATGGAGAACGTTCTCAGCGCCGCGCGTGCCGATGAAGAGGCGGTCAGGAAAGGGCTCAAGGACTCGACGAGCGCAGTCCCGACCGCCGTGGAAGGGGAGCGGTAACTCCGCTACGGCATCCGCGAGGCCGTGTAGGCGGCAATCGCCAGCATGTCGTCGTTGGTCAACTTGGCGACCACCGGTTTCATCAGATCGGTCCACACGCCTTTGCGCGTGCCCTGCTGCATGTCGTAGAGTTGCCGCACGGTGTAGCTCGGCGAGCGGCCGGCGATGCCTGGCACCGGACCGAGACCTTTGAGATCGGCTCCATGGCAGACCGCGCACTGCGTCGTCTTGTCCGCGCCGCCGGTGGTCGCCAACGTCTCGCCTTTCTTGACACTGCCCACCGGCACGTACGCGGTGAACCCGGAGCGTGGATCGCGGAGTGACTCTGTCCGCTCCGTGTCATCCGGCGCTTCGATGATGCGCTGTCCGATCGGCTCGGTCTCGCCGCCTTCCAGCCTGAGGAACATGCCGCCCGCGATGCGTGTCTTCGGCACCGTATTGGCCTCGACCACCTTGATCCACGGCGTCCAGTTCATCGAGCCGAAATATTCGGCGGCCGCCTTGATCTCTTCGTCCGTCATGCCCTTCGCGATGGCGATCATGACGTTCGTGTTGGCCTTCCGCGAATCGGCGCTCTTTCTCGCGTCGCTCCTGAAATCGGCCATCGTCTGCAGGAAATAGCCGAC
>JAHFUI010000074.1:0-6205 GCA_023265175.1 Acidobacteriota bacterium
GAACTTCCTGTCCGCGCTCAGAGGCGCCAAGTAAACCCGGGATCCTTGACGAAGTATCTCAACGCTGGACGGCGTGAGTGGGCGCACATCATGAGCGGGCCAACACCTGGAGGTGTCCCTTGAGCGGGAAAGCCACACAAGACGCAGTTTGGCACACCGCCCACAGACCAGTCCTTTCCTTGACGGAAGAAGACAGAAAAGGAAACTAACCACGGGCTCTGCCCTTGATATCCGATCGGAACGCCCCTGGCCGGTTGGCAGTATCTCTTGGCGCGCTCCGCGCGCGGTAAACCGTCATGCAGCTCAGCGGCCGGTCGAACAACGGGTACAAAATTCTCGTTTCGAGCCGCATAACGGTCTAAGACAAGAATGTCGTGACGAGCACCGTTTAACCCCAGAGATCACTTGAGTTGGTAACCTGCATGGGCAAACCAGTTCAGACAATGTCGCGGTCGGACGACGCGATACGCGCGCTGGGCGGTGGCTCGCAGCGTGACCCCGGAACGCGGGGCGATCGCACGGATGCGCTTCTTGATCAAGCTCCAGCCGGGTTCGATGGGATTGAAATCGTGCGAGTACGGCGGCAGAAACCTGAGCGTCGCGCCCGCCGCCTCGACGAGGGCACGGACCGCCCGCGCCTTGTGGGCGGGCAGGTTGTCGAGGACGACGACATCGCCGTGGCGCAATCGCGGCACGAGCCGGTCGTGGATCCATCCCACAAAGCGCGCCGTGTTCATCGCACCCCAATAGGTATTCAGGGTGAGCCAGCGATCCACGCGGATCGCGCCAATCAGGGTCAGGTTGTCGCCCCAGTTCATCGGGCGCGGTTCGACCAAGACGGTCCCGCGCGGCAGCCACGCATGGGAGCGGCCCATCGCCAGATGGGCCCCCGATTCATCGAGGAAGACCAGCCGGCGCGGGTCTATGCGCCGGACCCACCGTTGGAAGGCGCGGCGCTCGACTTGCACCGAGGCTCGATCCTGTTCCGCCGGGCGCGACCGTTTTTTTTGAACACATATCCCGTGCGTTGCAACGCCCGCAACACACTGGAGCGATGCACCCGCGCCCCCCGCCGCGCCTGCCGGTTGTACGCGCGCGTCAGTTCGTCGGTGGTGCGGTCGGGCCGCGCCTGCACCAGGCGGTGGAGCAGCGGGATCTCGACCGGGGACTGCCACCCGCCCCCCTTGTTCAGGGGTGCCACGCTCCCGGTCTCCCGGGACCGCTGCACCCAGCGGACGAGGGACGCCAGACTGATGGAGAACTGCACCGCGACGTCGGCGTACGTGTCCGTCCCACTCTCGTACGCGCGCACCGCTCGCTCTCTGAGCGCCGTCGGATATGGATTGGGCATGCACGTAGTAGATCACAAATCGATCCTCAACTCAAGTGAGTTGTGGGGTTAGTAGCGCTCCGGTCGCGTGTCGTCCGCGGCTCAGCGCGGGTCGTTAGGCCGCAAGTGGTGAGTCGAGGACAGGAATGGGCTGGCGCACGGAGTGGGACGGTCTCGGAGCGCGCATCGATGGCTTGTTGGCAGCCGGTCATTTCTTGATCCAGGCGTTGCAGGTCAGTTCGGAGGATCCATACGGCATCGCGCAGCACCTTTCGTATCAGGCGATCGATGTAGTCGCGGAACTCGAGGCTTTCAAAGGTCGGGCAGAGGGCGTGGCTCCAGCGAAGGCACTTCAAGCTATTAGCCGATTTATCGAAGTCCACAAGAAGCGAATAGACGACAAGTCAGTCGCCGGTCTCGGTGGGCTCAAAGCCAGGCTGACGCCGTTGGCTTGGGTGCGAGCGGAGGTCGATTACCACCTAAGAGACTTCGAGGCTGTGGGGCGACGACTCTCCGAAAGAGCTTTCTTACACCTTCAGCAAAGCATCGTCGCCGACGAGGTTGTGCGCCTGCGCTGGCAGAAAGCATTCGGTCAAGGAGAAACCAGTTGCGAGAAACTCGGCGGTGCACATCTGCTACTTCATGGGATTTGGGCTTTCAAGATAACCGGCGCCGGCGCGAGAACCGACCTTGTGTTTGGTGAACCTCTCGAAGCAGGCTCCGATGCGGATCGTACCGCTGATGCTCTCGTGCTCACTGAATGGAAGGTTGTCCAGAAGCCCGCCGACTACGCCGAGATTGCCGCTTCGGCGCGCAGGCAGGCTGAGCTATATCAGGCTGGGATCCTCGGAGGACTGGAGCTTCGTGGTTACCGTTACATCGTTCTAGTTTCTGATAAGCGCCTGCCGCCACTTGACGACGTTCAAGCTGGCTCGGTCACGTATCATCATCTAAATGTCGCGGTGAATCCTGAAGTTCCGTCGAAGGCCGCTGCGGCCTAACACGGAGCCGTCGGCGCCGGCGTGAAATCCTGTGCGGCGCCGCGGCTCAGCGCGAACGTTAGCCGGACGAATCAGAAGATGGATGAGCTCATCCTGAAATACCGGCGCAAGCTCGATGAGTTGCTTGCCGCGCCAAAGCTTTCGTTTGGCTCGACATTGCGACGAGCATTGCCGGATGATGCAGGTATCTACCGGATTTTCAGACGTCAGTCGGATTGGCGCTCGTCTGTCTATGTGGGCCAGTCTTCCAGTCTTCGGCGTCGGCTCTGCGACGACCATCTTGCTGGCAACCGGAGTTCGTCGACCCTTAAACGAAAACTGATCAACGCCGGACTATTCAGTAACGAGGCCTCGGTCCAGCGGTTCTTGACATCAGACTGTGTTGTACAGACTCTGCTCGTGCCGGACAAGGTCGAGCGTGGGTTCATCGAGCACTTCGCAATCGCCATGCTGAGGCCGGAACACAACGACTGACTGGTGCGGAGGGAGCATGTCGGGCCAATACGAACTCGAGCGTGAGTTTCACGCCAAGATGGTCGAGGTGTCCCAAGCGGAGCGCGCGGCTGGACGTAATCCGGTACGATTCGAGAAAATGCTCGCGGAACTCGGCGGTGTCGGCACAGCGAAGCGGCTGCTGCAGCCTCGTCGCGCACCACACCAAGGGTTCACGGCGCTGAAGCAACGGCGACGCCCTGAGTTGACGGTCGAGTATTGGGTGGTTCGGGCTCCGTGGAATGCCTTGTTCACGAAGGATGAACTCGACTGTGCGAGGCGACGACTCACGGAGTTCGAGTCGACGTCGCCCGCACCCAGGAGCAGTTCGATCAAGAGTTAATGACCACTGCATAACATCGCGCTGCACCCGACGGCCGCCGCTCGATCATGAGCGGCCGCGGCTGAAGCCGCACGTTGGGCCGACAAGGGGACGACCTTGAGGATGCAGTCTTGCTCCGCATCCCTTCCGACCTCAACCGGCGGACTTCTCGATTTGTGGAAATTCGATCGTTCGCCGGCCGAGGGCTGACGCCATCGCTGGCGCCGCTCACCACCGACACGTCGTGAACGCGGATGGCGATCACCCGCGTCTCGGCGACGTCCTCGACTCCCGTGGTGACCCACGCCCGGATACCGGTGTGCCGTGATCGCGGCGCCTGTCTCTGTCCTGACCAGAACGTCCTGGCCGACGCCTCGCCGTTCGGCGGCCCCCGGGCGTCCGTGCGCGACGCTCGCCACCCACGCCTCGCAAAAACCCAGCGCCACACGTTCTCGCCGGCCTTACAATCCCCATCGTCTTGCGGCGGCGGCGCCACGCGGTTCAGCTCAACGAGGTTTATCCGCACGGAGGACCCACCGGCCACGTCTCAACGTCCGCGGCCGTGCGGATCAAACCTTATTCGTTGGGCCGACCAAGGATTCTCGACAGACACGACGATCACGAACCAGGCGATGCCGATCCGCAAGGGCCGGCAAGTCCAGGACTGGGCGTGTTTCAGTGGATCCGGACTGCGAATCAGTTCAGAGTTGGAAACGACCTAATTTTGCAAACAGCCGATCAACTGCCGTAAACTTCCTCGATGAACTTGCTCGACCGAATCGGTGTGGATCCGGCCATCCGATTTGGCAAACCGTGCATTCGAGGTACTCGCATTTCTGTTGGCGACGTCCTCGGCTATCTGGCGGGCGGCATGTTGGAGGCGCAGATCCTGGCCGATTTCCCGCAGTTGACCGGCGACGACATCAGGGCTTGTCTGGCCTACGCTGCCGAACGCGAGCGTCGTACCTTCACCACGCCCGCCGCGTGAATGCCTCGGCTCCTCTTCGATGAACCCCTTTCGGAGGCGTTGTGCGAGGCGGTGGCCGACATCTTTCCTGGTTCCCTACATGTTCGCTTGCTGGGGCAAGGCGGCGCGGCGGATACGATCGTCTGGGATCTAGCGCGTCAGCACGGGTGCTTGGTGGTCAGCAAGGACGAGGACTTCCACCGACTTGCTCTCTTGCGCGGTGCTCCGCCGAAGTTCATTTGGATTCGGCTCGGCAACTGCACCACCGACGACATCGCGCAGCTTTTGCGGCGCCGTCACGACGACATCATCCAATTCAACGAGCAAGATGAAGCGACCGTTCTCGAACTGGGTTAAATACGACGGACGGCCCAACACGCGCTTCAGCCGACGCCGCTCGGCGAAATCGTGTGGCGGCGCGGCTGAAGCGCAACGTTATGCGTCGGACGAAACACCCGAGATCAGAACAAGAATCTCACGTGCCCGGCGTTTGCACCAGGCGGCGGGCGTTGTTGGACGTTGCTGGTACCGGCGTCCGGGGTAGGATCTTGCTTGGGACATGCCGGTTAAGGTCCATGAACTGCTGACGCGCCTGGAAGCTGACGGATGGGTTCAAGTCCGCCAGAAAGGTAGTCATCGGCAGTTTCATCATCCGACGAAGCCGGGCACGGTGACGGTCGCGGGCAAGTCGAGCGTGGAGATTCCACCCGGTACGCTCAACAGCATCTTGAAGCAGGCCGGCTTAAAGAAGTGAGGCACGGGGCAATGCAGTTTCTGGTGGTGATCGAGCGGGGGCCGTCGAGCTATGGGGCATATGTGCCCGACTTGCCTGGTTGCGTGGCCGTTGCCGAATCTCAGGCAGAAGTCGAAGTGCTGATCCGAGAAGCCATCGAGTTCCATATCGAGGGCCTGCGCGGTGAAGGACGACCGTTGCCCGAACCGACGTCCACGAGCCAAGTCGTGACGATCGACGCATAACATCGCGCTGCACCCGACGGCCGCCGCTCGATCATGAGCGGCCGCGGCTGAAGCCGCACGTTATGCAGACTACGACAAGTCGGAAGACGTGAATGACAGAGGACCTGCTGACCGATCTCAAATCGAGGCAACGGGCTTGGGCTGCCGAGCTTGGCATCGCGACAGACGCCGATGGCTATTGCCACGTGTGTGACGACAATCTGTTCGAACCCCCTCTCGGCGTGTTCACGCCGTGACCTCGCCGGCGGTGACGGCTCGGAATTGGGCAAGGGCGGCGGGCGCGGCAAGATCCAGGCGCTACATTCTTCGGCTGCGCTGGCTTGCAACTTCTTTGACTACTGGAGAGGTCGCGACCTCGGGCTGCTGTCACGGGCTCTCGGCATTTCCGTGCGACTCTGCGCAGTGGCGTTTGAACAGAAGTTCCCGACTCGACTTGGTGGAATCGCGCCCAACCTGGATGTTGTTCTGTATGGCTGCGACGGCTCGCTCTTCGCTGTTGAGAGCAAGTTTACCGAGCCGTTCACCAAGTCCAAGACGAAGTGTTTTCTCAAGCCACCCGATCTTCGACAGGGCGGCGAGCACTCGTCGGGCCTTCGTCGATGGCCAGTTGCTCAAGCGGCTTGGAACGTGACGTTCAGGAATTCGGCCGGGGCTTCTCGGTGTTCGAGGCGTTCGGCGATCACTCGGAGGGCGAGCGCTTGAACTCGCGCGACGGCTTCGTCGCGGTTCGCGCCATAACACATCACGCCGGCCAGGGCGGGCACTTCGGCGAGCCAGCGGCCATCGTCTTCGCGATCGAGTTCAATCGAAAACGTCATGGCGGTACTGTAACATCCGGGTCGGCTGTCTCCTAAGAAACTGTTCGCAGCGACCCGTCGGCACCAACGTCGTGGTACTCGACCCTGACGTCGCGGCAGTCTTTCCGGACACTCGGGCGGTTAACGAAGCCCTGCGCACGCTCGCCAGGCTTACCAGCGCAGCTGCCAAGCCGCGAGCTCGAAAAAAACGAACGGCATAACATCGCGCTAGAGCCGTCCGGTGGCGCGGGCGTGAGCGGTCGTGGTTCGTAGGCCCGTACCGCCGCCCAACAGGGTGAACCCGACGGCGGCCGCTCG
>JAHFUI010000074.1:6305-21647 GCA_023265175.1 Acidobacteriota bacterium
GACGGCGGCCGCTCGAGCACCGTCGCGCGCTGTCGGGGGCAAGACCACGGGGCGCCCCGATCTGGGGTGAAGCTATTTTTCCTCCAACGCCGCCGTGAGCGGCCGCGCTCCTGAAGGCGCGGCCGCCGGCTCGGGCTCCGTCCGGTCCCCTGCGGGCGGTTCGCCATCCTTGGCGGGAATCCGGCGGCGGCGCGGGTGAATCTCGTGCCGCTTGATCATCTCGTTCAGCGTCGTCGGCTTGATGTGGAGGAGCTCGGCGGCGCGTTTCTGGACGCCGCCGGCCGCCTCGAGCGTCGACTCGATGATCTGCTTCTCGAAATCCGTGATGACTTCCTTGAATGAGATCCCTTCGGGCGGCACGACGAACTGCGGCGCCTGAAAATCCGGCGCCTTCCGGACATGGTCGGGGATGAGGTCGACGCCGAGCTGGTGCCCTGACGCGAGCACGACCGCGCGTTCGATCACGTTCTCCAGCTCGCGCACATTGCCCGGCCAATCGTACGCCGTCAACAGGTCCAGCGCCTCCGGCATCAGCTCGAGGGCGGCTTTCCTGTTTTCGTCGCCGTACTTGGCGAGGAAGTGCTGGACGAGCAGCGGGATGTCGTCCTTGCGCTCCCGCAGCGGCGGAAGCTGAATCGAGATGACGTGCAGCCGGTAGAACAGGTCCTCGCGGAAGCGCCCCTCCTCCATCATCTGCCGGAGGTTGACATTGGTCGCCGCGATGATCCGCACGTCGACCTTGATCGTTTCCATGCCGCCCAGACGCATGAAGTCGCGCTCCTGGATGACGCGGAGCAGCTTGGCCTGCGTCTCGAGCGGCACGTTGCCCATCTCGTCGAAGAAGATGCTGCCCTTGTCGGCGAGGTCGAACATGCCCTTCTTCGGATAGACGGCGCCCGTGAACGCGCCACTCACGTGACCGAAGAGCGTCGACTCCAGCAGATCGGCCGGCAGGTTTCCTGAATTGACGGTGACGAACGATCGCTCGGATCGCGACGAGTTGGCGTGGATGGCGCGGGCGACGAGCTCCTTGCCCGTGCCACTCTCGCCCTGAATCAGAATCGTGGACCGGCTCGGCGACGCCTGGATGATCAAGTCGAACACGTGCCGCATCCGCTGGCTTTGGCCGATGATGTTGCCGAACTTGTGGTAGCGCTCCTGGATGTTCTGACGCAGCGAGCGATTTTCTGTGACGAGACGCCGCCGTTCCATCGCGTTACGCACGACGACCAGCACTTCGTCGTTCTTGAACGGTTTGGTGATGTAGTCGAACGCGCCGTTCTTCATCGCCGCGATCGCGCTCTCGACCGAGGCGTACGCGGTGATGATGACGACCGCGAGATCTTCGTCAATCCGCTTCAGCTCGTCGAGGGTCGCGATCCCGTCCAGGCCCGGCATCATGATGTCGACGATCGCGGCATCGAAGGGCGTCGCGCGCGCGAGCTCCAGCCCGTCGGCGCCCGAGCATGCGAGGCGCACGTCGTACCCCTCGCGTGCCAGCAGCGTCTCGAGGATTTCGCGCATGATCTCTTCGTCGTCGATGACGAGGATCGTGCCTTTGCGGGAATTCGGCATATGCCCTTGGGTCCGGCTACAGCCGGACGCCGCGTACGGACGAACCTTCGATCGCGGGAGCGACCGGCAGCCGCAACGTGAAGCGGGTGCCGTGGCCAACCGCGCTCTCGCAGCCGATCGTCCCCGCGTGCTCGTGGACGATGCCGTAGGTAATCGACAAGCCGAGGCCCGTGCCGCGCCCGATGGCTTTCGTGGTGAAGAAGGGATCGTAGATGCGGGCCAGATGCTCGGACGGAATCCCAGCCCCCGTGTCGGCGACCTGCGCGATGATGCAGTCGCCCTCGAGCCGCGTCGCGACAGACAGCCATCCGCCGCTCGGCATCGCATCGCGCGCGTTGAGAAACAGGTTGAGAAAGACCTGCTGCAACTGATGCTCGATGCCGAGGACCGCCACCGGCGCCGGCGACAGCTCCCGGCGAACCTTGATGCTGGACGCCGCGAATTGATGTTCGAGCAGCGAGAAGACGTCGGCGATGACCGCGTTCAGATCGACGGGCGTCCGTTCGGTGCTGGACGTGCCCGGACGTGACAGGTTCAACAGGCTGTTGACCATCTTCGCGGCCCTGAACGTCTGCCGCTCGATTTTCTCGAGCAGCGCCGTTCTCGGATCCGCCGGATCGGCGTGCTCGAGGAGCATCTGCGTGAAGCTGGAGATGCCGGTCAGCGGCGTGTTGACCTCATGGGCCACACCCGCAGCTAGGACGCCGATCGACGCCATCTTTTCGGAGAGCTGCAACTGCTCGACCAGACGGACGCGGTCGGTGATGTTCTCGATGAGAAGAATCGTTCCGGCGGCAGCGGCCCCCTGCGCCGCGCCGCCCTGCAGGGGCACGACCGTCGCGTTGACGAGGAGCGGCGCCCCGTCCTCTTTGCGGCCAACCAGCGGTACACGGAACAGCGTCGACCCGTTCGGGTTCTCGCGGCGGTCTGCGCCCAGCGCGTCGACGAACGGAGCGTCGAAGACGTTGCCGAGCGTCCGGCCGATCGCATCCGATCGCGTGACGCCGTAGAAACTCTCCAACGCCCGGTTCCAGCGGACGATCCGTTCGGCCCCGTCGAACACGACCAGACCATCGTCGAGCGATTCGAGAATGTTTTCGTTGAATTCGCGCAGCCCATCGAGCTCAGCGGCCTTCACGTGCAGCTGGCGATAAAGCCGGCCGTTCTCGATCGCGGTCGCGGCCTGGCCCGCGACCGCCGTCAGCAGCGCAAGATCTTCGCTGTTGAACGGCCGATCCGCGTCCTCGCGGCCCAGCGCGAGCACGGCGATCGCGCGATCCTCGAAGACGCACGGCACGAAACACGAGAGCCCGGCGTCGCGCCAGAATTCGACTTCCTCGGCCACGAAACGCGCCGCCGCGATCGGATCGTCGAGCGCAACCGTGTGGCCGGCGTCGAGCCTCGCGAGGAACGACGAGTTGCGCGGCAGCTTCGGCACCCGGCGCGAAAAACCGAAATCGCCGATCGCGCTGAAGTCGTGCGAGCGCTCGTCAGCCAGCATCAACGCCATCCGATCGACGACAAGCGTTTCCACGATGCGCGAGACCAGCCGCTGACCAAGACGCACCACGTCGAGATCGCTGTTGAGGTCGCGGGCGAAGCCCACCAGCGCGCGGCGGTAATCGTACCGGTCGCGGTAGAACAACCGGTCGGGCGCGTTCCGCAACGCCTCTCTCACGGGTTGCGCGATCAGCACGACGACCGCCGTGGCGAGCATGGCGACGACCCAGTTGCGCGGGTCGCTGTCGTCGGGGAAGAAGAACCCCGACACCTTGCGCATCCCGACATACACACTGATGCTCGCGGCAACGAACAGCGCGTAGATCAGACCGCGCTTCACGATGACTTCGATGTCCCGCAGGCGATACCGGACGATCGCCGAGGCGAACGTCAGCGGCACGAGAGTAAGCGGCAGCGCGGTCAATTGCAGCGCCAGCGGCGGATCGATGCCCAGTGCCCACGGCAGCGCGTAGCCGAACGCGAACGGCGCGACGCCAAAGACCGTGCCCCACGCAATCCATCGCAATTGTCGCCGGGCGGTGACCGATCGGATTCCACGGAATGCGCGCGCCAGCACCACCAGCGCCACCCCCGCGCAGGCGAACAGGTACAACAACTGCGCCTGATCGAGGAAACCGACGATGCGCGAAAACAGCGCACCGTCGGAGGCGCCGCGCGTCAGCGCCAGCACGCGCCCGGCCCCGAGCGCCGCGGCCGGCAGATACAGAAGCGGGACGATCACCGGAAAACGACTCCCGACCCCTTTTTCCGCCGCGCGCCGTTCCGGAAAGACGAGCATGAAGTGCAGCAGCAGCGGCGGCAGAAGTGACTGGGCGACGGCGTCGCCCCAGTAGAACACCCAGTCGAGACGGTCCAGCGGACCGTTGAACGAAAACGAGAACGCCCCGAAGAACGCGACGCAGAGCCAGAAGAAGTGCAGCGTCGCCGGATCGCGCGGACGCCGCACACGAACCGCTGCGCCGACGACCAGCGTGAACAGGCCCACCCACGCCAGCACGAAGTACATCGAGCTCGCCTGCGGCGCCGGTGCGAGCGACACCTCAACCGTCTCACGCGAACCACGGCGCGACACGAGGTACGAAAGCCGCGTGCCGGCGTTCGTCTGGTGGTAGTACGCGACGACGTCAGCGGGCGTCTTGATCGGCGAGCCGTTCACGCTTTCGAGGACGTCGCCGCGCTGAATCCCCGCCCGCTCGCCGGCGGACCCTGAAGCGATCTCGGCCGCCGTCACTTTGTCGGCGCGTTCCGACCACAGGATGCCGTCGTCGGCCTCATGCCACCGCGCGCGCAGTGCCATGTTCTCGATCCCCAGGGCGGCGAGCACGACGACCACCGCAATCGCCAAGACGGATCGCCCCCACATGAGCCAGCGCCGCTCGTGTCGCTCGGCCCGCTCTTCGGTCGGCGATGATGTCAGTCTGGGATTCGACATACGTCAGCGGATGGCGACACTAATCCGGCCGGCCGAGGCAGCAAAGCTCATTCCCGCAATGCACCTTCGGCGATTATATTTAACTCGCTGAATAATAACGCGTTATCTGGCACAAACCTTCCGGGCGGACAACGACAATCCAAGAAACAGTACGACATATTCAACATTATGGATCTCCTGGGGTCCTAGTGGGGGCTAGAACGGGGCTAGAACGGGCTAGAACCGCATCGTCAACCCGCCCACGATGCGCTTGGGCGGGTGAACGACGAGGAGTTCGTCGTAGACCGACTGATCCGCGGCCGCTTCGCGGAAGAAATTGCGAACGCCGATCAACATCTCCCACTTCGCGGTGCTGAAATCGAGGAATGGCAGCGACTGATGCACCTGCACGTCGAAGCGCGAATCGAAGAGGCTTTCATCGTCCGCGTTGCGACGGGCGAACGCGTTGCTCATGCGGTACAGGATGACGACGCGCGTCGACGTTTCGGGAACAGCGGTTTCGATCGCGGTGGCCACATCATGAATGCGGCCGGAGCGCAGCGGCGCGGTGGAGGGCAGCCGCAACATCCAGTACCCGAGCTCGTCGCCCGGATTCCATCGTGCGCGCGTGAGCGAGTACTCGACCGACCCTTGCACGCGGCCGGACGCATTGGTCCGAAATCCCGTGATCACCCCGCGGGCTTCGACATCGCCGTAGTTGCCCACGAAGTAATGCCCCAGGCTGGCCGGCGGCAGTCCCGGCACGTCGACGCCGAACATGGTCACGAGCTGGTCGACGACGTGTTGCTGGAACGCGCGGACTGACAGCGTCGCGGCGCTCCCAAGATCGCGCTCGAGCCCCACCTCCATATGCGTCGACTGTTCGGCGGCGAAGGCGCGGCCCACGGCCAGCGAGGAGAACGTGCGCTGCGGCGGCAGCCAGATTCCATTGTTGCCGGGCGGAAGGAACTCTTCGGCTCCCGGCGCAACCGCTCGACGGGACGCGACGGTGTTGATCCGGAAGTGATCGCTCGGAGAAAGCGTGAGCGCGATGCGCGGGCTGATCAGGCTCTTGCCGTCGAGATAGTCGTAGCGCTCATAGCGCGTCCCGTAGGTGAGGGAGACGGCCCGCGTCAGCGTGAAGGTGTCGAATCCGTACATCGCGCCGGCGTTGCGGCTGCCGTCGGTGACGTCGTGCAGGGCCGCCGGATTGCCGCCGTCGTACCGCTCGGTCGCGTACGAGAGACCGACATCGTAGTGATGACGCGCCGGACCGCGGGTGGTGTACACGCCCGCCACCACCCAGGACGAGATGTCGGCCTGCGACACCGCGCCGCGGATGGCCCAGTCGGCCCCGCTGCCAGCCGGCGCGCCGACGGAAATATAGGCAACGCTGCGGGCGAAGTTGTCGTGGCCGAACAGTTGTTGCGGCGTGTCGAAGGAACTGGTCGTCAGCAGATTGAACTGACCGGAAAATGGCGTGCCGGCGAAAAAATTGGTCGCGAGCCGCGTCGGCGATCCCGCCGAACGGGCGCCGCCGTTGGTCGGACCGAAGATCGGCGTTTCGGGAGCCGGTAGGTCGTCGGCCGCGATCGTCTCGGGCACGTCTGCATCCTGCAGGATGCTGCGGCGCAAATGGCGAAGGCGCCAGGCGATCTCTCCGTGATCGTCGTTCGTGGATGCTCCCGTTGTCGCGGCGTCCGGTCCGTTGGGAGGAACATTCGATCCGGTGGCGTCCGGGTCCGCCGCGTCTGAAAGGCCAACCCCCGCCGCGAGCACCGCGGGCGCGGCCGGTGCCGCCGGCGCGGTCACCGCGTGACGCAGCGCCATCGAAGATGACGTCCTGGCACTCGGCCGGACGTCGACGATTGTGCCCTGCGACGCGATGAATCCGGTCAGGTGCGCGCGTACGACGTAGGGGCCAGGCGACAGCGTGCGGAGCTCGAACCGTCCGGCGCCGTCGGTGACGGCCGATGCCTTCGTCGCGCCGACCGCCAATACGATCGCGCCTCTGACTGGCTTGCCGTGCTCGTCCTGAACGACGCCTCGGATGGATCCGGCGGCGAGCGGCGCGACGCGGCCGACCTCCGCGCGGGCGGACACACGTTCGGCACTGGCGCCCGACGGCACGAAGAGCAGCATCAGACCGCCGGCCGCCGCCGCCGTCGTCAATCGTGTGATGCTCATGTTGGTGGCCCCGCCTTGTCTGGCCGCTGCGGGATCGTGCAAACTGCGAGCCGGCTTCGCCATCCTAGCGTGAAGCGTTTTCAGTCTCGCCCATCGCAGGGGCGCCGGATTTCGAAACCATTCTAGGATCCCGAAACGGTAAAGTTGACGTCCCGGCTCACCGACTTGTTGGCGATCTTGTCGGTGACCTTGATCTCGAGTCGGTAATCACCATCGGGGAACGACGCGAGCGGCACGCCCTGGCCCGCCTGCAACTGATGGCCCGCTGTCACGTCGAACTGCGGCGGCAGCGTATCCTTGTTCAACGCCTGCGGCGTCGTCTTGTTGAAGAATTTTTCGCCCGCCTTGCACGGCTCGCCCGCCTTCGGCTGGTTGCCCGGCGCCGCCTGACAGAAGTTGTACTCGACGACGACGTCCGGCTTGTTCATGCTGTCGATCTTCGGGTTGTAGACGATCATGAAGGTCTGCAACTCGACCTTCTTGTTCATCTTCATGTCGGTGACGGGCACGATTTCGAGTTGGCCCAGGGCGTAGGGCCGCTCGGCCTGCTGCGGCGGCGTCAGCGGCGCGGGCAGCGGATCGATGCGTTGCGCGATGATGACGGAGCTGGTCGTGAGCTCGTTATTCCAGAAGTCCGGGACCGTCAGCATCTGCTTGAGCACGGAGGCTTTGGCCGGCGGCGCGTTTTTCTGCGCCGAGGCCGGCTCTTTGACGACCACGTACACGTCGTAGGGGCCGGCTGGCAACGTCAAGGAGCGCGCGATGCGGACCGGCATCTGGCCTGGGGTGACCGGCACGAAACTCACGTCTTCGTACGCGTATTCCGGCCGCTTCGGCGGGGTCTTCTTGTCGTCCTTTTTGGCATCCTTGCCGTCTTTGCCTTCCGGCACCGGCGGAGGCGGCGGCGGGTTCTTCGAGACGGCGCGCCAGTAGAACACGACGGTGCCGGCCGTCACTTTCGCCGGGTCGAGCGTCACCATGAAAGGCGCGTATTGCTTGTTGCCCTGCGCCTTCATGAAATCTTCGTGCACCCACGCGGAGCCGAGATCGTTGGCGGCCGCCTGGCCCGCCGCCGCATCGTCGGCCAGCTTGACGACGGCCTGAATCTCTTTTTTCTGATCGTCGCTTTGCTTCTTGTCGTCCTTCTTCTGCGCAAACGCGCTCGCCGACACCACGAGCGCCACAATCAGCGAAACACTGAGTCCCTTTCGATTGACCATACGGCCTACGCTCCCAATAATGAGGGGTATTGAAACAGCCCATCATAGGCGTCGCTCGACGGTCAAGTCAAACGATTCCGGGTCCGCCCATCGCGCGCGAAGGCCTCGTGCTATCATCCAGATTCTCTTGAGGTTCTGGCTTTCTCATGAAGCTGATTGACGTCTCGGTTCCGCTCGACGCCAACCTGCCCACTTACCCCGGGAACGCCCCGTTCAGTCTCGAAACGATCAAGTGGATTGCGCGCGGTGAAAGCTCGAACGTGTCGACGATCCACATGAGCGCGCATGCCGGCACGCACGTCGACGCGCCGCGTCATTTCTTCGAGGGCGCGCCTGGCGCCGACGCGCTGCCGCTGGAGATGCTGATCGGCCGGGCCCGCGTGATCGAGGTCACGTCGCGAAAGGGCATCGGACCGCACGACCTGTCCGACGTCGATCTGTCCGAAGATGTGCGGGTGCTCATCAAGACGCACAACTCGCGTTTCTGGGGGTCGCCGGAGTTCCACAAGGAGTATCTCGGCGTGACGGAGGCCGGCGCCAAACATCTGATCGAGCACGGCATCAAGGTGATCGGCGTCGATTACCTGTCGATCGAGGAGTTCAAGAAGGCCGGGGCGCCGGCGCACCACGTCCTGCTCGGCGGCGGTACGATCGTCATCGAAGGGCTGAACCTGCGCGACGTCGAACCCGGCGTCTACGAGATGTTCTGCCTGCCGCTGCGGATCGTGGGCGCCGACGGCGCGCCCGCGCGGGTCGTCCTCCGCCAGAGCTGAGCACCACCACTAACATGCCGGCGCTCGTCGACGACAGCCTCGTCATCGTCCTCGCCGGCGGCGCCGGGGAGCGGCTCTACCCGCTGACGAAGGAGCGCGCCAAGCCCGCCGTGTACTTCGGCGGGCCGTACCGGATCATCGATTTCGCGCTGAGCAACTGCGTCAATTCCGGCCTGCGCCGCATCTTCATCGCCACGCAGTACAAGTCCCTCTCACTCAATCGCCACATCCGCATGGGGTGGAGCATCGTGTCCGAGGAGCTCGGAGAGTTCGTCGAGATTCTGCCGCCGCAGAAGCGCGTGGGGGAGCAGTGGTATCAGGGCACGGCTGACGCGGTGTATCAGAACTTGTATTCGATCATGCAGGAGAGCTCGCGCCACCTCATCGTGCTGGCGGGGGACCACGTGTACAAGATGGACTACTCGCGCATGCTCCGGTTTCACGAGGAGCGGGGCGCGGCCGTGACGCTCGCCGCGATCGAAGAACCGATGGCCGAGGCGAACCGGTTCGGCATCGTGGCGGTCGACAAGCAGGATCGGGTGACCGGGTTCCAGGAGAAGCCGGACCGGCCGATCGCGATTCCCGGCTCGCCCGATCTCGTGCTGGCGTCGATGGGCGTCTACATCTTCGACACCAACGTCCTCGTACACGCGCTCGAAGCCGACGCGGCGCGGCCCACCACCCATGATTTCGGCAAGGACATCATTCCGGCGCTCATCCATCAGGCGCCGGTGTACGCCTATCGGTTCTCCGACGAGAACAAGAAAGCGTCGAAGTACTGGCGCGACATCGGGACGCTCGATGCGTACTTCGAGGCCAACATGGACCTGTGCCAGGTGAATCCCGAGTTCAATCTCTACGATCCGGAATGGCCGCTGCGCACCTACCAGCCGCAGGCGCCGCCGGCGAAGTTCGTCTTCGCCCAGACGGGACGGCGGTGCGGCCAGGCGCTCGATTCCGTGATCTCGCCAGGGTGCATCGTGTCGGGCAGCGAAATCTCGGGCAGCGTGCTCTGTCCGAACGTCCGCGTGCACAGCTTCTGCCGCATCGAGGAGTGCATCCTGATGCCCGGCGTGCGCGTCGGCCGCCACGCGCGCATCCGGCGCGCAATCATCGACCGCGACGTCCTCCTCCCGCGCGGCGCGCTCATCGGCTACCACCCCGAGGAAGATCGGCGGCGCCACACCGTCACCGACTCGGGTATCGTCGTCGTCACGACCGACGATGAGCCGCTCATCGGCCCGCTGAGCGATGAAGCGCTGCAGATTGAGGCGGAGGCGGATCGGAAAGGCGGCGGCGGATAGCATCACGGTCATCGCGTTCATACCAGAGCTGAGTCACCACGATGAACACAAAGGACACAAAGGACAAATGCCGAACCGGTTTTTTCCTTGGTGTCCATGGTGTCCTTTGTGGTGGATCAGTGGTCGAAGCAGCAAGGAGCCCCTATTGAAGATCTCAAACGTTCATGCCCGCGAGATTCTGGACTCGCGCGGCAACCCGACCGTGGAAGTCGACGTCGCGCTCGAAGGCGGCGCGTCGGGACGCGCGGCCGTTCCGTCAGGCGCCTCGACCGGCGAGCGCGAAGCGATCGAGCTGCGCGACGGCGACAAGGCACGATACGGCGGCAAGGGAGTGCGGGCGGCCGTCGCCAACGTCAACGGTGAAATCGCCACAGCGATCAGAGGCCGTGACTTCACGCAGCCGAGCCTGGACGAGGCGATCATCGGCCTCGACGGCACGCCGGCGAAGGGCCGGCTGGGCGCCAACGCGCTGCTCGGCGTGTCGATGGCCGCGGCGCGCGCGGAAGCTGTATCCAAGAAGGTCCCGCTCTACCGGCACATCGCGGATCTGTACGCGCTGACTGCTGGTCCCTCTTCCTCCACGTCCTCCGCGCACCCGGCGTCTTCGATGGTCCTGCCCGTCCCCATGATGAATATTTTGAATGGGGGCGCGCACGCCGACACGAGCGTCGATTTTCAGGAGTTCATGGTGATGCCGGTCGGCGTCTCGTCGTTCGGCGAGGCGCTGCGCGCAGGGGCCGAGATCTTTCACGCGCTGCGCGGCATCCTGAAATCGCGCAAGCAAACGACCGGCGTCGGCGACGAGGGCGGCTTCGCGCCCAATTTGAGATCCAACCGCGAGGCAGTTGAAGTCGTGCTGGAGGCCGTCGGCAAGGCCGGCATGAAAGCGGGGCACGACGTCTTCATCGCCCTCGATGTCGCCTCGAGTGAACTATGGGCCGGCGGCGGCAAGTACGTGTTCAGGAAGTCCGGCGAATCCGATCGCACGTCGGACGCGATGATCCGTCTCTACGACGACTGGCTGCGGCAATATCCGATTATTTCCATCGAGGACGGCCTCGCGGAGAGCGACTGGGACGGCTGGAAAGCGCTTACGCGCGAGCTCGGCCACCGCGTCCAGCTCATCGGCGACGATGTGTTCGTGACCAATCCGGACATCCTGCGCCGCGGCATTGCCGACGGCGTCGGCAACGCCCTGCTGGTGAAATTGAATCAGATCGGCACCCTCACCGAGACGCTCGACGCCGTGCGCATGGCGAGCGACGCGGGGTACGGCACGATCATCTCGCACCGCTCCGGCGAGACCGAAGACACGACGATCGCGGATCTCGCCGTCGGCACGGCCGCCGGCCAGATCAAGACCGGGTCGGCAAGCCGCACCGATCGCGTCTGCAAATACAATCAACTTCTGCGGATCGAAGAGGAGCTGGGCTCGAGCGCCACATACGCAGGCCGCGCCGCGATCCGCACCCTTGGCACGCGTAGGTAGTGTCCGGCTTTAGCCGGACCGTGAGCACCAATGCACAAACTCGTCTTGCTTCGCCACGGCGAGAGCGCCTGGAACAAAGAGAACCGGTTCACCGGCTGGACCGATGTCGACCTGTCCGACCGCGGACGCGAGGAGGCCCGCAACGCGGGCCTCCTCCTCAAAGAGAGCGGTTATACATTCGACACCGCGTATACCTCGGTGTTGAAGCGCGCGATCCGAACGCTGTGGATGACGCTCGACGCTCTCGATCTCATGTGGATTCCCGTCACAAACAGCTGGCGGCTCAATGAGCGACATTACGGCGCGTTGCAGGGACTCAACAAGGCCGAGACCGCCGCCAGGCACGGCGACGCGCAAACCAAGATCTGGCGCCGCAGTTACGACATTCCTCCGCCGCCGCTCGAGCCAGACGATCTACGCAATCCCTCGCGCGATCCGCGGTACGCCGGCGTCAACCCGGATGAGCTCCCGCTCACCGAGTCGCTGAAAGACACGGTCGCGCGCTTCCTTCCCTATTGGCACAGCACCATCGCTCCATCACTTGGCGCGGGCCAGCGCGTCCTGATTGCCGCGCACGGCAACACACTGCGGGCGCTCGTCAAATACCTCGACCACGTCTCGGAATCCGAGATTGTCGAGCTGAACATTCCCACCGGGATTCCGCTGGTCTACGAGCTGGACGACCGGCTCACGCCATTACGCCACTACTACCTCGGCGACCCGGCAGCAGCAGCAGCCGCCGCCGCGCGAGTGGGCGCGCAGACCGTGTTCAAGACCGGCTAATCGCGGCGTACAAGAAAAAGGGCCGGAACGCGTCAGCGAACCGGCCCTCGTCATCGCAACGTCCGCTACTTCTAACTTTCCTTTGGCTCCGCGGTTTCGTCCGCCGCGATGCGCAGCGACCGAAGGAACCGCCGATCGTTGGTCGTGACCTCGAACGCGCGCCGTTGCACGACGCGCGCCGGCGCGGTCATCTTCTTCAGCGCCCCAGACTGCGACCGGTTCACAAAACCGACCACAGCCTCGAGCGTGACTTTCATCTCGTACCCCGCTGCGCGAGCTTTCTCGCGACAGGCTTCCACCTGTGGATTCTCCGCGACCGCGGCGGCAATCGCGTCGGCCAGCTCTCTTGCGAACCGGTTGACGACGTCCTCCATGCTGTCACCCCTCCATCACGCGCGCCAGACCGGGAACCGGGGCGCCTCCCGATCCGAACCTGCCTACACCAGAACGATGGACAAGGACCGGGCGCCAGACGTTTGCAACTGTTGCGGAAAAAGGCTTTGCAGAATTCGAGTTTAAGGCCGAGCCGCCAATCTGTCAAGGACTTACGGACACGGACTTACGGACACGGCCAGCTCTTACGGAAGGTGCGAGTTCAACGGGCCGGCCGGCTCGATGGTGAGCGCGAGGAGCGGTGCGAGGCGGGGGCAAGCGTGCCGCTGGAGACACCTGCCGGAGCAAACCGAGGGGAGAGCCCAAGGAATTCGAATTCGAGAGCGACCAGGGAAGGGTACCGGCGTCGAGCGGCTGTAGATTACGTGGTCGAGCCGATGGTCTAGCCGGTGTCCAGGACAGGCACGCCCAGACTCAAGCGCAGGCGGCGGAGGAACTGAATCGGCGTGCTGGGCGCATGGAGGCCGCGGTGGAGATAGCGGAGGCGATAGAGGCGTTCGATGGTGAGCGCGAGCGCCACCAACAGCCAGTGCAGGAGCAGACTGTTGGGATGGTGGTGGGACATGTGGTCGAGCCCGTAGCGCGTCTTGGCATCGTTGAAGCCCTGGTTCTCGATCGTCCAGCGACTCTTCGCCAACCGATACAGCGTGGGCGTGCTGAAGCGCGTGGCCGGAAAGTCGGTCAGCCAGTACGCGTCGACGAGGGTCCCGTCCCGGTGATGCTGGCAGTATCGGAGCACGCGCACGGTCGGCCAACGGAGCGCGTCCCACGGGTCGAAATCATCGGCGTCCCACAGTTCGACGCGGTCGCCCTCGATCTCGAGGGTCATCAGCGGCGGCCGCGCCGTAAAGCGGGCTTCGGCGGCGGCCAGCAGGGTCGGGAGATTGGCTTTGAGGCGCACGATCGGGTGCAGCGCGAGATCGCCGGCGGCATGGAGAAACGGGGCGCTCGCATAGAGCCCATCGCCAACCACGTACTGGGCGAAGCGGCGACCGAGCGCGGCGACGCCGCGCTGCAGCACACGCCCGCTGGCGGCCTGCTCACTCTCGCCGGGGCCATACGGTTCCACGTCGAGGGGCAGCACGAGCGCCCCGCCCACCAGACTGAGCAGACTCAGCTTGTGGTGATAGCCCACGACGTGGTCCTGCGCGTCGATCAGGGGATGGCAGAGTGGGCACGGCGCTGTCGTAACGACCTGCGCCCAGATCAACGCGTGGGCGGGAATGACCGGCCACCGACGCCCGTCGCCTGCAGATAGCGCGCGAGCCGCAGCTGTCGGGTGACGAACTGCTTCAGGCGGCGGACCATCACGTCCGGCGGCGGCGCTGCTGGCGCGCCAGCGCGAGCAGTTGGGCGTTGGCGGCCAGGACCTCCCGCACCGCGTCTTGAAACGCGCGCCCCGCCTGCACCTGCCGCTGCACCTCGGCAACCCACTCCTGCGGAATCCGTTCGACCCGCTTGTGCCCGTCCACCATGAAGGTCAGGGACCACGCGGGATGGCCGTCGCCGCCCGCACAGTGACACGTGGGCTTGCCGCAGCGCGTGTGGCTCTGCACGAGGGAGCCGGGCAGGACGTCCTCGGGCACGTGAAACCGCCGGACCAAGGCAAACTTGCGCTGGCGCAGCCGAGCGGCCGGCGCGCCGTGCGGCCGTGGAAGGCTCTTGCTCATCTTGTAGTAATTATACTACAAGACATCCGGCCAGATCCACCGCGTTCTGCTTTCGCGAAAATAGCTGCGCCCCCGCGGGTCGCCGCTCACCCGCACACCGATCAATCCGGCCGGACGATTATGACGGAATCAAAGGTCGAGGTTCCGAAACGGCTGCACCCGGCGTCCGGCCAAGCAAGGCGAGGAACTCGGCGAGCACCATCGCAGTGGCACCCCAGATGTCGGCGCCGCCGACGCGAAAGGCGGGCACCATCACTTCGCGGCCGTCGCGGACGCGGGGCGTCACGACTACCCGCAACGGATCGGACAGCTCGGCAATATCGACTTCGAGAATCATCGCGACCTCGCCGTCCGCGGGCCGCAACATCGGACGCACGTTCGCGACGGCGACGACGGGATGCAATCGGAAGCCGCTGACCGGAATATCGAGCGGCGTCAACGCGCCGAGCACGCGCACGTCGCCAGGGGCGAGCGCCACCTCCTCGTGGGCCTCGCGCAGCGCCGCCTGTTCGAAGGTTTCACCCGGCTCGGCGACGCCGCCGGGCAGCGAGACCTGTCCGCCGTGCCGCCCGAGCGTGTCGGCGCGAACGGTCAAGACAATGTGCGCGCGGGAATTGAGGGGAAAGACGAGCAGCAGTCCGGCGGCATGACGGATATTCGCCGCGTCGAATCCGGCAGGCCATTCGCGCCGAGGCCGCGGCGCCATCAGCGCGTGTGCCGATGCTCCCGGCAACGGCTCCGCGAGCCGAACCCGCAACTGCTCAAGGACGACATCGAAGTTCATCGGGAAACCCAGCGAAGCTGCGCGTCAAACCGCCGGCAACGGAAGGCGGCCCACGCGCACCTTCGCTGTAGAAACGCCAATGTTTCACCGTTGCCCCGCGAAGCGGGGCCGAAGACAGCTTCTAAGGCGCGCCGGCAAAAACTTGCTTCATCTGTCACGATTCCGGCCTTAGAAGATGTCTAGCGAGCGTCATTCTTACCGCAAGACGTTGTAGCACAAGTAGTAACGAGCA
>JAHFUI010000075.1 GCA_023265175.1 Acidobacteriota bacterium
CGGCGTCGTGATTCTCGACATGACCGATCGGGCGAAGCCGAAGCTCGTCGGCCGGCAGTCCGCGTATCCACCCGACACCGGCTTCGCGCACACCTCGCTGCCGCTTCTCGACCGAAAGCTCATCGTCTCCTCGGAGGAGGCCAACCAGGAGAAGTGCGCCGACTGGCCGAAGCGCATCTGGACGGTCGACATCAGCAACGAAGCCAAGCCCAGCCGCATCGCCGTGTTCCCGTCGCCGGCCGTTGTTGACGATCTCTGCGCACGCGGCGGCCGGTTCGGCGCGCACAACATCCACGTCAACAAGCCGACGCCCTACTCGCGGACCCTGACGCAAACCGTCGTCGGCACCTTCTTCAATGGCGGCGTCCGCGCCTACTCGATCGCCGATCCGAAGGATCCGAGGGAGATCGGCTACCTGATCCCGATGGCTCCGCCGCGCAACCCGACGGGTACGATCCAGATCAATGATGTCTATGTGGACGAGAAGGGCACGATCTACGCGAACGATCGCGCGACCGGCGGGCTCTACATCCTCGAGTACACCGGCTCAGTGCCCCTGAGATAAGAGTCGATTTCACAGAATCAACTCCCGGAGCGTCGCCGCTCGGCTTCGGCTCACGATCAGCGTCGTTCCATCGGTGAGCGTCAGCCGGTAGCGACTGCTGTCGGCGGAACGCACCTCCACGATCTGATCGAGCCTGACGATGGCCGAGCGGTGTACGCGAATGAATTCGGCTGGATCGAGCCGAGCTTCGAGATCGTTCAGCGTTCGGTACACGAGGTAGCTTCTGCCTCCGGAGTGAATCCGCGCGTAGTCGCCTTCGGCCCGGATCCAGCCGATGGCCGACACCGCCAGCGGCACCATTCTCCGCCCCTCGGGCACGAGCAGCCGATCGGGTCGCCGTCCGAGATCGCGGAGCAGTCGCGTGACACCCATCGCAGGCGTGTCGGCGCGCCGCCGCTCACGCAGCCGAGCGATCGCGGCGTCAAAGCGTGGCCCGGTGAAAGGCTTGACCAGATAGTCGACCGCGTTCACGTCGAACGCCCGGACCGCATAGCGATCGTAGGCCGTGGCGAAGATCAGCGATGGCAGCGGCTTTCGCTCGGCTACCTCGGCGAGCACGTCGAAGACGTCACGCCCGGGCATGCGGATGTCGAGCAGCGCGGCATCCACCGGTTCCTGATCGAGCGCGGCTTCGAGCGCCGCCGTATCGGCGCACTCGCGCACGACCTCGACGCCCTCGCAGGCGCTCGCGTACTGCCGCAACAGCTTTCTCGCCAGCACCTCATCGTCGGCGACCAGCAGTCGGAGGAAGTCAGTGGACATCGGGTCTCACGGGCAGTTCGAGATCGATTGCGAACCCATCGCCGCATCGCTCGGCGCGAAGGCATTGAGCGTCGTCGCCGTAGATGGCGTGAAGCCGCCGCCGCGTGAGTTCGAGGCCGCGTCCGGTTCCGGTTGGACCGCCCGCGTCAAGACCGTCGCCCGTGTCGGCGATGGTCACGTGGAGTCGCGATCCGTTGAGGCGGGCGGTGACACGGACGTCGCCGTGGCGGGAATACGGTTCGATGCCGTGCTTGACCGCGTTTTCGACGAGCGGCTGCAGAAGGAACGGTGGAACGGACACGTGCAGGGCGTCTCCCTCGGCTTGGATCATGAAGTCCAGTCGTTCTCCGAATCGGATGCGCTCGATCTCGAGGTAGTCGCGAATCGTGTCCAGCTCTCGATCGAGCGACACGAGCCATTGACTAAAAAGATCAAGGCCGCGCGCCGAGCCATACCCGTCCCACGAGTATCCGATCGTCGCGTCTTCGAGCGGAAGGCGGCGGTAGTCCTTCAGATAACCTTCGGCGCGGAGGTAGAAGCCTTCCGTCTCGTGACCCATTTCGTAACCGGCGACGTAGTGGATCGCTTCCATCGGAGGGAGGCGGGACGCGCCTCGCTCTCGGTCGTAGTACGCAGCCCCCGGCGCCTGGCGATAGATGCCGGTGGCGAAGCGAAGCGCGCGTGCGCGGCCGAGGTCGACACGGACGTTCAGTCGCGGATCGATGGAGGTCGATTCGGCCTGACCGAATCGATCGATGCGCGCACCGGACGTGATGGAAAGCGCGCCAGCCGTCGTCGTCGCTTCCAGGTACGTGCCGCCGAACCAGTCGCCGACGTTGACGTCGAACGGCGCGTGGCCCGAGACGCCTCCGAGATCGCCTCCTTTCTGCGGCACGCTCCCGGCCATCGTCGTGCCGGCGACAGAACCATTGGCGCCGACGCGCCATCGAATCGCGCCGTCATTCCGCTGGTCGAGATCGACGCGCCACGACTCGACGCGGTCCGTATTGGTCAGATCGAGGACGCCGGCCGACGTGCCGCGCTCGTACGCGTCGGCGCCCAGCGAGGCCGACGCCAGCCAGCGTCCGAGGGCTCCGTCCCATCGCAGGCCGAGGAAGCGATGTCGCGCGGATGAGCGCAACCAGCCGACAAACGCGTCCTGCTCGAGCTCGACGCCCACACGGTCGCGCTGCACGAGCGCAAAGCCCTTGACACGGCCCGCACGACCCATGCTCAAGCCGAACCCGGCCGAGCCGTCCCACCCACCGGGCGGCGGATCGAACTCGCGCGGGCTGCCGTTGACGGCAAACAGGAGACGGCTGAACGTCAGATTGGTTGCGGCTCGCACATCGAAGCGCGTGCTAACTGGTGCACCGATCGATGCCGAGGCACCAGCCAATCCGAATGTCGTGCTGATTTGCTGGGTCGTCGATCGTTCGAGACCGTGGAGGTCGACGATCGCACTGAGCGCGTTGCCGTAGCGCGCCGAGAACCCGCCCGTGCTGAAGGTGAGTCCCCTGACGAGCAGCGGATCGACAGCGCCTCGAAAACCGCCGGTGGGAGTTTCGTACCCATACGGGTGCGCGATCACCCCATCGTCCAGCGAGACGAGGACCTCGCTGAGGTCGCCGCCACGAACGAACAGACCGGCGACTTCGTTGGTGGTGGCGACGCCGGGCAATGTCTGCAGCGTGCGGAAGAGATCGGCTTGCGCACCCGGCGTGCGGTAGGTCTGAACCGGATCCAGTTCAAACGGTCGCTCGACACGCTGGCTTGCCGGCGGTGCGACAACCGTCACACGGCCCTCGACGCGGCCGACTGAGAGCACGACGTCGAGGCGTGTGCCACTCCCCACGGAGACAACCGTCTCACGCGACTCGAAGCCAGGTACGAAAACACGCACGGTGACGCGTGCCTGGTCGGCAAGGGCGATCTCGAACTGGCCTTCGTCGTTCGAGACGGCGACGAGCGTGCCATCTACATCGATCGTGGCACCGGGGAGCGCCAGGCCGGTGGCGTCGCGAACGCTACCGGGAATCCGGATAGACGTTGCCGGCTGACCGGACGCCACGAAGAGCCAAAGGGCCGCGAGCAGCTGCACACGCTGTTGATACGCTGCTCGCGATGTGAAGGGTCAGCGGTTTTCGGCGAACGTCATCTGGCGTCGGTGAGTGGCACGCCACATGTACGCGCTGCAGGCCGGCATCGAGTCGAAAAACCCGGCCAGGCGCGATGAGAGGCGATGAGAAGAGAGAACGCACATCTGTCCTCACGCTGGCATACAATCTCGCCGAGGTAACGCGATGAAGCATTTCGGACGGTCGAGCCGCCGGCGGCTGCTGCAAATGGGCGCGGCGATGGGCGGTGGACTCCTCGCCGGTCAACAGAAGGTTCTTGCGTGGGATACACCGGGGAAGCTGGGAACTCCGCTCGGCCCCTACGGAGAACGGTCGCCGTTTGAGAAGGCCGTTCGCTGGCGGCGCGAATCGGGGACGCCGGAGACTGGCTCCAGTTTCACGCCCCTGCAGGATTCCGTCGGCACGCTGACGCCTTCGTCATTGCACTACGAGCGGCATCACGCCGGGATCCCCACGATCGATCCGGCCAAGCATCGGCTGGTCGTTCACGGCATGGTGGATCGGCCGCTCTCCATGACGGTGGCCGAGATCCGGCGGTTGCCCTCGGTGACGCGCACGTTGGTGCTCGAATGCGGCGGCAACAGCGCATCGGAATGGGCGGCGAGGACAGGGCCCGACGTGCAGCGCAGCTACGGCCTCGCGAGCTGCAGCGAGTGGACCGGCGTTCCGCTGTCGCTCGTTCTCGCGGAGGTCGGCGTTCGCCCGGGCGCGGCCTGGGTTATTGCGGAAGGGGCCGACGCCTGCCGGATGGAGCGCAGCATCCCGCTCGCGAAAGCGATGGACGACATCCTGCTCGCCTACGGGCAGAACGGCGAAGCGATTCGACCCGCGCAGGGATATCCGCTGCGTCTGATCATCCCGGGGTGGGAGGGCAATACGAGCGTGAAGTGGCTTCATAGTCTGAAGCTCACCGATCAGGCCTACATGGCCAGGGATGAAACCGCGAAGTACTCGGATCTGATGCCGGACGGCAAGACGCGCATCTTTACCTATCAGATGGAAGCGAAGTCGGTCATCACGTTCCCCTCGGGAGGGCAGACGATGCCGGGTCGCGGTCTCTATGAGCTGACGGGCCTGGCGTGGTCTGGGCGCGGGCGGATCGAGCGTGTCGAGATCACCACCGATGGAGGGCGGAGCTGGGTGAACGCCCAACTGCAGGAGCCGCGGCTGCCCATTGCGTTCACACGCTTCCGGCTGCCCTGGCGTTTCGACGGCCGCGACGCGGTGATCGCTTCGCGCGCGACCGACGAAAGCGGATACATCCAGCCCACGCGCGAAGCGCTCGTCGCCGTGCGAGGGACCAATTCCATCTACCACTTCAACGGCATCAAGTACTGGACCGTGAAGGCCGACGGGACGGTGACCAATGTGGAAGTGTAGCGCGCTGGCGTTGGTGCTGGTGTGGGCGGGCGCTGCCGCGCTGACGGCGCAGTCACCGAAGTACGGCGTCGGACGACCGGCGACGCCGGAAGAGATTCGCGACCTGGGCGCCGCGATTGCCCCCGACGGAGGCGGCCTGCCTGAAGGCTCGGGGTCGGTCGCGGAAGGGCGAGCGGTGTTCGCAGCTCGCTGCGCCAGGTGCCACGGACCGAAGGGCGAAGGCGCTGTGGGCGCGACGCTGGTTGGCGGGCAAGGCACGCTCGGCACGCCACGGCCGCTCAAAACCGTCGGGAGCTTCTGGCCGTACGCGACGACGGTGTGGGATTACATCAATCGGGCGATGCCGTTCGACGAGCCGGGTCTGCTGAAGCCTCCGGAAGTTTACGCAGTGGTCGCCTACATCCTGAACCTCAACAGCATCATCGGAGACGAGGGTGTGATGGATGCCAGGAGCCTGCCGAAAGTGAAGATGCCGAACCGCGACGGTTTCGTCGCGGATCCACGGCCAGATGTAGGTAACGCGAAGTGACAACATGGGGCAACGCCGCTGGTTTGATCTCGATGCTCGCCATCGCTCTCGGCGGCGCGCGTTCGAGGAAGTCGACGAGCCGACCGAGCTCATCGAGCGCTACATCGCATAGTCGTGGTGATTGACGCGATCGAGAAGATCGACGGACGGCCTCGCATCCTCGCCCGCTACCCAACCTGCCGTCCGGCCATCGCAGAATCGAGACGCCGAGCTCGGCGACCGCTTTGATCCGGCTTCGGCTCGCCGCCTGCGCCGGAGCTTGCGGTCTTTGACCGGCTATGCAGCTCTTACACAGTGTGGAACGTTTCTGGGAAAAATCTTACACAGTTGGTCCCCAATCCTGGTCGAAGCGGCCACTGACACGTGCTTCCTCGCCCGCGCTCGCGACGCTGACGTTGGCAAGAGTTTTGAACTAAGCGGGCAGCGATGAGGTCGGTCGCTTCTGCTCTTGTGGCGATTGCGGTCTGGGCGCCGGGATGGACTGGGGCGGCGCCAGACCAGGAATTTCAGAGACCGACGTTCAGAGGAGGCGTAGACCTTGTGACGGTCAATGTCGTGGTGCAAGACCGCAACGGCCGGCTCGTAACCGGTCTCTCGCGCACCGACTTCGAACTGTTCGACGCCGGAGAGCCGCGCGCGATCGCAGATTTCCGGTCAGAACCGGCGCCGATCAGCATCGCCGTACTCTTCGATGTCAGCGGCAGCATGGACGTCGCCGCGAAGCTGTCGGCCGCACGGGACGCCGTCAAACACCTCGCGAGCTGGCTCGAGCCCGGCACGGACCAAGTCGCTCTCTTCGTGTTCGACACCCGGCTGCAGGAGCTGCAGTCGTTCACGACAGAGCCAGCCGGCGTGGTGCGACAGCTCAATTCGCTCCGACCGTTCGGTTCAACGTCACTTTACGACGCGATCGCCGAAACCGGACGGCAACTCGGTGAGAGGCGTGGGCCGCGCCACGCGATGGTCGTGGTGACCGACGGCGCGGACAACGGCAGCCGGCGGAGCGCGCGCGAGGTGTCGGAGATTGCCAGCGCGATCGACGTGCCGGTCTACATCCTCGCCGTCGTGTCACCACTCGATCATCCGGGCACCGAGACAGCGGTCAACCGCGCGCCCGACTCCGCGCTCACCGGACCGCTCAACGATCTGGCGCGATGGACCGGGGGCGCCCTCTTCATCGCCAGCGCGCCGGCCCATGCAAGCGTGGCGGCTCGCCAGATCGTCACGGAGCTTCGACACGATTACCTGATGACGTTCGAACCGAGCGCGCGCGCCGGCTGGCATCCGCTCGTCGTCCGCACACATGACACCAATCTGGCCGTGCGAGCCCGCAACGGGTACGTGGCAGGGTCTCGCGTCGGTCGTCACCTTCAAGATTAGCAG
The DNA here is from genome assembly GCA_023265175.1 of Acidobacteriota bacterium. GTDB lineage: Bacteria > Acidobacteriota > Vicinamibacteria > Vicinamibacterales > CAVVIG01 > JAHFUI01. The sequence continues at coordinate 6,758 of JAHFUI010000075.1, forward strand.
GAGGCTCAGATGTCCAAATGGTTGTCCACAGTGCTCGTCGTGCTCGCGCTCGGCGGATCATCGGCGTGCGCGTCGAAGGACTTTGTCAAGGCGCGCGTGAAAGACCTCAACGACAAGGTCGAGGCGCTCAGCCAATCGGTCGAAGAGACTCAGGAGCGGACGCGTCGCAATGAAGGCTCGATTGGCGACGTGGATCAGAAGGCGCAAGCGGCGCAAGGTTCCGCGTACCAGGCGCGACAGGCTGCAGGTGACGCCGACGCCAAGGCCAGGGCGGCTGGGGTCAAGGCCGACGCCGCCGACGCCCGGGCCGAAGGCATCGAGACAGCGTCAAAGCGGCTCCTCTACACCGTGGTGCTCAGCGAAGACCAGGGACGGTTCACATTCGGCGGGACGGCGCTCCCGGACGAAGCCAAAGCAAGACTCGACAAGCTCGTGAGCCAGCTCGTTGGCCAGCCGCAGGGCGTCTATCTCGAGATCGAGGGCCACACCGATGCGGTCGGTCCCAAGTCGGTGAATGAACGCGTCGGCCTCGACCGCGCCGAGGCTGTGAAGCGGTATTTGTTCGAGCAGCACCACATTCCGCTGCACAAGATGAATGTCATCAGCTACGGCCTGGAGAAGCCCGTCGCCTCGAACAAGACGAAGGACGGCCGGGCGCGGAACCGCCGCGTCGTGATCAGGGTTCTTGCATGACGCCGTTCCGCAAGTCCCCGCCAAGCGATCTCCACACGTAGGGTTGGGGAGCACGTCGACGCTCCCCACTTCCCGCCAACGGCAGAATTGTCGCGCGCGCGCGAAAACAGCTAGATTTGCAGCGTCGGCCAGGTCCTGTGGACCGGGCGGTCAAGGAGCCTCGTTTTGCCAGATAGAAAAACCGAGGACCGACTCCACGAACGGATCCTCATCGTCGAGGACGATGCCGCCGCGCGGGTTGGGCTGGAACAGTTGATCCGAGGCTGGGGCTTTACGGTGGAATCGGCGCGGGACGGCGACGAAGCGCTGGAGAAGGTGACCGCCTTCCGTCCAAGCATTGTCCTGACCGACCTGGTCATGCCCCGGATGAACGGCATCGAACTGCTCCGTGCCTTGCAGCAGCAGGGCGAGCACGTGACGACCGTGATTCTGACGGCGCAGGGCACCGTCGAAACGGCGGTCGAGGCGCTCAAACAGGGCGCCTACGACTATCTGACGAAGCCGGTCGATCTCCAGCGGCTGAAGATTCTCCTCGACAAGATCGTCGAACGGCAGGCGACGTTGCGCGAAGTCCAGGTACTGCGCCGGCAGTTGCGCGAGCAGGGCGCCTTCGGAGCGATGATCGGCAACAGTCCCGAGATGCGGAAGGTCTACCACATCATCGAGCAAGCGGCGCCCACCGGCGCGTCGGTCCTGATCAGCGGCGAATCGGGAACCGGCAAGGAGCTGGTCGCGCAGTCGATTCACCGACTGAGCCCGCGGGCTACGGCCCCGTACGTGCCGATCAACTGCGCCGCGATTCCTGACACGCTGCTCGAAAGCGAGCTCTTCGGGCACGAGAAGGGGGCTTTTACGGGCGCGATCGAACGGCGGCCGGGCTGCTTCGAGCTGGCCAACTGCGGCACGCTGTTCCTCGACGAGATCGCCGAGATGACGCCGCCCACGCAAGTCAAGCTGCTCCGCGTGCTGCAGGAACGGACGTTTCGGCGCCTCGGCGGCCGGACCGAGCAGTCGGTCGACATCCGGGTGATTGCGGCCACCAACGCGGACCCGCCCGGAGCGGTCCAGAGTGGCAAGCTGCGGGAGGATCTGTACTACCGCCTCAACGTGTTCGCGATCCGCCTGCCGCCGCTGCGGGAGAGAAAAGAGGATCTGCCGCTGCTCATCCAGTCCTTCATCAGTGAGTTCAACACCAGGAACGAGCGGGCGGTCGCGGCCGTGGACGAGCACGCCATGCGGGTTCTCGAGCGGTACTCCTGGCCCGGCAACGTCCGGGAGCTCCGCAACGTGATCGAGCGGGCGACGATTGTCGCAGAGGGACGCTTCATCGATGTCAAGGATCTGCCGCCGCTCGTCGATACTGGGCACGAGCGCGACGGCCAGCCAGGCATCGCACTTTCACCCGGCACGACGGTGGCTGAGGCCGAACGTCAGTTGATCCTCCTGACGCTGCAGCACACCAAGGACAACAAGACACACGCGGCCCAGATGCTTGGTCTCAGCTTGAAGACGCTGCACAACAAGCTGAACCGGCTGAAGATCAAGCAAGAAAGGAGCGACGAGACGTGATCCGGCTCGAACACGATTTTCGCGAGATCATCGGCGACAGTCCGGCCATCAAGCGTACGCTTCAGGCGATCGAGACGGTCGCGCCCACCGACTCCACCGTGCTGCTCCGTGGCGAGACGGGCACGGGCAAGGAACTGCTCTCGCGCGCCATTCACAGCCTCAGTCCGCGTCGAGACCGTACCTTCGTCCGCTTGAGCGCGGCGGCGCTGCCGGCCACGCTCATCGAAAGCGAGTTGTTCGGCTATGAGAAGGGCGCCTTCACGGGAGCGGGGACCGCTAAGGTGGGCCGGCTGGAGCTCGCCAATCGCGGCACGCTGTTCCTCGACGAAGTCGGCGATATCCCCCTCGAGGTGCAGCCCAAGCTGCTGCGGCTGCTGCAGGAGCGGGAATTCGAACGGCTCGGCAGTGCCCGAACGCAGCGCGTTGACATCCGCCTGATCGCAGCCACCAACTGCGACCTCGAGCAGATGATCGCCGATGGATTGTTTCGAAGCGATCTCTTCTACCGGCTCAACGTGTTTCCGGTCCATGTCCCGGCGTTACGCGATAGGCCGACGGATATTCCGGCGCTCGTGCATCACTTCGTCGACAAGTTCGGGCGCAAGATGAAGCGGCGGCTCACGACCGTCCCCGTCGCGACGATGGACGCGCTCCAGCGGTCCTTCTGGCCAGGCAACATCCGCGAGCTCGAAAACGTCATCGAGCGCGCCGTCATCCTCTCGCCGGGCCCGGAGCTGCAAGTTCCTCCGGCCGATCTCCGGCCAACCTCGCCGCGTGCTCCCACTGAATCGAGCGCCGCCACCGGTCAGTTGCGCAATGCGGAGCGCGAGGTGATTCTTCGGGAGTTGAGAGCATCAAAGGGAATCGTGGGCGGGCCCGAGGGCGCCGCGACGAAGCTCGGCCTGAAGCGGACGACGCTCCAGTCGATGATGAAGAAGCTCGGAATCACGCGTTCATCGTTTTGAATGAATAATTGACGCTACGTTTCGAGCGCTGGGTGATAGTCATCGGCCTGCCGGCCGAACGTCCATGCGATCGCCTGTCGCGCATCGGTCATGTCTGGCGGAACGCGTAGCACGTATCGCTTCCGCGAGCCATCCGCTTCGGGCGTGCGGTTCAGCACGCTGACGACCACCAATGGCTCATCGCCGTCCAGTTCACAGCGATACAGGGTCCCGGTGTCGTCGGCGTGGATCGGGAGGGCTCCGCTGTCCGTGACATAGCGGTCGAAACCGTAGCGTTCAAGGAGCACGCGTCGAACTTCGACGTTCGCTTCGTGCCGAATCTGCGCGACGGTGATCGTCTCGGGTCGCACAATAATCGCGCCCGCGACGCCGACGCCGTGCCAGGCGTACACCGGCCATCCGTCGGGATACACAATGGCGGGGCCGGCCGGTGCATGCAATCGACCACGTTCGTCGCGTGCAAGGCGCGAGTGCCGCTCCGTGAGGATGCAGACATCCTTGAACGGCCACCACCAACCGCAGGAAGCCGAGATCTCCGTCAGGCCATCGAGCTGTGACACGTCAGCGCCGAACTGGCCAAGGGCGCCATAGAACGCGACCCAGTGCGCATCGTGCTGGCCGTAACCGGCACCCTCAACGGGACGCTTGATTTGCTGCTCGATCTGGTGCCTGACTGGGAGCCAGACGTGACGAGCCACCTGACTCGCGACGTGCGTCATCACATCGTTCCTGACTTGTATCGAGACTCGACTCGCGACCTGGTTCGAGGCTCGGCGCATGACCTGGCAGGTCACGTGGCTCCGAACTTCAGTCGCGGCTTCTGATCCAGAACGTGGGCCCCGATGTCGACGGATCGAGGCCGCGATCGAGGCGCCCGCCATCGGCGATCCGGCCCACACCATTCTGGGCGCCTCGGCCAGTCCGCCTCGCCGGTACGCGAGACGGACACCCGCCTCCGCGCGCTCACGCTCAGCCGGCTCCGTCGAGAGGCCGATCGCGATCCACTTCTCGCGAATCGCCGGCAGCTGCGCCTCCTGCTCTGGCGTCAGTTGGTCCAGTGGCTCAATCAAGGACAGGTCTCATGCCATCCGGCTCGTATTCCCGCTGAATGGTCACGCTGTAGGCGCCGGGCGCCAGCGCGATCGGCCCGTGCTCGTCGTGCGTCAGCACGCAGGCGCGCGCCACGAACAGATAGCGCGCGCCGTCGGACTCTTCGAACATCTGCGCGGCCACGCCCCCGTCGCCGTCCTGAGCGGCGGCGATCACCTCGTGCGCATGCCCAGTCCGCTCGCCGTAGGCGAGAATCAGACGGCCCCGTTCGCCGACCGCTCGTCCTCTGCGTGCTCGCTTCCGAACCTGCTGAACAAGAACGTCACCCTGCCTGGCTTGAAATATCACGCGGTGCTCCTAGACAGCTGCGGCCGCAGAGCGGCCGCCCAGTAACGAAGATTCGCCGTCACGCCTATGAAGGAGCAAAGGGCGCGCCGAAGAGCGGCTCAGTAGCGCGGCCAGCCAAACACCGACAAACAGGTGATTTGATGCCGTCTGTCCCCTGGCACACGCGTGCGTCTCGCGCCGAAGTGCCTGCCGGTCGGCGCGTGCCATGCCTCCGTCGGCACCACGAGCGTCCCGCGTTCCATTGATGGTAGTCTTCGATTCGAGACATGTCCGAAGACCAGCCGTCCGCTGGGCTCGACCCGCTCTCGCGGTATCAGGTGCTCCTGCGTGTGTCGCGGGCTATCGCCCACCACCGGAGCATCGCCGAGTTGCTCCACACCATCTCCGGCCAGGCGTGATCCGGTGCGGGTGAGCATCAAGACGAAGCAGGTCGCCAGCGTGACCTCCATCGTGGGACTCGCCGTCTTCGTCTTGAGCGGCCTCTACCTGTCTTCGCTGGCCCGCATCAGACTCGAAGAAAGCAAGGCGCGCGGCGAGTTGTTGGCCAACGCGATCTACCAGCGCGCCCGGGACGTGGTGGCTAGTGGCGATCCCCAGACTGCCTTGCGGACCGACGGCGGGCTGCGTGCCATTCTCGAATCGAGCGCCTATTCGGAAAACGTCACCTACGCCGCGATCGTCGACGTCGCCGGCGTCGCGATCGCGCACAGCGACGCGACCCGCGTCGGGCGCACGCTGCCGCCCAACGGCGACCTCAACACGTTGTTGGAACGCGGATCCCTGTCACAGATTCGGGCGATCTATGCCGAAGGCGGGCGGACGCTTGAAATCCGGAAGCCCCTGCTCATGGGGACCGCCGAATTTGGATCCATTCGCATCGGCGTGTCGACCTTGCTCATTCGGCGCGACTTCGACCAATCGCTGGAGACGCCACTCGCCGTTGCCCTCGCCGCAGTGGTCGGGGCGAGCCTGGCCGCGACGCTCCTGGCGCAGTTGTTGCTCCGACCCATTCACATCATCCGTAGTGGCCTCACCCGGTTGGGACAGGGCGAATTTGGTGTGATGGTGAATTTGCCGCAGCAGGACGAATTCGGCGAGCTTGGCGAGTTCTTCAATACGGTGAGCGCGCGGCTGTCCGCGGACCGACAGGGGGCCGGGCCCCGTGTTCCCGAGTCGGCCGTCGATCGTCTGGAAGATGCAGTCGCCATCTTCAATCCCAAAGGTGAGCTGCTCTTTGCCAACCCGGCCATGCGCGCGACACTGCCACCGGATCCGCTCACGCGGCCGGTCGACGACAGCCTGCCGATCGGGCACCCGTATCGGCAGGCTGTCGAAGAAACCCTGGCGAGCCATCAGTCGTGGGGGCCGGTGTCGGCGCAGGTACCCAGCCTCGAGCCGAACGGCGCGAGTGAGGGCCCGACCTCGACCACTCGGGAACGACTCGTCCTCACCCACCTGATCGAGGGCGTGGATTGTCACATCGTGGGCGTCATGCTCATAGCCCGCAACCTGGACTACTTGAGTCAGGTCCAATCGACCCTCAGCTATTCGCGCAAGCTGGCGGCGCTCAGCCGGCTGTCCGCCGGGGTGGCCCACGAAGTCAAGAATCCGCTGAACGCCACCGTGATTCACCTCGAGCTGCTGCGGCAGCAACTGAGCGCGCACGATCTGCCAGTGGCGCTGGAACACTTGTCGGTCATCGGCGCTCAGATGCGGCGGCTCGATGATGTCGTGCAAGGATTCCTCAAGTTCATCCGGCCTGAGGATCTCAAGCTCCAGACGGTGTCGCTGGCGTCGCTTGTCAGCGAGGTCGTTCCGATCGTCACCGCAGAGGCCCAGAAACACGGGATCGAGGTGTCGGTTGAGATCCCTCGCGAGCTGCCGGCAATCAGCGTGGACCCCGGAATGCTGCAGCAAGCGCTGCTCAACCTGACGCTGAACGCGTGCCAGGCGATGCCGGAGGGTGGACGCTTGCGGATCGCCGGTGCGGTCGCGCGAGGGCGGCGGGTCGAAGTTGTGTGCGAAGACACCGGCGTCGGCATCACGCCGGACCGCCTGGACAAGATCTTCGACCTCTACTTCACGACTAAAGAGGACGGCAGCGGCATCGGCCTCTCCATGGTGTATCGAACCGTGCAGTTGCTCGATGGCGAGATCGAGGTCCAATCCACGCCGGGCCGGGGCACCGTCTTCCGCCTGTTGCTGCCGCAGGCATGAACGAACGAACCGTGCGCGTCGCCGGTCGAACGGTTCATAATTGGCTCGTGAGAAGATGTCTAGCGCGCGCCGCCGTGTGCGTCCTGCTCGTCCTGGAAGCCGCCGGCTGCGCCAAGCTGCACGCGCGCACCCAGCCGATCGGGCCTCCGCTGGAGACGCCGCCGCCCCCGCCACGAGTCCTGGTTCCGCTCGAAAGCGAGCCTATCGCTCCACCCTCGGCCCCGATTGGGGAGGCGACGGGTCGACCGCCTGCGCGCGGCGCCCCGCCCCGCGTGCCCCCCAGGACGGAGAGAACGGAAACTCCGGCCCCGCGCGTACCGGCTGAGGAAGCGCCGGAGACCCGCACGCTGCAAACCACCGCGAACGCCGCCGAGGCGGAGCAGAACACTCGCGCGCGGCTCGCCGTCGCGGCCCGCGCTCTTAGGCGAATCGACTACCGCTCCCTGGGCGTTGACGCGAAGGCCCAGTACGACATCGCCAAGCGTTTTGTGGCGCAGGCCGAGGAAGCACTGAAGGTCAAGAACTTCGTCTTCGCTGCACAGCTCGCTGACAAGGCCGCGGCGCTCGCCGCGTTGCTGCTCAAGCCGTAGTGTTCGAGGTCATCGATCGGTCCACGTTTGCTTCAGGGCTTCCCACTCCCTGAGCATGGCGGCACTGACCTGACGGGCGTCTCCGGGCGATGACGTCTGCCGGGCCCGTTCCGGGATGATGGCCTGCCGCACGAGCTGGTCCAGATCGACGCGGAGCGACCCGGCACGGGCGCCCGCCAACGGCGCCCGCATCCATCCCGCGAAGGCCGCATCCCACGCGCGTCCCAAATCCCCGCTGCCACGCGCACCGGCCACCAGCCAGTACGAAGCGACGGCCGATCCGAAGTCTCGACCAAGTTCTTCCTCCATCCCGCGGACGATCCGAGCGTACAACAGCCGTCGATCCGCCGCCGGCCCGACTTGCGCCTGACGATCGAGCGCGCTCGCCCACCAGTCGAGCACGCGCTCCCGGGCGCCGGCATCGCCTCGATCGACGCGGGTGAGCGCGATCTCGAACTGTTCGGCGGCCGCGCCCGCCCGATCGTCGAGATACAACGACACGCCCAGGCCGATTGTCAGCTCGACGAGATCGCGCGGCGTGAGCTGCGCTGGATGAATCTGGCTGAGCGCGTCTCGGGCTGCTGAAAGATCCGAGGCATGCGCAGACTGCCGAAAGCGATCGAGATGTGCCCGCGCGAGAACGAGAGTGGCGGCGTCGGCCAGCTTCGGCGCGCTGCGCGCTTGGGCGGCGGCGTCGATCGCCGCGTCGTACTGCTGGTGGTTGTAGAACTGTCGCGCGCGCGAAAGCGCGTCACGCGGGCCGGCGCCAATCGACGCCAGCGTCACGATCACCAGAAGCACGAAACGCTTCAGCGAAAGCATGTAGCCAATGTAGATCTTCGCGCCGGCGACGTGCAACCGCGCATCGGAAGCCCACGTCCCGCCCTGGTCATTCCTACACGGCTCCGGTACCCGTTAAGTAACTCTCTTACACGCGGTGAACGCCACGGCCGCGGATCGCTCGGACAGCTTCCTGGCATGTCGGGTACGTGTCATGGCCGCCCATGAGGACATCGAGGGTGAGGGCGACGCGTTCGTTTGGCGGATCGCCGATCTCGACCGCCCACCGTCTACCACGCACGCCCAACGCGACAGACATGGACGATTTCATGAATCGGTGGACTCCTCGAATGAACGACGCAGTATAGCGCGCGGCGCGTGGTATATTCGTCAGTATATTCATGCCGACGACCGTGCACATCCCCGTCGCGTTGCTCGATGCGGTGGACCGCCGGGCCAAGGCGCTCCGACTGAGCCGCAATCGCCTGATCATTCGAGCTCTGGAACGCGAAGTCAGTGAGCCCTCGGGCTGGTCACCGGAATTCCTCGACCGGCTGCGGGAGATTGATGCCGACACCGCGGGGGCTGTGGACGAGTTGGTCGCCGCAGTCAAGGACGCGAGGCGGTCAAAGACGCCGCGCGAACTGTGAACTACGTTCTCGACACCAACGCGGTCTCGGCGCTGATGAAAGGGACACCGGCCGTCGTGGACCGGCTGGGCGCGACCGACCGGGCCGCAGTCGCGGTGCCACAGCTTGTCCTGGCCCAGATCGCGTTCGGCCTGGAGCGTTTGCCGCGGTCGAAACGCCGAGCGGCTCTTCAGGCGCGCTTCGACCTCATCTGCGCGGAAGTCGGGCGCGCCGAGTGGACCGACGCGGTCAGTCAGGCCTACGGTCGCATCAAGGCCACGCTGGAGCGGCGCGGGAAGCGTATCGAAGATTTCAATGCGGCCATCGCCGCACATGCACTGTCGGTTGATGCGACGCTCGTCACGGCCGACCTCACTCACATGTCACGAGTCCCGGGTCTGCACGTCCAAGACTGGAACCGCTGACGGATTGCCGACTTGCGACTGAAGGGCGTACAGTAACGACCGATGAGCTGGCAGCGCACCAACATTCAAGCGGCCGCGGCGTATCTGCGCGAGCGGATGGCGGCCGGTGCCGCCGACGCGCGGACCAAGGCGGTGTACGAAGGACTGCTCGATGTGCTCGAGCCGACCCGCCGCGCGACCCGCCTGCAGCGCGAGGCCGCCGACGCGGCGAAGGCGGCCGTCGTCGTGGCAGCCGAGCGCGATCGCCGCAGCCCAACGGATCGACGCGGGCACGCCGATCGACGCCGCGCGAACCTCGGGTCGCCTGGCGGGGTCGAACGCCGCAAGGGCGGTGACCGGCGGGCCGGGCGCGATCGTCGAAGCGGCAGGTCTTAGTCGTTCTTCCCGCTCTGCAAAAACACTTCGTGCACTTCGAGTTTATTGGGGCCGCTGAAGGCTTCGTTCGGCAAGGATCCGCTGCGTGCGTGGACTTTCATAAAGGCGTCGGAATTGACCCAGTTCTGAAACGCCTCGTTCGACTCCCACGTGGTCAGCACCACATACGGGTCGCCATCTGTTGTGGGGCGCAGGACCATGTTCGAGATAAATCCCGGCATCCCATCCACCAGATGCGCGCGTGTGCGAAACCGTTCCTCGAATTGCGCGGCAAATTCTTTCGCCACGAAAATGCGGTTGGCGACGGTAATCATGAATCTCCCTCTATGTTACAGCCGATGCTTGGCTTCTGTTCCTTATTCAGGGAACGAGCACCACGGGCGCGCGCCAGAACGCGGCTTTTTGTCCCGACGGATCGAGCACGGTCACCTGGCAGTCGTAGCGCCCAGTCGCGAGGCTTTCGAGCGGAAGGCTGAACCGGAGCGGCACGGCTTTCGAGCGGGGCTCGAGCCCGTCGGTCACGGGCAGCGGCGCGGTTTCGAGCACCTTCGCTTCACCGCGATAAAACGTGACGAACGCGACGAGCGGCTGCGTGGTCGTCGCGCCCCGCTCGTACGCCTGCAGGAACACGTACATGTCGCGGCTCTTGCTGAACACGCGCGTCACGCTCGGAATCAGCTTCTGTCCGTCGGAGACGAGCGGGTTCGCGGCCCGCGCGTCGTTCTTCTGGACGTTGTAGATCGCGTCGCCGAACGGCACACGCTGGCTGCTCAGCACGACCGAGCTGATCGGAATGCGCTTGTCTTCGCGGTTCAGATTCGGGATCGCGAACGTTGTCTGGAACGTGCCGACGCGGCCGGTCTCGGCGTCCCGCGCCAGAAACTTGATGACGTACTTGCCGGGCAGCAGCGTGAACCCGGTCTCGTACTGAATCGGGCGCTTCGCGAGCTGCGCGGCGGTGTCGTCGCTCAGCTTGATGTCGAGCTTGTCGCGCACGTTCTGGATGGTGATGCCGTACTCGTCTTTCACCTCGCCGATGAAGTCGATCATCGTGCGCGCGGCCCCGCGGCGGCGCGCCAGCGCGAGCTCGCTGCCCGGGATCTTCACCGCCACCGGGACGAAGTACTCGGCGCGATTGAGCTGGAAGTAGTTCACTTCCATCGCGATCGTGATGTCGGTGACCGGGTTCTCGAGCATCAGCGCGTCTTCAAGCTGGCGCTCCTTGTCGGCCTCGCTGAACTTCGCGAACTCCTTGTCGGCGAAATACCCCTGCCGGTACGACACGTCGGCCGACAGTCCCGCGTTCAACGCGATCTTCACGCGATGGAACTTGCCGTCGAGCGCGGTGTGATTGCTGTAGAAGCCGAGGATGTAGTAGCTGGTGACGGCCTGCGCGGCCTGCACGATGCCGAGCGACAAGTCGTTGTAGTCGAACATCGCCTTGCCGCCCGTGTCTTTCGCGAGCGAATACAGCGTGTCCTGCGACCGCTGAAAGTTCGACATGACGGTGCCGGCCATCTGGCCGTTGAACATCGCCATCCCGCCTGGTGACGGCCTTGTCGCGTCGCCAAGCGGCGCCGTCGCCACCAGACCGCGCGCGTCAACAGGAAAGATCGACACGTTCGCCCGCAGCGCCGCGTTCGTCGTCGCGCGCAACTGCGCCTGGTTGTCCACGCCGTTCAGCCGCAGGCCGCTGGCGAAATAGACGAGCGACTTCTGATCGGGCAGCGGCCGCAACATGCCGACCGCCGTCTGCAGCGCCGACAACTGGCGGTCGGTGTTCAAAATCGCAAACTCCGCATCGTCCTGACCGAACGCCGTGCCTTCTTCGAGCGTGTCGGGAATGCCGTCGCCGTCCTTGTCCTCGCCGAAGACGAGCGTCTGGATGACCTCGAGGAGTTGCGGCCTGTTGTCCGTGAAGTCCTGCTTCACGCGGACGCCGCCGCCCTGAAAGCCCATGACGGCGACGAGATCGGCCGGCGTCATCTGCGTGTTGATGTACTTGCGCGCCGCGTTGTAGGCGCGCAGCAGGTCCGGCGGCGGCATCGCCGTCAGATCGAAATACAGCACGAGCAGACGGCGGTTGCGGTAGCGGATGTCGCCGGGCTGCGCCGACGAGATTTTCGCATCGGTCGTGGACGGAACCGTGCCCGCCGCGGCGGCGGGCGGCGGAGACACCGGCGGCAGCGTCGCTTCCGGCGTCGCATCGCCGACCGTCACCTGACCGTTCGCGCTCGACGTCGTCGGCAGTCGCTGGAACTCGACGAAGCTGACGGTCTGCGGCTCGCCGTCTTCGGTGACGATGAAGTCCTTCGCCGTCAGCCCTTCGATCGGCCGGCCGCTCTTGTCCTTGACGTTGACTGTCTGCACGATCAGCCGTGTCGTGGTCCGAAACGTTGGTGCCGGGGGCGCCGGCTGTCGCGGCGCCTGCTGCGCCACAACAAGCGAGCCGAGGAGCGTCACGGCCAGAAGCGTTCCTATCGTCGCACGCATCTTGTTCGAACCTTTCGACCCGCTAGGAGCCCGTCCAAGTAATGACCAACAAGGGCCCTAGTAGGCGCGCTGCAGAGGAGCGTGTTAGGGTTTCTCACAGACACGCTCCTAGAACCTCAGCCTCATCGTGCTCTGAAGTTTTCGCGGCGTGTTCGCCAGATTCGGCAAGCCGAACTGCGGACCGCCGATGATCGTGTTCACGCCCGTGTAGGTTTCGCGATTGAGCACGTTGGTCGCGTCGATGCGCCAGTCGAGGCTCAACCGCTCGGTCCACTGAAACGTGCGCGCGACGCCCATGCCGAAATTGAACGGCGCCGGGCCGGCGATCGAGTTTCGCCCCGCGTTGCCCCACTGTCCTGACGCCGGCGCGGCGTACGCCGCCGGGTTCAGATAGTAGCCGGACGGTGCTGAGAGCGAAGCGCCGGTCAGGCTCGGACGCAGCGATCCGGTGACGCCAGTCCCTGCGACCGGCGACAGGAACACCGGCGTGATCGGCAGCCCGCTGCCGGTGGTCAACTGGCCCGTCACGGTCCACCCCTTGAACAGACGTCCTTTGATCCCGTCGAGCAGCGCGCCGCCACCCACGCCAATGCCCGTCGTGTACTGAAACTGCGCGTTCACCTGATGACGCTGGTCGAAATTCGACGAGGCCTGCTCGGCGTCGAGGTTGCGCCAGTCTTGCGCGATCGCGGAGCCGCTCAGGTTCACGCCGGCAAACGCCGTGGCGTTGTCGGTCGCCTTCGCCAACGTGTACTGCACGCTGGCCGCCAGACCGTTGCGCAGCCGGCGGCGCAGTTGAAACTGTCCCGCGTGCCGCGACGAGCTGCCGTTCGACGCGAGGTACACAAATCCTGATGGACACGTTGGACACGGATTGGTCGCGCCGGCTGGATAGGTGTTCGGCAGAAACTCCTGCAGCAGGTGCGTGCCCTTCGTGCCGAGGTAGGTCGCCGTGATCGTCAACGATCCGGGCAGGTCGCGCTGGATGAGCGCCTGCCAGTTCTGCGACTCGCCGACGCGCAAGTCGGGATCCACGGCAAACGTATTCCCAGTTGTCGTCGTCGCCAGCGCCGGCGCCGTGAAGCCGTTGGCGAGCGTCAGCGGATTGGCGGCGCTGTTGGCGATCGTGAACGCCTTCGAGAGCGGCGGCTGCTGCGCGAGGAGCGTCACGATCGGCTGATACACGGACGTATTGCGGTAGATGCCGTAGCCGGCGCGAACGACGAGCGACGAGCCGGGCACCGGCCGCCACGCGAGGCCGAGGCGCGGCTGGATGCCGAGTCGATCCGGTTGCAGAAGCGCATCGGAATAGTGCTGGCCCGTCAGCGGACCCGCCCCGCCGGCAAGAACAGGACTGACCGCCGAGAAACCCGACGTCACATCGAGGTTCACGAGACGGCCGAAGAGCTCGGTCGGCGGCGTCTCGTACTCCCACCGCGCGCCAATCTGCATGGTCAAGGTCGGGCTGAACCGCCAGTCGTCGGTGACGTACGCATCGGACGAGAACGCGCGCAGGTATTTGTCGGCGTTGCCAAACGCGATCGAGCTGGTGCTCGGGATGCCGAGCAGGAAATCAGCGAGGTCGGAGCTTGTCGCCGCGCCGGTGAACGTAAACGCGCCGCGCGGATTCTGCTGCGACAGGATGTCGATGGCGTGTCGCCGCAGATCGCCGCCAAAGGTCAGGTTGTGCCGGCCGTGGCTCCAGTAGGCCTCGGCGCCGCCGCCGTTGGTTCGATTGCGGTTGAAATTCGGCAGCGCGTCGGTGAGTCCCATGACGCTCGAGAACGTCAAGCTCGGCGGGCCCCAGTTGGCGGGATCCTGATTGTTGCCCGAGATGCCGGCGTCGCTGGACACGTTGGTGCGACTTGCGAAATACGGCGTCGCGCTCGTCGTCACCTGGGTGAACTGATAGCGCAGGCGCATCGAGAAAAACTGGTTGATCCGGTGCGTCCAGGCGAGTGAGGTGTCCACGCCCGACACGGCGCTGGCGTCCTGAAACCCGAAGAGCGTTGTCTGGTCGGTGGCCGTCCGTTGATACGCGAACAGGCCGATCAATTGATTGCGGTTGTTGATGGGTTGCGTCACCCGCGTCGTGAGGAGATCCTGACGTGTGCCGGTGATGAGCGGCGCCTGAAAGTTGAACGCGCTGCCGGTGGCGAAGTTAGGCTGCGGGTAGTAGCCGACGAGCGCCGCCGCCTGCGGACTGATCCGCGAGCCGGGAATCACGTTGCCCGCGAACGGCTTGCCCGTCGTCGGATCGACGATCTGAATCGCCTGGCCGAACGCGTTGCGGCTCTGCGAGAAGTCGCCCTGCCGCTCGAGCGCCGTCGGCATCACGCCCGGCTGCGTCGTCGCGTTGTGATCGTCGGCGTGTTGAAACGCCGCGAACACGGTGGGACCGTTGCGCAGCATGCGAGAAAACCGGAGCGGCCCGCCGAAGGTGCCGATCACGTGGAGGTCACTGTAGTTGGGCTTGAGCGCGGGTTGTCCGGCAAACGTAAACGGACGCGCGTCGAACGCCGAATTGCCCGCGACGATGGCGAGGCCGCCGTTGTACAGCGACCTCCTCCCTCGGCGGTTGTTGCCAAACGCCGCCGCCTGCGCGAACGGCGACGCCGCGCCGTTGTTCACGCTGCCGTTGATCAAAAACCCGTCGGCCGCGCCTGGGCC
>JAHFUI010000230.1 GCA_023265175.1 Acidobacteriota bacterium
CGCGGATGCCTGACACGACGCCGAACCGGTGATTGTGACCGGGCAGCTCGCCGCCGCGCACAGTCGAAACCACGGCGCCTGATTTCGGCTCCGCCGCGCCGTACACAAGCGTCGCGATGCGCGCGTGGACGAGGGCGCCGACACACATCAGGCACGGTTCGATCGTCACGCACAAGGTCGCGCCGGTCAGCCGGTAATTGCCCGTATGTCGTGCCGCCTCGCGAATGGCCACGATCTCGGCATGAGCGGTCGGATCCCCGGAACCGAGCGGTTGATTGAAGCCGCGCCCCACGATCTCGCCGCCGAAGGCGACCACGGCGCCAATCGGGACTTCGCCGGCGTCGCGCGCGCGCCGCGCTTCCACGAGCGCCGCCTCCATCAACGGTTCGTAATCCATCTCACGTGTCGCGACGCTGGTCTGAAGAAGCCGTCGTGCAGGCCTTCAGCTACCTGGACGCGACGATGATCGTTTGCATCGTGACCGGGGGAAACGCCGCCACGTCCTTGAACCCCGCGTCCATCAGCATCGACTGGTGCTCTCGAAACGTATACGCGTCCCCGCCGGGCGTGCCCCCGAGCATCGTCAGACTGAATCCGGCGGCGATCGGCGGCGACATGCGGTCGTCGTTCGGCACGAATTCCAGAATCGCCACTTTGCCGCCGGGCTTCAGCGCGGCGCGGGCTTTCTCCAGAAGGCGGACGCATGCCGGCCGATCGAAGTGATGCAGGAAGTTCGCGATCAGCACGATGTCGAACCCCGTTCCGTACTCGACTTTGAACGCATCGCCGCTCAGCACGTGGTGCCGCGCGGCGACGCCCATCGCCTGCGCGTTCTCGGTCGCGACGGCGAGGACCCCCGCCCAGTCGACGGCGACGATCTCCGCCGCCGGATTGCGCGTCGCGATGACGATCCCGAAGATGCCATGTCCGGCCGCGATATCGAGCACGCGGATGGGACCGGCGGCCTCGACCTCAAGCGCATCGGCGATCGCGTTCGCCTGCGGCATCATCATCGGCGCCATGCCCCGCGCGAACCTCACCCAGATCGGGTTGTCGTCCGACACGGTGTTCGCCTCCGGCGCGATCGTCCCGCGGCGTATGGTGTCGGCGAGGTGGTCGAAGCTGCGCGCCGTCTCGAGCGAGGAGAGGAACTCGGCCGCGGTTCCCAGATAGGCCGGCGACCGCTTCGACAGAAACATCTGGGAGTCTGGTGTGAGCGCGTAGGTGTCGCCGGTCTTCGTCAGGAAGCGCATCATCGCGAGGTTGTCGCAGAGAATGCGGATACCGCGCTCGGACGCGTGGCAGCGATCCGCGATCGCCCGGACCGTGGCGGCGCCGTCTCCGACGACGGTAAACAGGTCGAGGTCGATCGCCGCCTTCAGCGCGGCGGTGCGCTGCGGCGCGAACATCGTCTCGAAAAACAATTCGGGAGAAGGCATGGTGATCTCCATCCAAGGTGGCCAGCCTACAGGCCTGCGCCACGATCGGGTTTTTTCGGCGCCAGCATGACCTCGCGTCCTACGAGGTACAGCAGCAGCGTCAACAGCGCGAAGGGAAGCATCGACAGCAGATCGGCGTGCGGTCCCTCGAAAAACGGATTGTACCTCGTCGACCACCGCGTGATCCGATCGGTGAAGTCCGCCGTCACGCCGGCCATGAACGCGATGAGGATTCCGGCGATCGCGCCGCCGGCGATGTAGCCGGACGCCATCAGCACGCCGGGGCTCTTGTCGCCTTCCGCCGTGAGCTGCTCCTCGGTCAGGTTCAGCGCCCGGTGTTTCTTCCGCACGTAGAGGTCCCCGAGCCAACGGACCATGCCGCCGATGAAGATCGGGCTCGACGAGGACAGCGGCAGGTAGACGCCGACGGCAAAGGCCAGCGACGGCACGGCCGACATCTCGAGCACGATCGCGATCATCACCCCGAGCAGCACCAGTCCCCAGGGAAGCTGCCGGTTGAGAATGCCTTTGATGATGTAGGACATCAACGTCGCCTTCGGCGCGTCGAATTTGGTGACCTGATGCTGGCCGTCCGCGGTGTAGCGATGCAGGCCGTTGATGCCGGGGTCCACGAGGAACGCCGGGGTGCCGTTCGCGTCGACGAGGTACTTGCCCGCCGGGCTGTCCTCGGCTGATTGCTTGTACCAGACGAGGTATTGCATCCCCTGGTACGTCTCCTTTGTCGTCAGCGTCGTCGGATCGACGCGCATCGTCGCCGGAAAATTCTCGACGTCGCGCATCATCCGTCCGTCGCCGCCGGGCGCCGGCTCCTTGCTCACGCGCGGCACGTAGAGGGTGGCCACATCGTTGAGCTTCAGCAGGATCGGGCCCAGCACGAGCGCGGACACGAGCGCGCCGATCACGATCGCGATCTGCTGATTGCGAGGCGTGGCGCCGAGCAGGAACCCGGTCTTCAGGTCCTGCGACGTGGTGCCGCCGTTGGAGGACGCGATGCACACGATCGCGCCGACCGACAGCGCCGTCACGTAGTAGGCGGGTCCGGTCCATCCGACGACGACGAAGACGAGGCACGTCAGGAGCAGCGTCGCGACGGTCATGCCCGAGATCGGGTTCGACGAGGATCCGATCTCGCCCGTCAATCGTGACGACACCGTCACGAACAGAAATCCGAGGACCACGATCAGCGACGCGCCGACGACGTTCATGTGGAGCGGACGAGCGAGCATGATCGCGACGATGAGCGCGAGGCTGCCGAAGACGACGATCTTCATCGACAGATCGCGCTCCGTGCGGAGGAGCGACGGCCGGGCGGCCGCGCCGCCCTGGAAATCCTTCAGGCCCTCGACCAGACTGCTCCAGATCGTCGGCATCGATCGCAGCAGGCTGATGATGCCGCCCGCGGCCACGGCACCCGCGCCGATATACAGGATGTAGGCACCGCGGATGGCGTCCGGGGACATCTGGCTGATCGGGACCGTTCCAGGCGCCAGCGGCGCGCTGAGCCCCGAGCCGAAGAACTTGATCGCGGGAATCAGCACCAGGTAGGCCAGGACACCGCCGGCGCACATCACGGACCCGATGCGCGGACCGATGATGTAGCCGACGCCCAGCAGCTCGGGCGAGATCTCGGCGGAGATCGAGGCGGCATCGAACGGGGGTCCGAAGATCTTTTGCGGGACGTCCTTCCATCCCCTGAAGGCGACGTTCAGCGCCTTGTAGACGAGGCCGACGCCGAACCCGGTAAAGATGGTCGTGGCGCTCGTGGTGACCCCGCCGAGCGCGGCGTACTCGCGCTTGGCGGTCTCCGACGCGGCCGCGCGCGATTCCTCGGACGCGCCCGCTTTCAGCACCTCGGCGCACGCCGTTCCTTCCGGGTACTTCAGGAGACCATGCTGCTGCACGATCAGCGCGCGACGCAGCGGGATCATCATCAGAATGCCGAGCAGTCCGCCGAGCACGGCAACCAGCGCCACGCGCGTGAGCTCCAGATCGAACCCAAGGATCATGATGGCCGGCATCGTGACGCCGAGACCGAACGCAATCGACTCCCCGGCCGACCCCGCCGTCTGCACGATGTTGTTCTCGAGGATCGTGGCGTCGCGTCCGCCCATCTTGGAGAAGATACGGAACAACGTGATGGAAATGACGGCGACGGGAATCGATGCGCTGACCGTGAGTCCGACCTTCAACACGAGGTACAGCGATGAGGCGCCGAAGATCGCGCCCAGAAGCGTGCCGATGATGAGCGGCAGCACCGTCAGCTCCCTCATGTGGGCGCGGGCGGGAATATAGGGCTCGAAACCGGCGCTCACGACGCCGGGCACGGATGCGAACATGAACGATCTCTCCCTTGTCTGAACCACAAAGCTCACGAGGAACACAAAGCCACACCTGAAGTTTCTTTGTGGTCTTTGTGACCTTCGTGGTTCTCTAGCTCACTGACTCCGCGAACGAGAAGATGGGATCGACATCGACCGGCACATCGATGGCGGCGGCGAGCGCCTGCTTCAGCGCCGGCGGCATGCGATCATACTTGCTGAACCACGCCTCGGCGCGCGCTCGGTCGCCGGACGCCTCCTGCTCGAGCAGCTCCTTCGCGAGCTTCTCGATGGCCGGCGTCATCTTCATGTAGTCGACGCGGTACCGGCCGCCATCCTGCGCGATCGCGCCTTGTTCGGACAGATAGTTGAACTCCATCATCTCCGCCCGCCCGTGCGCTTCCCCCGTTCCGAAGCGGACCGTCCGGAAGATGCCCGCGACGTACGACGCGTAATATTCTTCGAGCCGCTCCTCAGGGAGGACGCCTTTGTCGATCAGCCACTTCAGCGCGAACATCCCGACGACGTCCGCCTTCGCTTCTTCGAGGCCCGAATAGGCGCCGCCGATCGCCTCGCGGATGTCCACCTGACTCCCATTGCGGCGGACGAACGCCGGCCCGAGGCCGTGACAGATCTCGTGCATGACCGTGGACGCGAGATAGCCGTCAGCGGACGCACGCCGCGCCTGCGCGAGGTCCATCACGCGGGCGGCAAGCGGCAGGATGATCTCGCGCACGCGCGCGTCCATGAAGTTCTTGAAGAAAATCTTCTTCGTCCCCTTCTCCTGGTGGATGCGCGGATCGTTGGGCAGGTTGTCGGCGACCGCCTGATACCCGTGCCGCAGATCGCCCGCGCGGAACGGCGCGTCCATGACCTCCATCGGCGTCGCATGGCCGCGAACCGACGGCCGATCCGCGGCCGGCAGCGGCAGGGCGTCCTGCAGCTCGGGCACCCATTGCTGATATTTCGCCAGATTGCGGCTTTCTTCCTCGTTCCTGATCAGCACGGCCGCGCCGTACGACGTCTTCACGCCGAGCAGATCGTCCAGATACGTCTCATACGGGGCGAAGATGACGTCGAATTTCGGGTTCTGAAGGTCGAGCCACGCGAGATCGCTGGCGTAGTAGTCGTCGGTGGCGAGCGCGCCGGCGCGCAGGCGAAGGAAGGCCGCGAACTTCGGATCCGGCGACAGCGACGCGGCCCGGCGCAACGCCGCGGCGGCCCCGTTCACGAACCCCTTGAACTCGTCGTGATACGGCCGGCCGACCAGATCCGCGCCCTGGCGTCGCACGACCGTGTACGGGTTGTAGATTTCGGCCTTCCTGTTCGGATGGCTGGCGACGTACGCCTCGATCTGCGCGCGTGTGATGTCCGGCGCATACAGCGCGTGGCCCGGCGGCATCGGCATCGTGTCGATGAACGGGCGGTTCTCGTTCACCAGATCCCAGCGGCTGCCGTTGATCGTGAGGTACCGGCGCACGTTACGCGCGAGAGGCCGCTCGTCGTGCTCCAGTTGCTGGTACAGCGCCAGCCCGTCCGGGTCGCTCTGCCGCCAGTACATGCTTTCGAGGTAGCGACTGGCGATCACCAATTGATCGACCATTTGCCGCTCGCGGTCGGTCAGCCCCGCTGGATTGAACGGCATCTGCACCGGCTTGAACCGGGCGAGCCGCTGATCCAGGTCCGGCACGACGTTACTCAGGCTCGGTTGAGCGGGAGCGGGTTTTCGTTGCGCCGCCACGACCGATGTCGCCAGCGCTAAGCCGATGGCCGCGATCGCATGCACACGTTTCATGACCGGAATTGTGTCACAAGGGTTGTAGAATGTGACTTCTTCCTCGAACCGATGCAGCCCGCACCGCAAACGCCTTACATGAAGACCTCCCGTTTTGCTCTGACGTTCGTCTTCGCGGTGTGTGCGTGCGTGATGTCGATCGCGCAGCTGTCGCCCTTCGCGCAGCGGCGGGACTCTTCGACCACCGGACAATTGTCGTGGATCGCGCGCAGCAACGGGAACGCTCAGGTTCTGCTAAAGGTGCGCGCCAAGTACGGACCGGAGGAGGCGGCGCGCAACGGCATGGCCGGGCTCGATGAACAGGTGACGGTGCTTTCATCCGACCGGTTGGCGCGGATCAAGGCGGATACGCAGTCAGCCGTGCGGGAGCTGCAGCGCCGACTCACCGCCGAACGCGACCCGCTGGTGGCGCAGGATCTCCAGATCCTGATCAAGGCGGCGCAGGACACGCTGCGCGGGCAGGAGTTGAACGAGAAGTACGAGACGCCGTACTTCAACGTGCCGCAGATGATCTTTGCCGGCATCCGCGGCCTCCTCGACGATCAGGTTCCGACCGGACGGCAGAAGGCCGCCCTCATTCGGCTGCGCAAGTACGCCGGGATCGAGCGCGGGTACGAGCCGCTCACTGAGCAGGCGCAGGCGCGGACGCGCGCCGGATCGGGGCCCGGCCGGTTCGGGCCCGCCAGAGTCGAGGTGGAAACCGACGTCGCCCGCGCCGGCTTCTTCGTCAACGGGATCGCCGACCTGTTCGCGCATTCCCACATCGATGGGTATCAGGAACCGCTCGCCGCGCTCAAGAAACAGATCGCCGACTA
>JAHFUI010000231.1 GCA_023265175.1 Acidobacteriota bacterium
GGGCGGATTTTTCCTGCGGCCGGCGGTGATCCGCTGCCGCCGCAACGCCTGCCTCACGCGCCATTCGCCGCGCAGCCACAGGCCGATGTGGACCGCCGGCGCCGCCAGCCGGCCGAAGAGCGAGGCCTGCTTCCAGTAGAGACGAAATGCGCTTCGATGAAAGCTGCGAATCGCCCTTGGAAGATCGTACTGCGCCGAAGCGCCGCCGACGTGACGGACGGGAGCGGTCGGCAGGTACGCGCAGCCCAATCCCGCGGCCGCCACGCGACGGCAATAATCGGCATCTTCCCAGTACAGAAAGAATGATTCGTCGAAGCCGCCCACGGCGTCGAAGACATCGCGCCGCGTCATCAAACACGCTCCGGACACCCAGTCGACATGGATCGGAGACACCGCGCTGAGCCCGACGAGGTTCCGGCGCGAAAACCAGTTGCGGGGAAACCGGCCCGTCAGCCAGGTCGAACGCCCGCCCAGCAAGGTGGTCATGCCAGGAAACCGCCGCGCGGTTGGCTGCACCGTCCCGTCGATGTTGAGGACCCGGGCTCCGGCCACCGCGACATCTGGATGCGATGTCAGCCAGTCCTCGAGGACGCGGACCACGGGACCTTCCACGATCGTGTCGGGGTTGAGCAGCAGCATGAACCGCGCGCGCGACTGCGCGGCGGCGAGGTTCACGCCGGCCGCGAACCCGCGGTTGTCATGCCGCGCGACGATCGACACCGCTCGGATGCCGGCAATGGCGGCGGCGAGCGCGCCCGAATCGCTCTCGTAGTCGACGACGACGATTTCATCGTCCGCGCTGAGGTGGGGTGAGACCGAGACCAGGCAACGCCGCAGGGCATCGTACGCGCGATAGTTGACGATGAGAACGGCCGTGGGCATCGAGGTGACCATACTATGTCGCGATCGCACGACGCGCAAACACGCGCCGCCGCTTCTCGTTCGCAGTTGCGCGCACTGTGACTCGTCCGCTCCGCAGATCGGAACGCCGGCTGTTGCTGTTAGTCGGCGACGCGCTGGCCGTCACCACGGCCGTGTGGCTTGCACTCTGGACCTGGTCACTGACGGCTGGGTTTCCGTTCAACCCAGCGTTCTTGCGCGCGCACGCCGTCTGGCTGCTCGCGGTTCCGCTGTGGCTGATAGGCCTGGTGCCGACGCGGGAGGCCAGGACCGCCGTTCATCGCGCTCGCGATCGTGCTCGACAGCGGCCCGCCCTTGCTCTATCGGCAGGAGCGACTGGGCCGTGGGGGGGCAGCCGTTCAGGATGACGAAGTTCCGGACGATGAAACAGGACGCCGAATCCGATGGCCAGGCCCGATGGAGCGCGCCGGTCGATCCACGCGTCACGCACGTGGGGCGACTGCTTCGCCGGAGTCGTCTCGATGAACTGCCGAACCTGTTGGCGGTGCTCAGGGGCGAGATGAGCATGGTCGGGCCGCGCCCCGAGCGGCCGGAGTCCGTCGAACAGTTGGAGCGCGAGGTGCCACTGTATCGCGCCCGACTGACCGTCGCTCCTGGCCTGACCGGCTGGGCGCAGGTGAACTCGCCGTACGGAGGCTCGGTCGAAGATGCGATCCTCAAGCTCGAGTACGACCTCTACTACATCAATCGATCCGTGGGGAAACTGCTATCTGGTGAATCTGGCAGCTCTCACGGCCAGCGAGCCGACGACGGTGTGGGTCGTCTCGGCCGGACCCAACAGCATCATCGAGACGCCCTCCTTCGCGAAGGGATCGTCGACGCCGGGCGGCAACGACGTGGCGGCGCGGATCCGCTGACGGTTCGGGGGAGGGCACGGCTCGAGAGCCGTCGATTGGGCCGGACGGGTGTCAGCAGCGGAGGCCGGCCGCTTCGAGGGCGTGGTCGCTGCCCGCCAGGAGGCTGGCGTAGAAGTCGAGTCCCTCGGTGACGCCGCCGTCAAACAACAGCTGTCCATGCTCGAGGACCAGCACGCGGGAGCAAATCTTACGCACTGCCTCCGCCGAGTGCGACACGAACAGGATCGTCTTGCCACGCTGGCGACACTCGGTCATCGTGCGCATACACTGCTGCTGGAACTCGGCGTCGCCGACGGCGAAAATCTCGTCGAGCAGCAGCATGTCGGGATCGAGGTTCGCCGCGATCGCGAACCCGAGACGCATGTGCATGCCCGAGGAGTAGTTCTTGAGCGGCACGTCCATGAAGTGCTCGAGGCCCGAGTACGCGACGATGTGGGGGTACAGCGCTTCCGTGTCGGCGTTCGAGAGTCCCTGAATCGACGCGTTCAGGAACACGTTTTCGCGGCCGGTCAGCTCGCCGTGAAACCCGACGCCGAGCTCGATCATCGTCCCGATCCGCGCGCCGCGCGACACGAGCAAGCGTCCGCTCGTGGGCCGGTGCAGGCCCGCGATGAGCTTGAGGAACGTACTCTTGCCCGAACCGTTTCGCCCGACCACACCGACGGCCTCTCCGTGGCCGATGGCGGTTGACACACCGCGCAGCGCCCAGAATTCCTCGATCTGCTCGCGCTTGTGCTTGTGGAACAGGCCCAGGAACCGGACCTTGAGCTCGCCGGCGCGGTTGTGCCGCAGAAAAAAGCACTTCGACAGTTCATCGGCGACGATCGCCGGCAGCATCAGATCTGCTCCGCAAGCTGATCCTCGAGCGAGAGGAACAGCCATGATCCCACGAGGAACGTGCCCAGCGCATAGGCGAGGCCGACGACCCAGAGCGTGAGCTCCGGCCACTGCCGGTAATAGAAGATCTGTTGATACGCGACGATGAACGGCGACAGTGGGCTGAGCAGAAGCAGCAGCCGCATCTTTTCGTGGACCTGAGCGACCGGATAGAGTATCGGAGTCATCCAGAACAGGATCGCGAGCGCAATCTCGAGGAGATGCCGGATATCGCGAAAGAAGGCGGTGCCGGCCGCGAGCATTAACGCGACGCCGATGGTGAACAGTACCTGCAGGATGAGGAACACCGGATACAGCAGCATCGGCCACGACGGCGGTACCCGGTAAATGACGAGCATCACGGGCAGGAAGACCAGGATCGTCAATAGATATTGCGCGCCATTGAACAGGACGGTCGCGATCGGCAGAATCGCGCGCGGAAAGACGACACTCTTCATCAGGCTGCCGCTGTCGACGATGGCTCCGGTGGACATGGTGGCGGCGCTCGCGAAGAAGGTCCAGGCCAGCGTGCCGAGCATCAGGAAGAACACGAATCCGGGAATACTGTTTCGAATGATGTAGGTGAACGCGATCGTATACACACCGATCATCATGAGTGGATTCACCAGCGACCATACGAACCCGAGAATCGACCCGCGATACTTGAGTTTCAGGTCCTTCAGGACCAGGTTTTTCACCAGTTCGCGATGGCGAACAAGCGACGCGAGCGTTCCGCGAAGCGTCGGCCGTTCAGCCGCGCGATCCACCATCGCGGGCGCGCCGTTTGCGTCCATCGCTTGCTGCCGCCACAACGCCCACCCGGTGCGCCACCCGGCCGTCGTCACGGCGAACAGGAGCAGATCGGCACTGAACGCCGCCCGCGACACACCTTGCAGCCCGTGAATTTGCCAGATCAAACCCGCCGCGACGACGGTTCCCAGGACTGAGCCTGCTGGAAGTCGCGCGAGCAGCACGACACGAGTCCGCTGCCGACGGTACACTCCACAGACGAAGAACGCGGCGATCTGACTGGCGACGACGACCGGACTCGTGGCGAAGGCGTACGGAAGGATCTCGCGGAGTGGCGCACCCGTGAATCCGGCCGAGAACCGCACCTGGTACGCGATCAGATAACAGGCAGCGGCCAGCGCCGTATCGAGCAGCGCCCCCCAGCGGCCGCTCGGAACAGGGCTCTGCTCGTATCGAACGGTCATGCGCTGTTCGGTGTTAATGCGAACAGCTTATCATGGCGGCGTCCCTCACCATGCGCGTCCTCCAGGTCAGCGGGAGTTCCCCGAGTGTCCCGCGGGACGAGCTTCAACTTGATCAGCGGCGCATGAACTAAAGTGGATCGTCAGGGCTGTGGACCTTCGACAAATTCCGAACAAGGATTGACATGCGTGTGCTCATCACCGGTGCGTGCGGGTTCATCGGATCACACCTCGCCGAGGCGCTGCTCGGCGGCGGACATCGCGTCGCTGTACTTGATAATCTTTCGACCGGATCCATCGATAACATCGTTGCGCTCGACATGTTCCAGGAAGCGAAGTCCGGCCTCTCGTCCGTCGCGGGCACGGTTCACGAGCAGCGCGTGCGTCTCGTAGACCACGGCGTTCGTTGTGACGAGATGCCAGCCCTCTCGTTCGGCGCGCGCGAAGAGCTCGGTGGCACGGGTGTGGAGAGCGTCCTTGGACACCAGATGGGCGAAGAAACCGCCGCTGTCAAACAACCTGGTCCTGTTGATCGCCGCCCTGACAGAGACCTGGTGGACCGGGCCGATCATCACGGCCGCCAACTGGAAGGCGGAGGTTCGACAGCGGCTCGCCGCGTTTGGGCTGACGGCACCGGTATAGAATCAACCCATGACCGATGCCACCTCACGCCTGCGGTTGCCGCCTGCGGTCCGCGAGAGCGTGGATGCCTTCCTCGCAGGCATGCGCGATCGGTTCGGGTCGCGCCTGGTGGAGGTGCGGCTGTTCGGATCGTACGCGCGCGGAGAGGCGCATGAAGATTCAGACGTCGACTGCCTTGTCCTCCTCGACCACGTCAGGCCGGAAGACGACCGGGCGATCACCGACCTGACCGGTGACCTGACCTGGCAAATCGGCGGCGTGGTGATTTCGCCGCTCGTCATGTCAGCGACCGCGTTCGAGGCCTGGAAAGCGCGCGAGCGGCGAACGCCGCTCGAGATCAACCGCGAGGGGATTCCGCTCCACCCCGACGCGCAGGAAAACGCGCGTCGGGGCCCCCGGGGACTATGACCGACGACAACAAACGGGCCAACATCGCCGCGGAGTTGGGGCGGTGTGACGAGTCGCTTCGAGCCGGGACCGTCCTGCTCGACGCCGGTCTGCTGCACGATGCGGAGAGCCGTCTCTACTATGCGGCTTACCATGCCGCCGTCGCCCTCCTGCTGACACAGGGACTCGAGCCTCGATCGCACACGGGCGTCGCCAACCTGCTCGGCCTGCACTTCGTGAAGACGGGTCGGCTAGACCCGGGTGACGCCCGGCTGTTCGCGCGGCTGCAAAAGTACCGCATCGAAGCCGACTATTCCGCGGAGTTCGTCGTCACGAGGGATGCGATCGAGGAAGACGTGGCGGCGTGTCGCGCCTTCATCGAACGGGCCCGCGCGGCGATTGCCGTCCTGCTGCCCTGACTGTCGGTCCAGAGCCGCGAGTCCAGAGGCCAGTGATCGAGCCCTTCAGCCGCTCCAGCCGCCGTTCTGGAGCTCGTGCCAGGGTATGACCTCGGTCTCGTGCCGACGCGCGCGCGCATCGCCGCCATAGATCAGGATCCGGCGCACGGGCTTTCCGGGCGCGGTCGAGACCACTGAGGCGCCAGCTCGCATCAGTGCCGGAAACGCATCCTCCGCGATTGTTTGTCCCGACTTGACCTCCACAAGCAGCATGGCATCGCCGCGATCGATCACGAGATCGATTTTTTCCCCCTTACGATCGCGATAGAACCAGCACGATGCTGGCAAGCCGCGATGGACGCGCGCTTTGAGGATCTCGGAGATGACCCACGTTTCGAAGATGGCGCCACGCAGCGGATGGTGCCGGAGCTGTTCCGGCTCGCGAATGCCAAACAGATAGCAGAGCAGTCCCGAATCGTAGAACACGAGCTTGGGCGTCTTGACGAGCCGCTTCCGGAGGTTGGCGTGGAGCGGAGGCAGCCGAAACGCGATGTAGCTGGATTCGAGCACGGACAGCCATGCACGGGCGGTGTTGTGCGTAATCCCGGCATCCGCGCCGAGTGCCGAGAGATTCAGCAGTTGCGCCGCACGCCCGGCGCACAATCGCAGGAACGTCTGAAATGCGAGTAGATCGGACACGTTCAGGAGTTGGCGGACGTCCCGTTCGACGTACGTGGCGACGTATGCTCCCAACCACTCTGTGGGTGGAAGCCGCCGGTCGAAGAGCGCGGGGTAGCCCCCGCGCCAGAGGGTGGTGAAGAGATCGTCAGCTTGCCGGGGAAACCGCAACGCCTCGTCGTGACTCAGTGGGAGAAGCGTCAGCAGGGCGGTGCGACCCGCTAACGACTGCGACACGGATTGGAGCAGTGCGAAATTGGCGGACCCGGTCAGGATGAAGCGCCCGGGCGCCGGCTGTGCGTCCAGCTCGACTTGAAGGTACGAGAGCAGGTCAGGAACGCGGTGCACCTCGTCGATAATGGCCCCACCCGGATGCTGCGCGAGCAGTCCGCGGGGGTCGGCCG
>JAHFUI010000076.1:0-19099 GCA_023265175.1 Acidobacteriota bacterium
CAGATGACCAAATTCATCGACGTCCGCCGGCTGGGCCGCGTGCCGTATGCCGAGGGACTCGATCTCCAGCGCGCGCTCGTCGCAGAGCGCCAGCAAGGCTGCGTCGACGACCTGCTGTTGCTCCTTGAGCACCCGCACGTGCTGACGCTCGGCGTCAAAGGCGACGGCGGCCTCGGCCACATTCTCGCCAGCGCTGGCGAGCTGGCCTCGCGCGGCGTGGAAGTGCACGAGACAGGCCGTGGCGGCGACCTCACCTACCACGGGCCCGGCCAAATCGTTGGATATCCGATCGTCGATCTCAAACCCGATCGCTGCGATGTGCACCGCTATGTGCGCGATCTGGAAGAAATCCTGATCCGCACGGCCGCGGACTACGGAGTCGCGGCGCGGCGCCTGCACGGGTTGACCGGCGTCTGGGTCGGAGAGGACAAGCTGGCGGCCATCGGCGTCCGCATCGCGCGATGGGTGACGAGCCACGGCTTCGCGTTCAACGTAAATACCGACCTGGACTATTTCAATTTGATCGTGCCGTGCGGGATCGCCGATCGCGGCGTGACGTCGCTGGCGCAGCTGCTCGGGCGGGCCGTCGACCGGGACGGGGTCGAAGATCGCATCGTCTTTCATTTCTGCGAGATCTTCGACCGCCTGCCGGCAACCCGGGTGGCAGCCTTGAAGGAAGGAGTCCGGTGACCGGCCGTTTTCGCGTTCGAATGTTGCGCCCGACCGCGGTCACCTGGGCGGCCATCGCCGCGATCGCGATCGTCATCGGCGGATGCGCCGGGTTCTTGCTCGGCCGCTACGCGTCCCTGCCGTCGATTCTCCCGGTCCGTTTCAACCGCGTGGACCGGCCGATTGGCTGGCAGTACAAGACCTACCCGCGCGTGTTCATGCCGGTGTTCGTGCAGATCACGCTGACCCTCATCCTCGGGACGATCGGGTCGCTGCTGATGTCGCGATCGCAACCCGTGGACGACGACACGTTGCTCGACGGCGGCTTCGCACATGCTGGATCCCCCGCCTCACTGGCCGCTGGAGACATGGCAGCCGCGGTTGCGGCGGAAGCGATCGCCCTCTTCGCGCTGATCTGGGTATCGTTTCAAGCCTACGCCGCGCTCGCACTTGTCACGATGTGGAACCGGGGACGCGGCGATCTGGGCTACTGGTACACGCTGGCGATCATCGCCGGCATCGTGCTGTCCATTGTCGTGGCGGTGCGCGCGCAGCTCCGGTTGGGACGTCCGGCGCCGCGTCCGTTCGTCGCCGAGCATTGGCGTTTCGGACAGCTCTATCGCAATCCGGACGATCCGGCGCTGTTCGTTCCGACGCGCGACGGCGCGCGGTGGACGCTGAATTTCGGCCGGCCCGTGGCGGCCGCCCTCATCGGGATCTGCGTGCTGCTCGGGATCGTCGCGCCCGCGACGATCCTGCATCTCCTTCTTCGATAAGCACTTCGCCGATCAGTGCGACCCCAGGAATATTCCGCGCGTCGGCGGGGTTCTGATCTGCACCGAGAGGACATCTCATGCGGACACCCGAAGAACGGATACTCCTCATGCGGCTGCAGGCCGGTGATGAGGAGGCGCTCTTGGAAGTAGCCGGTGCGTACGGCTCGAAAATCTTTCAGCTCGCCTTCAGGTATCTGAAAAACAAGGAAGACGCCGAAGAAATCACGCAGGACGTGCTGTACAAAGTCTATCGGAACGTCGGCGCGTTTCGTGGCGACGCGGCGCTGTCGTCGTGGATTTACCGCATCACGTTCAATGCGGCGATGTCCCGCCTGCGCCCCGCGCAATATCAGCGTACCCAGGAACAAGATCGCCAGACGATGATCGCTGACGCGGAGGAGGGTGTGAGCTCCGCCAGCCGCGAGGTGGCCGACTGGTCCAGCATGGCCGACGAGGGCGTCCTGCGATCACAACTGCGGCGGCGGGTCTTCCGGGCGATCCTGGCGCTCCCAGAGATCTATCGTGCGCCGGTGATGCTCCGCGACATTCAGGGGATGTCGACCGAAGAGGCGAGCGCGATGCTGCGCGTGAAAGATCAGACGCTCAAGTCGCGGCTGCACCGCGGCCGGCTGATTCTTCGTAAGCAGCTCGCCGACTTTGCCGGCGGTCTGACGCTGCACCGTCCGGTGTACGGAATGTAAGGGCCCTTACCCTCGTACCGTTCACGATGCGCAACGCCCGGCGGGTCGGCAGTCCGCGGGCTGCGCGCGCGTTCCTTCCAAATCATTGGCGTTTTTGCCGGCGAAGCCGGCCTGCTAAATTAGGAGCGTGTTCCGGTTTCTCAGACACGCTCCTAGAGCAGCATCGCGTTATCGAGCGCGACGCGGTCGACGACACTCAACGAAGGAAGAACCAGGCGTTCGATGCCCGCTGGGCTCAGCCGCGCGGGCAACGCGGCCGTCCGTCTGCGCATGCCTTCGGAATCGTCCGGCGCGACGAAGCAGCCGACGATCGCGCGCGTCCGGCCGAACATCGCGTCAATGGCTTTCGACGCGGCCGAGGCCAGCGCGTATGATCCGGGCGGCCACATCGCCGCAATGCGGGCGCCGAGGCGCTGCCGCGTCGGTTCGTCCACGAGTCTCGTCAGCGCAAAGCCGGCCACAGTCGCATCCTCCCAGGGAATCACGATTCGCGACGGCGGCACGCCAAGCACTGACAACGCGACATCCGTGGGCGAGCCGTCCAACGCAAGCGCCACGAGTGCGCGCGCGCCAGCCCCAACGGCTTCGGGCGCCGTTCCGAACAGGCGTCGCGGCGAGATATGCAACTCGCGCACGCCGCGATCGATGAGCTCGCGCTGTTGTGCGCCGGGACACAGAATCACGGATCTCGAGGCGAGCTGCGTCAGGCGCATCATCAGCCTCAACCCGTCATCGCCTTGCCATTCGGCACCGCCGGCTTGATCGGCGAGGATCACGACCGTCACGCCGCCTGCCGTTGACAAGTCAGCCGACCCCGACACCTTGGTGGCAAAGCCTTCAATCGGCGCCGCCTGCATGATGTCGAGCGCCTTCCCCTCGGCGACGCGGCCGGACTCGTCGATGAGGCGAATCGCCGCGGCGACGTTCCGCCGCGCGAGCACGTGAGCGAGCGCGCCTCCGAGCTCGCCGGCGCCGATGATGGCGATGTCCGGCACTGGTGGGCTATTGTATGAGAGACGACGCACGAGGAAGTCTCAAGCACAGGATGACACGATGGAATCGCTGAACGGCAAGGTCGCCATCGTCACCGGTGGCTCGCGGGGCATTGGGTTGGCGATTGCTCGCGCGCTCGTGGCCGACGGTGCCCGTGTCGCGATCACCGGCAAGAGCGCGGCGCATTTGTCCGCGGCGCGGCCGCTGATAGAGAAGGCCGGTCCGGGCGCGGTCGAAACGCTGCAGGCCGACGTGCGCCGCTACGACGAGGTGGAACGCGCGATCGACGCGACGGTCACGCGCTTCGGCGGCCTTGACATCCTGATCAACAACGCCGGCATCGGCATCTTCGCCGACGTCGCCGACATGACGCCCGCGCAGTGGTCCGAGGTCATCGACACGAATCTCACCGGCGTGTTCTTCACGTGCCACGCGGCCATCCCCCGCATGCGGCGGCGCGGCGGCGGATTCATCATCAACATTAGCAGCCTGGCCGGCAAGAGTGCGTTTCCGACCGCCGCCGCCTACTGCGCGACAAAATCCGGCTTGAACGCCTTCAGTGAAGCGCTGATGCAGGAAGTTCGATACGACAACATTCGCGTGAGCTACGTGATGCCCGGCTCCGTCGCAACCGGCTTCATGGGTGGCGACGAGTCCAAAGGCGCGGACTGGAAGGTGTCGTCCGACGAGGTCGCCGCCGTCGTCGTCAATCTGCTTCGACATCCCGCGCGAAGCCTGCCGAGCCGCGTGGAGTTGCGACCGACGAAGCCACCCAGGAAATAGGGCAGTCGACAGTCGACAGTCGACAGTCGTCAGTCGTCAGTCGTCAGACTGGGGACTACTGAAAGAAGATCATGTCTGTCTTTGACAAGCACCACGACACGCTCGAGCACCACGAGACGATGATGGGAAGCGCGCGAGGCCGGCTTGCCGTGGCGCTGGACCTGCTGACGGATTCGCTGGCCCTGGTGGGTCAACACGGCGTGTACTGCCGCAGCGAGCGTTTTCCAGGCAAACCGCGCATGGACATCGCGCACGTGCTCGAGCAGTTGGACGACGCCAAACAACTGGTTCAGAGCGCGATGGAGGAGCTCAAGTCGCCAGTATAATCGTCACTTTCCATGCTGGAGGCGCTGGGACACTACAAAATCCTCGACCGCATCGGCAACGGCCGCATGGGCGATCTGTACCGCGCCCGCGACACGCGTGCCGGCCGCACCGTCGCGCTACGGGTGGTGGCGGCGGACATCGCTGACGATCCGGCGCGCCGCGAACGGTATGTGCAGGATGCGCGTGCGGCGGCGGCGTTGTCCCATCCCAACATCGCCGCGTTGTACGAGATCGGCACCGATCAGGACCGCTTGTTCCTGGTCTCCGAATACGTGCCCGGCGACATGCTGAAGACGGTGATCGCGGGCCGCGCGCTCAACCCGCGCCACGCGCTCGATCACGGGATTCAGCTCGCTGACGCTCTCGCCGAAGCGCACGGCGCCGGCATCGTGCATCGCGATATCGGTCCGGACAGCATCATGATCACGCCGAAGGGGAACGCGAAGTTTCTCGACTTCGGTCTTGGGGCATGGACCGGCAGCGGCGTACAGCGCAGCCAGGCGGTCGCGGCCCCGGCCAGCGTCGGCGCGGTCCCTGCAGCCGTGGCGTACATGTCGCCGGAACAAGTGCTCGGCGAACAAACGGACGACCGGACCGACATTTTTTCTCTCGGCGTCGTGCTCTTCGAGATGCTCGCCGGCAGACCGCCGTTTGCCGGCGCGACAACAGACGCCCTGGTGATGCAGATCCTTCAGGCGCAGCCGCGTGCGCCAAGCACGCTCAACCGCGCGCTGCCGGCGGAGCTCGACGCGATTGTCTTGAAGATGCTGGCCAAGAGCCTGGACCAGCGCTACGAAGCGGCGGCGACCGTTGCTGCCGAGTTGCGGTCGGTCGCGGCCATTCTCGACGTCCGAGAAGGCGTGGCCGAACCGATCAACATCGCCCGCGCGGCGCCGCGCCGACAGCGCGGGCGCGCGTTCTGGGTTGCCGTCCTGCTCGCGGCGGCATTGGTCATCACGACCCTGTTCCTCATCGCGCGTGCATGAAGCCGCTGGCGCATCGGCGATGTGTTCTCGTCACGGGCGGATCGGTCAGGCCCGCCCGAGGAGAATGTCCGGCAGCCGCGCGGTGAACGCCGATCGCGCCATGACGTCGCCGACACCCGCCTGCCGCGCCGCGTCGATGAGATCGGTCTGCACGTGCGAGACGAAACCGAGCGTGGGAATCGAGGCAAGCGCCGGCTCGCGCTTCATCGCCGTCACGATCCCCAGTGGATCGGTGCGGGCACTGTTCAGATCCAGGATCACGAGCGACGGCGCGCTGTTGCGCATCTGATCCAGCGCGGAGTCGCTGGATCGCGCGAAGACCACCGCCACGCCGAGTTGGCCGGCGGTCGTCTTGATCTTGGACGTGAACATGAGATCGTCAACGATCGCTAGAATCACAGGTGCCCCCGAAACGTTCTACCGGGCGGACAGTCGTGGGGGTGGGCCCCACCGCAAAGGAAACAATGATAATCGAGACCAGGGCGGTCGCGCCGCTCTTCAAGAACGGCTTCGTGCTCGGCTGCGAGGAGACACGCGAAGCCGTGCTGATCGATCCCGGAGATGAAGTGGAAGCATTGCTGGCCTTCGGCGTGGAACGCGGGCTCGCGATCCGTCATATTCTGCTCACGCATGCGCACATCGACCACATCACCGGCGTCGCGGCCGCAAAACGGGCGCTGGACGCGCCGATCTATCTTCATCGCGAGGATCTGTTTCTGTACGAGAACGCCGTGAGACAGGGCGAGATGTTCGGGTTGCGCGTCGACGCCCCGCCGCCGGTGGACGTGTTCTATTCGCCCGGGCAGGCGATCGCGTTCGGCACCTACGACGCGCGGCCCCATCACACACCCGGGCATTGTCCGGGCGGTGTCTGCCTGCAGGTCGGGAAAAGGCACGAGGATGGGAAGCGGTTGTTCGTTGGCGACACGCTCTTTGCCGGATCGATCGGCCGCACCGATCTGCCAGGGGGCGATTACGCGACGCTGATGCATTCCATACGCACGGTGCTCTTCGCATTTGGTGACGATGCCGAGGTGTATCCCGGCCACGGTCCCACGACGACGATCGGCCAGGAGCGCCGTACCAACCCGTTCCTACTGGAGGCTGGAGGCTAGAGGCTGGAGGCTGGGGACGTTCTTCCTAGCCTCTAGTCCCGAGACCCCAGCCTCTACGGATTCCCTTTCTCGACGATCAACTCCACCCGCCCGATGCGTAGACGATCGCCGGCTCTCAGCTCGCCCTTGTCGACGCGCTGATCGTTGACGAACGTGCCGTTGGTGCTCGAGAGATCCTCGACCTCCAACCGGTCGTCCCTGGCCGTGATCCGGCAATGCCTCCTCGACACGAGCGCGGCGTCGAGAATGAAGTCGACGACAGGCGCGCGGCCGACTGTCTTGGACACTCCGCTCACCAGGCGGAGCGTGAGGGGACCGTCAGCCTCCCTGCTCCGAAGAATCCACATGGGGCTGTATTTTAGTACTGTTGCTCATCGTCGGGTAGGCCAGGTCGGTCCGGTAGGTCGCGGGCTGTGAACCTCGAGCGCCCGGCGCTCGTAAGGGTTGTGTATGGGCATGGGCTCGAAAACGTCACGAAAGCCTCTGTTCATCGGCATCGGGGTCGTTGTCGCCGTCGTCATAGCGGCGGCGGTCGGATGGAGATCCATCAAGGGCGCGTCGCCGGACATCGATCCGTCGCGGCTCGCGACGGTGGAGCGCGGGATGATGATCCGCTCGGTCGTAGCGACCGGCAAGGTCGAGCCGATTTCCAAGGTCGAGATCAAGTCGAAGGCGAACGGCATCATCCAGGCGCTGCACGTCAACGTCGACAGCACCGTCCGTGAAGGCGACGTGCTGGTCGAGCTCGACAAAGAGCTGTTGACCGCGACGCTCCGCGGCGCCGAAGCCAACATGCTGGCGGCGCGAGCCTCGCTCGAAGGCGCCGAGGCGCAACTCAAGAAGAACATCGTCGAAGCGGAAGGTCCCGATGCGGAATTTGCCGGGCGCGCCTACGATCGCGCCAAGGCGCTGTTCGAGCGGAAGCTGATTGCCCAGTCGACGCTGGACGATGCGCACAGCGCGGTTGACGTGGCGGAGAACCGCAAGCGGGCGGCGCAGTCGCAGCTCGCCGTCAGCCAGGCGAAGGTGACCGAAGCGCGCGCCCAGGTGGCGCAGGCGAAGGCGGTCGCCGATCGTGCGGCCGAAGACGTGGCGAACGCGACCATCCGCGCGCCCATCCGCGGGACGGTGCTGACGCGCGACGTTGAGATGGGCAGCCCCGTGTCATCCATTCTCAATCTGGGCGCGAACGCCACGCTGGTCATGACGCTGGGCGACATCGACCAGGTGTTCGTCCGCGGGAAGGTGGACGAGGCCGACATCGGCCGCGTGCGTCTGGGCCAGGCGGCGCGCATTCACGTGGAGACGTTCAAGGACAAGTCGTTCAACGGCCGCGTCACGCAGATCTCGCCGATGGGCGTCGAGAAGGACAACGTCACGAACTTCGAGGTCCGCGTCTCGATCGACAACCCGGGCAAAGAGTTGAAGGCCAACATGACGGCGAACGCGGAAATCGTGCTCGAGGAACATCCGAACGCGCTGATCGTGCCGGAAGCCGCAGTCACTTACGACGCGCAAAAGCACGCGTTCGTCGAGGTGGTCGCGCGCGGCGTGAAGACCGGCCGCAAGAAGATGCCGGTGAAGCTGGGCATCGGGAACGGCACCAAGGTTCAAGTGCTCGAGGGATTGAACGAGGGCGACAAAGTCATTCTGCCGTCGTAGCCACCCCGCTGAGCAGGCAGTCGTCGCAAGCAAAGCCGAGCGGCGGCAGCCGCGAAGGCACAGGTCGCGGGGGTGGGGCCCCGCGACAAAGTGAAAAATGAGAGAAGCGATCGCGCAATCCCTTCAGAACCTGCACGCCAACAAGCTGCGCAGCTTCCTGACGATGTTCGGCATCGTGTGGGGCATGATTTCGGTCGTCGTGTTGTCGGCCACCGGTGAAGGGTTCCGTCGCGGCAACGAAAAGGTCCTGCGCGAGCTCGGGAAGAACATCGCCATCGTGTGGGGCGGCCGGACGAGCCTGCAGGCCGGCGGCGAACGCGCCGGAAGCCAGATCTTCCTCACCCTCGACGACGCGCGGGCGCTTGCGACCGACTCGTCGATGATTGCCGTCGTCAGCCCAGAGCTCGAGCGTGGCGCGGTGAGGGCGAAGAGCGCCTACAACGCCGCCACCACCAGGGTGACCGGCATCGAGCCCCCCTATCAGGAGATTCGCACCATCGAGCTCGCGTACGGGCGCAACTTCACCTGGCAGGATGAGGACCAGGCCTCGCGCGTCGCCATCGTTGGCTTCGACATGGCGGAGCAGTTGTTCGGCAAGCGCCACATCCTCAACGAGACGCTCGTGCTGAACGGCTTTCCGTACACCGTCGTCGGAAAGATCCGGAAGAAGACACAGGACAGCAATTACAGCGGCCCGGACAACAACAAGATCTTCGTGCCGTTTGCGCCGATGTTGCGCGACATGCCGCGGACGGATGCGGCGCCAGGCACGGTCTCGGACATCATCGTGGCGCCGAAGGAGTGGGTCGTCGACGGGCTGCCGAAGACGCTCGATGAACGGACGGGCCGCATCGAGGACATCGACTGGCCGCTCCAGAAGAATGTTCGTGCCGTCCTGGCGCGGCGCCACGGCTTCGATTCGAATGACGTTCAAGCCGTCGCGATGTGGGACACATCGCTTCAAACGCTCATGTTCGGCCGGATGGTCGGCCACATGAGGGACTTCTTCACGATCGTCGGCATCGTGACGCTGTCGCTTGGCGGCATCGGTGTCATGAACATCATGCTCATCGCCGTCAAGGAGCGGACGCGTGAGATCGGAGTCAGAAAAGCACTGGGCGCGACGACCGGTGTCATCCAGCGTCAGTTCTTCCTCGAAGGATTTTTCTTGACGATGGTGAGCGGTGGCGCCGGAATGATCGTCGCGCTCGGCTTGTGCAAGCTGGTCAATCTCGCGCCGATGCCGGAGCGGTTTTCCGGGATGATCCTCTCGTGGCAGTCGGGCGCGTTCTCACTTGCCACGCTTGTCGCGATTGGGATCGCGACGGCCACCTACCCCGCGCGGCGGGCGGCGCAACTGCCTCCCGTCGAAGCGTTGCGTTTCGAGATGTGAAGTACCTGCGAGCCTATGGCGCCAGTGACTTCGGCGGACGCGGCGGCAATCGCGTTGGTGGCGGGCAGGCCGAACCAGGGCAGCCGGCGGAGTGTCTGGTCGGGGTCGCTGCTGCGCGAGATCGTTCGCGAGGCGTTCTACGGCCTCTATCATCATCGCTTCCGCGCGGCGCTGTCGATGCTCGGGATCTCGTGGGGCATCATCGCGGTCGTGATGCTGCTCGCCTACGGCAACGGTTTCCGCAGCGCGCTCGATGTCGGGTTTCACGGCGCGTTTTCAGACGGGACCGTGGTCGCATTTCCTGGGCAAACCAGTCTCCAGGCGGGCGGGGAGCGTGCGGGCAAGCGCGTGCGCGTCACCATCGATGATGTGCTCGCGATGGCCGAGTTGCCTCTCATCAAGAACATCAGTCCCGAGTTCATGCGAGACTTCCCGACGGTGCACGGGAACAGGCAGTCGAGCCACCTGATCCGGGGCGTGGCCGCGAGTTACGGCGTCATGCGCAGCGAGAAACCGCAGCCCGGCGGGCGCTTCCTCGAAGAGGACGACATCCGACTGCACCGTCGCGTGGCGTTCATCGGCAGCGAGGTCCAGCGGAAGCTGTTCGGCGCGGAGTCGCCGGTCGGTGAGACGGTTCGGATTGGGGGACAGCCCTTCGAGATCGTCGGCGTCATGGAAGAAAAGGTCCAGCTGTCAAACTACAACCGGCCGGACAAGTACTGCGTCTTCATTCCGTGGACGACCATGGGCGGGCTGTGGGACACCCGCTACGTGAGCACATTCGTGTGGCAGGCGGTGTCGCCGTCGCTCGAGGCGAAAGCCACCAAACAGGTCCGTGAATTCCTGGCGAAGCGGTATCGCTACAATCCGGTCGACGAGCGCGCGGTCAACATGTTCGGATCCGACAAGACCAACGAAATCACCAACGGCATCGTCGGCGGCCTCAAGATCGTGCTGACGTTCATCGGTGTCCTGACGCTCGCCATCGGGGGCGTCGGCATCATGAACATCATGTTCGTCAACGTGCAGGAGCGGACGCGCGAAATCGGCGTCCGGCTGGCTCTTGGCGCGCGGCGCCGCGACATCCTCCTCCAGTTTCTGCTCGAAGGGCTGGTGACGACATTTGCGGGCGGGACGATCGGCATCGGCGTGTCGTACGGGTTGGTCTGGCTGCTCAGCCCGCGGCCTTTCCTCGCGGAGCTGCTCGACGATGCCAGCCGGCTGAGCGACATTCAACTGATCCTGTCGGTGCAGCTTGTCGTCGTCTGCTCGGCGATCCTGATGATTGTCGGAGTGATTAGCGGCTTGCTGCCCGCGATCAAGGCATCGCGGCTCGATCCGATCGAAGCGCTGCGGTATGAATAAGCCTGCTGTGTCAGCGCGCCGGCGCCGGCAATGTCTTTCGCAGCCACGCGACGATCGCCGCCGGCACCGCCGCACTAATCTGTTTGTCCTTCAGCGTCCCATATTCTTCCACTTCGCCCGTAGTCGCCGGAACGAACAGGTGATTCACGCCGGGGATCTTCGCGATCTCGGCCGGTGCGGGATGCTTGCGCGCCGCCGCCAAGGCGGCGAGCCGGTCGGCATTGGACGGATCCACTTGTGTGTCCAGAGCGCCCTGCACGATCAGAATCGGCTGGCGAACCGATGGCATCACCGTCGCGGGATCATGCGCGACGATGCTCTGGAATTCTGCGTTGTCGGCCTGGTGGCGAACGTCGGCCGGCAGGGCGTCCAGTCCCTTCCCCGTGATGATGGCCTGATGAATCCGCTTCTGCAGATCGACCCTTGCCTGTTTGTCGGCCTCTGAAAGCTTCGACCGATCGAGGAGGTGTTTCTGCTGCGCGAGGATCAGATCGTTGCCGCTGAACCCTGGCGCCGCCATGAGCACCACCGTTGCGATGCGGCGCTCCTTCGCCGCGACGAGCAGGGCCACCGAGCCTCCCTCGCTGTGGCCGGCGACGGTGATGCGCTTGGGATCCGTGTCCTTTCTACCGGCCATGAATTTCACGGCGGCCCGCAGATCGTCGGCGTACTCCGTGTATCCCGCTGATTCGGTGCGCCCGCCGCTCTGGCCGATGCCGCGCTTGTCGTAACGCAGGACGAGGAATCCAGCGTCGGCGAGCGCGCCGGCAAGCTGACCGAACACCGGGATGCCGGCGACGGTCCCATCACGATCGACCGGCCCCGATCCGGCGACGAGGATGATGGCCGGCAGCCGCTTGCCCCCAGTTAGCCCGATGCCGGCGGGCTTCGAGATCGTTCCCATCAAGTTGAAGCCATTGGCCGCGATCCGCGCGGGCTCGTCACCCTCACGCGAAATAACGACGCGTCGCGCCGCGACTGAGGCGACATCCTCACGGGCGAATTCGAGCGCCTGCGCGGGAATGCTGAGACGCAGGAGCCGTCCTGTCTCGTCCGCCCAGATGTCAGTGTCGAGATCCGGCACTCCGGGGGCAACGAGCGTGGCCCGTGTGCGGCGGGCCTCAATGAGACGCGCGGCTGTCTGAATTCGCTCGGTCTGTGAATCGCCGACGCGGATCATGATGGGCGTCGGTCCGCCCTGATAGACCGGGATGTCGGAACCCGGTGCTGCCGTCCTCAGTCGCGCTGCGACGGCTTCATACGCGGCAAAAAAAGGATTCGGGAGCAGGACGGCCGTCGGATCGATGGTGTCGGCTCGGTTGATCGCCTGACCGCCGTTGGACCCCTCGGTCGTCGCGGTCGTTCCCGCGACGGCGATGTGCAGTGCGAGCGTCTGTCCGCGGGAGGTTGCGTCGAGCGTGAGCTCGAGCGGCTTCCATTCGGCGTCGTACCGAATTTGCAGGCTCCTTGTCACGATGTCGAGCGGCGGTCCCGTTCGACCGGAGCTCGTGATGGTCCAACCGCCGGCGCCGCGCGCGACCGCGACCTGTTCGGTCCCGATTTGGGCGCTGCGCAGAAAGACCGCAAAATCCGATGGAGCCGGCGCTGGCGTCAGCGTCTGTTGCGCGGACGCGGCCGTCGCGGCCACGAGCATGACGGCGCGGATAGAATGAGACAGGGTAACGAAGCTTCGCGTCGTTACTAGACCGCGCGGCCGCGAAGCGGCTGCGCCTAAGCCGGGCGTGCGAGGCAAGTTCGACACGTCTGGACACATTCTAGCTGTGCAAGCCCGGCTAGCATAACACCATGGTTTCGACCGACGCGTACACAGCGGCGCACGAGCACGCGGTGACGATCGACCGCTCCGATCGCGGCCGCATCGTCGTCTCTGGCGCCGATCGCGCGTCCTATTTGCAGGGGATGGTCACCAACGATGTTGTGGCCCTGAAGGCGGGTGAGGGCTGCTACGCCGCGTACCTGACGCCGCAGGGACGCATGATTGCCGACCTGTTCGTGTACGAGCTCGGTGATGTGATGCTGCTGACCGTGCCCAACGAACAGAAAAACACGGTGCTCGCCAGGCTCGATCAGTTCATCTTCAGCGAGGACGTGCAGCTGGGCGACGCCACCGACTCGTTCGTTGCCGTTGCGATCGTCGGGCCTGACGCCGCCCGCGTCGTCGGCGGGATCATCGGTTGCCCGATCGGCGAGCTGGACGCGTTGCCTCCGCATGGAAACCGGCGCGCGCAGTTTGACGGGCACAGGGCGATCGTGACACGGGTCATGGACACCGGAGTGGCCGGTTACGACGTCCACGTGGAGCAGCAGCAGGCCGACGCACTGCGCCGCGCGGCGGCCGAGGCCGGCGTCGCGGCCGCGGACGTCGAGACGGCCGACACACTTCGGATCGAGGCGGGCATTCCGAAGTTCAATCGCGACATGGACGAGCAGACGATTCCGCTCGAGGCCGGCATCGAGTCGCGCGCCATCAGCTTGTCCAAGGGATGCTACGTCGGGCAGGAAGTCATCATCCGCGTGCTCCACCGCGGGCACGGGAGGGTGGCGCGGAAGCTCGTGGGCCTCGTGTTCGACAACGCCGTCGTGCCTGCGCCGGGGGCGGTCGTGACGGTGGAGAGCCGGGAGCTTGGACACGTCACGAGCAGCGCGATGTCGCCGGCTCTCGGGCGGCCGATCGCCCTTGGGTACGTCCACCGCGACTTCCTGGCGCCGGGGACCGCGGTGTATGTTGCCGGCCAGCGCGCGGTGGTGGCGGCGCTGCCGTTCGTCGGGGCAGGAACAGGCCCAGTTCTCCTAAAGAAAGAACCTTTGTGATCTTCGTGCTCTTTGTGGTTCCCGATTTCTTCTCACGCTCGTCAGGCCCTCCCGTCCGTCAATATCCGAATCAATTCGGCGTCGGCCGGCGGGAACGCGAGTCTTTCGAGCTCTTCCCGGCCGGCCCACGACATCTGCTGACCCATCTGGGGCGCCGGCTCCCCCAACAGCTCGCATTTGAGAAAGTGCAGCTCGACCGAGCGGTCTGGATAGGTATGCGTGGTCGTGAATACTTCCTCGCCAACCCGTACATCGACGTCCAGCTCTTCCTTCAGTTCGCGGGCGAGACACGCCCCGAGCGTTTCGCCCTGATCGCATTTGCCGCCGGGCCCTAAGCCTTCGAGGTGGACCCCGTTCTGGCGTCTTGTGATGAGGAAGCGCCCGTCGCGCTCGATGATGGCGGCGCAAACCACGAGGCTCGTCACGATTTCTCAGGGCTGAATGGAAACGAGCGGCAACTCTTGGCCATGGGGCAGACCGGACATCTGGGATGTCTGGCGACGCAGACCATCGCGCCCAGGTCCATCAATGCCTGATTGAAATCGAAGACGTGGCGCGCCGGCACGAGGGCCTCCGAGACCGTCCACAAGTGCCGCTTCATCGCGTGGCTCTTCGGATCGCCGGCCGCGACGAAGACCCGAAACAGCACGCGGGCGACGTTGGTGTCGAGGATGGCCGCCCGCTGGCGGAATGCGAAGCTGCGAATCGCACCTGCGGTGTAGGCGCCGATGCCTTTGAAAGACCGCAGCGTCGCTTCGTCGGCCGGCAACTGGCCGCCGTATTGGGAGACCGACTCGCGCGCGATCGTCTGCAGGCGCTGCGGGCGGATGTTGTAGCCCAGCGGGTACCACGTGTCGGTCACTTCCTGCTCGGGCGCGGCGGCCAGCGCGCCGAGCGACGGGTACTTCTTCAACCACTCGCGGT
The DNA here is from genome assembly GCA_023265175.1 of Acidobacteriota bacterium. Lineage (GTDB taxonomy): Bacteria > Acidobacteriota > Vicinamibacteria > Vicinamibacterales > CAVVIG01 > JAHFUI01. The sequence continues at coordinate 14,527 of JAHFUI010000076.1, forward strand.
ATTTCGGCAGGACGCGGTCGACCTGCGTCTGCTGCAGCATGACCTCAGATACGAGAATGTGGTACGGATCGGTCGTGTTGCGCCACGGGAGATCGCGGCCGTGCCGCCGGTACCAGGCGAGGAGCCGCCGGCGGAAACGCCGGCGCTGCGGCGGCGCGGGAACGGGCAGCGGACGCGTCTTTCGAGTCCTGGAAATGGGCATCGTATAATTCGACCGACGTGAAAATCTACACGCGCACCGGCGATGCGGGCGAGACCTCGTTGTTCGATGGCACGCGCGTCAGCAAGCACGACGCCCGCGTCGATGCCTACGGCGAAGTCGACGAGTTGAACGCCTGCCTCGGCTTCGCGCGATCGTCGCTCGGCGACCGCGAGCTGGACGATGAGATCGTTCGGATTCAGCGCGACCTGTTCGCTCTCGGCGCGCAGCTCGCCGATCCCGCCGACACGATAGCAGACCGCGTCACCAAGGCAGCGATCGGGGACGCCGACGTCGTCCGGCTGGAAGCGTTGATCGATCGATTCGAGCTGGAACTGCCGCCGCTGCGGCGGTTCATTCTGGCCGGTGGCAGTCCGGCCGCCGCGGCGCTCCACCTCGCGCGCACGGTCTGCCGGCGCGCCGAGCGCCGCATGGTGTCGCTGCGGCCGCCCGTGGATGGCGTGTTGCTCCGGTACGTCAACCGTCTCTCCGACCTGCTGTTTGTCGCCGCACGACTGGTCAACAAGCGGGCGGGGGTGGCCGAGATCGAATGGTGAATCTCGTTATCTGGTCATCTCGTTATCTGGTTATCTGGTTATTGATTGTTCAATTGATCAATCTAATGACCAGATAACCAAATAACCAGATGACCAAATTCATGGGTCCCTCCGTTCCATGTCTCGCTTGACCGCATCGAACACCGCGCGCGCCAGTTCCTGGGAGACGCGCTCGCGAATCGCGCCGCACTCGATGAGCGCGGTACCGCCGGTGCTTTCAATTGCGACGTCCCAACGATCGCGCGCGATGCCCTCAGGACGGTCCTCGAAGCTCGACGCCTCGGCGCTGGCCTGCTGCGCGACGCGCCGTGAGATGAACGCCGCCATCGGCGAGCCGTTGATCAGCACCCGCACGGCAGCAATCAAGTCTTTGTCGATCGAACGATCGCCGTAGTAGAATCGCTCGCTGTCTTCGCTGAACAGCACGAGGTCGGCGTCTGATGGAATCTCGGCGATGATCGTCCGCCCCAGCGCGCCCTCGGCGTCGCGCGCCTGCTGCCGGCGGCGGCGATAGAGCTGCAGCGTCGTCGCGAGGCTGGCCGCCGCCAGCAGCAGCGCGACGGCGATTACACCGGCGATGACATCACGCATACGGCCGGTCTTGCCCTAGAATGCGTCGGTGTTTTCCCGCGCACAACTGGCCGACGCGTATGCGGCGTGCATCGCGCTGGCGCGATCGCATTACGAGAATTTTCCCGTGGCCTCGCGTCTGCTGCCAGCGGCGATGCGGCCGCATGTGGCGGCGCTGTACGCATTCGCGCGGGTCGCCGACGATATCGCGGACGAAGGCGCGGCGGCGGCCAGTGAGCGTCAGGAGCGGTTGCGTGCGTGGCAGGAGCGCCTGCACCGCGCCGTGCGTCGGCCGGTGGAGGAGCCGCACACGAACGATCGCGATGAGCTGATTCTCGCAGCGGTCGGCCATTCGATCCGGTCCCTCGATCTGCCGATCGCGTTGTTCGACGATCTCGTGAGCGCGTTCGGTCAGGATACCATGACGGCCCGCTACGCCTCCTGGTGCGACGTGCTCGACTACTGCCGCCGATCCGCCAATCCCGTCGGCCGCCTGGTGCTGCGCATCGCTGGCTACCGCGACGAGGCGCTCGATCGATCGTCGGACGCGTTGTGCACCGCGCTTCAATTGACCAACTTCTGGCAGGACTTCGGCCATGATTGGCGCGCCGGCCGCCTCTACGTGCCACGTGAGGTACAGGACGCCGCCGGTGCGAAGGAAGACGACCTGGCAGATGGACGCATGACGCCAGCGTGGGCTCGCGCGATCGAAGCCGCGGCAGCCTTCACGCGCCGCAGGTTCGACGAAGGACGCTTCGTCTGCGATGGCGCGCGCGGACGGCTGCGTATCGAGCTGCGGTTCACGTGGGTCGGCGGGATGCGTATCCTGGAACGCACCGAACGCGGCCGCTTCGACCTGCTCGAACGTCGACCCGCGCTCGGCATCGCGGACGCGCCGCTCCTCATCTGGCGCGCGTGTCGATGGCCGAAACGCAACCACGAACACACGAAAACACGAAGAAGATGAATATCGTGGTTGCATGTTGCGTTGGCGCGAGCCCGTAGATGGCGCGAAAGACCAGCTTCTACTATTCGTTTCTCGTGCTGCCGGCCGAACAGCGCCGCGCGATCGTGGCCGTCTGGGATTTCTGCCGGGCGGTCGACGATGCGGTCGATGAGCATGAGGGCGGGGCCGACGCGACGCACTCCGGCCGCGAGGCGGTCTGTTTCTGGCGCGCCGAGCTCGCGCGATGTTTCGAGTCCGGAATCCCGGACACGCGTCAGGGTCGCTGTCTCCAGCCGTTCATCACCCAGTTCGATCTGCCGCGCCGCGCGTTCGAAGACGTCATCGACGGCGTCGCGATGGATCTCGACACAACCCGCTACGAGACGTTCGGCGAGCTGTTCGAATACTGTCGCCGCGTCGCCTCGGCGGTGGGCATGATCTGCATCGCGATCTTCGGCTGCCGCACCGAGCAGGCGCGTGACTACGCGCTCAATCTCGGGGTTGCCCTTCAGCTCACCAACATCCTTCGCGACGTCAACAGCGATCTGCGCCGCGGCCGTGTGTATCTTCCACTCGAGGATCTCCGAGCGTCTGGCTGCACGGTCGACGCGCTGATGGCCGGCGTGATGACCGAGCCGGTGCGGCGAGTCATCGAGTTCGAGTGCCGGCGCGCGCGCGAGTTCTACCGGCGGGCCGAGGATGGGCGCCCTGCGGAGGATCGTGGGCGGCTCGTTGCCGCTGAAATCATGCGCGCCGTGTACTTCGAGACGCTGACCCGCATCGAGCTGAGGGGCTACGACGTCTTCGCCTCGCGGACCCGCGTGCCCCGGATCACCCAGGCGATCATTGCGCTGAAGCAGTTTCTGTGGCGGCGCTAGACCAGCCGGACGTCGTCGTCGCCGGCGCGGGATTCGCCGGGCTGAGCGCGGCTGTCCGCCTGGCCCGAGGGGGGCTACGGGTGCTCGTCCTCGAAGCGAGGGGCCGGCTTGGCGGACGGGCCACGGCGTTTGCCGATTTGGCGACCGGGGAGCTCGTCGACAATGGCCAGCACGTCCTGCTCGGTTGCTACGACGCGACATTTGCGTTCCTTCGTGACATCGGCGCGATCGCCCACGTCCGCGTCCAGCCACAATTGAGCGTCACGATGATCGATCGGTCCGGGCGGCGCTCGCGGCTCGCGTGCCCTCCGCTCCCGGCGCCTTGGCACCTCGTGGCCGGCATTTTCGAGTGGGACGCGTTGACCTGGGCCGACCGCATGTCGGTGCTCCGAATGGCGGCGCCGCTGAAGGTCGAGGGACGACAGGCTCAGGCCGAGGCAGAGCGGTGTCGAAGCGTCGCGGTCCGACAGGTCCGAGACAAGCCGCATCGTCGTATGCTTGCCGCCGCGTCGCCGGGCGAGACGGTCGAGAGCTGGCTCGGTCGCAACGGGCAGACGGAACGGGTTCGCGAGATGTTGTGGCGGCCGTTGGCGTTAGCGGCGCTCAATCAACCGGCGGATCGCGCCGCCGCACCACCATTCGCGCGCGTGCTCGCCGAAATGTTCCGCGGCAATCCGCGCGCCGCGGCGATCGCTCTTCCCACCAAGCCGCTCCATCTGATGTACGCCGAACCGGCCCGCGCGTTCATCGAACGCCACGGTGGCGAAGTCAGGACAGGATCACCCGCACGGGTTCGGGTGACGGACGAAGGTGTGACGGAGGTCGAAGCGGCAGGCAGAAGCTGGCGGCCACGCTTCGTCGTGTCCGCCGTGCCGTGGCACGCGTTCGCGGATCTTTTCGATGTGCCGGTCCGGCTAAAGCCGCGCTCTGGGGACGAAACAAGACGCCTTCCAGCGGGGCTGGCCGACATTGTCGATCGCGCGGCCCGCATGGCTTCCTCTCCCATCGCGACGGTCAACATGTGGTTCGATCGTCAGGTGCTCGACGAACCGTTCGTCGGGTTGCCTGGTCGTGCGATGCAGTGGGTGTTCGATAAACAGACGGTCTTCGGTGGCGTGGCGTCGCATCTCTCACTCGTGTCGAGCGGCGCCGACGCGCTCGTGAGCTTGACGAACGAGCAACTCATCGCGGTGGCGCACGCCGAGCTGCTCGAGGCGTTTCCGCTCGTCAGGTCGGCTCGCATCGTGCGGTCGACCGTCGTGCGCGAGCGGCAGGCCACTTTCTCGCTGGCGCCCGGCCAGCCGGCGCGTCCATCGACCGAAACCGGCATCCGCGGGCTCTATCTCGCGGGCGACTGGATCGATACCGGGTTGCCCGCTACGATCGAAAGCGCGGTCCGCAGCGGCCATCGGGCCGCGGACGC